>CAZJCR010000121.1:0-11782 GCA_964544385.1 uncultured Bacteroidales bacterium
GTATCATAAATTTAGCAACAGTCTCTTGCACATCGGTTAATTTAAGTTGCGAATCGTCAACTAACTGGCGGTTAAGATATATTTGTTTGTTGTGGTATCCCAAAACCCATTTGCCTTTTCCGTAAACAGCATTTAAGTATGTTCCCAAAAGCATAACAGCCCTGTCGGAATTAAATTGCCCCGATGGTATACGCATGTTTTTTAACTCGTCGGGGTGGTAAGGCGAGCCATGGTCCGATGTTAGGTAAATTAACACGTTTTGTTTCTCGAATGTATCGTTAATAAATTCTATGAAATGGGCTATTTCTTTATCGAGTTTAATGTATAAATCTTCAAGTTCGATACTGTTTGGCCCACAAAACCTGCCAACATTTGCAGTTGCCGAAAAACATACCGATAAATAATCGGTAATGTCGTCGGCTCCAAGTTTTTCGTCAATAATGGCCGAAATAGCAAAATCTTTAACAAGGTTAATACCAAATGGCGACGAGAACAAATTTGAATACGGGTTATCTTTTCGCAAAAGCGATGATATTTTACGTAATGTTTTGTTGTCGGAACTAAAGCCAGCGTTAGAATTACTACCAGATATGCTCCCCGCGCGGTATTTAGTTAACGATAAATCGGGGAGCCACTCGCGTTGTATATAAATATCGGCAAATTTTTTAGTATTAAAATTATTAACCCACGTTGGCAAACTGTCGGCATAGTAACTACTTGTAACCCAGTTCCCGGTTTTGTCGCAAAACCAAAAAGCATAGTTTGCAGCGTGGCCAACCGGTAAAATAGCACTCTCGGGGTTTAACGACACTCCAATAACTTTTGAATTACTATTGTTAAACAATTTTAGTTCGTCGGTAAAGGTTGTTGTTAACAAATTACGTGGCGAGCAGCAATGTACCATCTCGGCCGAACCAATTGGTTTAGTAGCCGCGTCGTGAACTGAACCAATTGGTTTGCCCTGCAAATTTTGAAACCACTGGTCGGCAACAATACCATGAGCGTAGGGCTCCGAACCAGTGGCTATTGTAGCCATTCCGGGCGATGTTTGCGTAAGCATATAATTATAACATGCATTGCGGCACAACATTCCCTCGTCGATAAGTTTTTTAAAACCATTATCGGTAAAATTAGACCAGTACCTGTAAAGATAATCGTAACGCATATCTTCAATTACAATACCTATAATTAAAACAGGTTTTTCGGGAGGTATACCCTTACGTTTTTGTCCGTTTGCAACCAAAATAAACTGTAAAATTATTATACAAAATACTAATAAACCGCGCATGAGTAACTTACTTTAACTATTTGCCACAAACCTACATGAATTTTAATAAAGTATCAAACACAATTGACCTGGAAAATATTTATTGTTATGTTTACATTGTTAAATTTTAGTAAAAACAGTAAATATTATTTGCCTATTTAATAACCTTTATTAATGATAAAACTTTTAAAAAACACAGGTTTCCAAATTATTGTAGCCATGCTACTGGGTATTTTAGCCGGCATATTTTTAGGCGACAAAGCCTCAATTTTTGCGCCATTAGGGGTTTTGTTTATAAAACTAATTAAAATGCTTGTAGTGCCATTAGTAGCAGTATCGATAGTATCGGGGGCTGCATCGCTTGGCGCAACAAAATCGGCAGGTAAAATTGGCATAGGTACTTTTGCAATTTACATAGGCACAACAGCTATTGCTGTATTTTTTGGACTATTACTTACCGTAATATTTAAACCCGGCATTGGGCTCGACATAACCCAGGTACAACACATGTTTAGCTCAGCAAACCTAACAAACCAACCGCAACCCGGCTTTTGGGACACCGTTTTATCCATTATACCCGACAATCCATTTGAGTCGCTGGTATCGGGCAATATATTACAAATAATTTTCTTTTGCCTGCTGTTTGGTATTGCCGTTTCGACACTACCAGGCAATAAACGCGAGGCTGTAATACGCGGTTGCGATTATATTACACAGCCATTAACATGGATGATAAAGATTGTTATGTACACTGCGCCATTAGGAGTATTTGGCCTTATGGCCGATAGTATTGGTACTTTTGGTTTTGATATGTTGATGCTTGTTTTAAAACTTGCCATTGTTTACACCGTATGCATTTTTGTACATATGTTTTTAGTTTACCCGGCTCTGCTTAAAGCATTTACCAAAATGCCGGTACGTAAATTTTTTACCGAGATGTTCAAGGCTCAAATTGTAGCTTTGTCAACATCATCGTCGATGGCAACATTACCTGTAACAATGGAAGTTTGCGAAGAAAAACTTGGGGTATCAAAACAAACCGGCTCGTTTATTTTACCGCTTGGAGCTACAATTAATATGGACGGCACATCGATATATTACGCCACCGTGGCTGTATTTTTTGCACAAATGTTTGGTATTGAACTACATTGGGGACAGTACGTTGCAATTATGCTTACAGCAACAATTGGCTCAATAGGCCAGGCCGGGGTTCCAGGTCCCACTTTACTGGTAGTAGCAGTTTTGGTATCGGCAAATATACCTGTTATTGGCTTGCCTTTGCTTTTTGCGCTCGACCGTATTTTTGACATGCTGCGCACAGTGCTTAACATAACCGGCGATGCAACCTGCGCTGTTGTTATCGACAGCTTTGCCAAACCCGATAATTAGCAAAGCTTTTGCTTAGACCAATATTGAGCAATTTCCGCTCACAATAAAGACTTTGTAAGCCTTTTATTGCACTACGTTTGTGAAAGACAACAATGTTTAAATAGTGATTATGCCTAAGCAAAGTGCTTGTTTGCTTTGCAACAAAAGCTTTACTTAGGTAAAATTTGAAACATTAAAAAAATACCTACAACCCGAAAATTGTTATTGACTTGTGTATTTACAGTAAACCAGTTAAATAAAAACATTAAACACAAGTGTTTTTTTAAACTAATTATAGTTTTTGATTTATATATTTGAACCGTGTTAAAATTTATTACATAAACTTATGCATCGATATTTACTTTTTTTAGCCGTTGTTTTAGTTTCGCTATCGTGTAAACAAACAAACAATCATTACATTATAAAAGGCAAATTAAACGGCAAAGTGCCGTCAAAAGTATATTTACAAAAGCGTGTTAATGGCAACCTGATAAATTTCGATTCGGCAATGGTTGTTTTAAACGATTTTAAGTTTAAAGGCACAGTTGAAAATTGCGAAATGGTTAACCTGAAAATTGACGACAATAATACATTACCATTTTTTATTGAGAACTCGGCTATTAATATTAATGGCCATATTGACAGCCTTGATAATGTTGAAATAACCGGTTCGCAAAGCCATTTAACCTATTTAAACTATAACAAATTAGTTGAACCATACAATAATATTGTCGACAGCATTTATATTTTATACAAAAATTGCAATAACGAGCAAACTCTGGTTAATTACGAAAACCAGATGGACTCAATTGAAAACATTAAAACCGATTTAACAAAAAGTTTTATTGTACAAAACAACACGTCGGTAGTATCGGCATACATAATAAACCGCTACTTGCTTTACAATTTGGGGTTAAACGGGTTAGTTGAGCACGCTAACCTACTCGAGCCTAATTTATTAAGCTCACAATACACTCAAAACATTTTAAAACGAATTGATATTTTACGCACATTAGAGCCAGGTATGCCTGCGCCGTTATTTGTACAGACCGATACAAACGGCAATAATATAAGTATTAACAGCTATAAAGGTAAATATCTATTAATCGACTTTTGGGCATCGTGGTGTCCGCCATGTCGCAAAGCAAACCCGCAATTAGTAAAACTTTATAATAAATACAGATATAAAAATTTCGATATTTTGGGAGTTTCGCTCGATAAAGATAAGAAAGCCTGGACCAATGCGATAAAAGCCGATGCTTTAGCATGGCAACAAGTGTCGGAGTTGAATGCATGGAACAATAGTGCTGCAAAACTTTACGGTGTAAACTCGATACCACACGCTATATTAATTGGCCCCGACGGTAATATTATTAAACGCGGCATTAAACCAGCCGAACTCGACCAATTGCTACAAACATTACTACTTAAAAATAAAATTGCTAAAATTAATAACCCCGCGAGTTTACAACAGTAAAACCTGTTAAACGCTCGTAACGCGCTCCAAAAGCTTTGTGATAAACAAGTATCACATAATTATTTTCGGTTTCATAATAACACCCTTCAAATTCGCTACAATCGTAACTTTGGGTAAAAAAACTTTTAAAACAATACATATAATTATAGTAACCTTGTTTTAGCAATAATACTTTCTCGTAAAGGCCGGTTTTATTATTAAATTCCATAGTGTAATTATTGCTATAACTATAGTTACTAAAACTACCGGTAACAAACGCCTGCCCGTTGTCGGGCACACCTAAGGGTTTTAAGCTAAAATAAACATTAACATAATCGGCAGTTACATTATAATCGTACTGGTTATTGGCATAAATAACAAAAGCACCATTCATGTCTTTATCGGTAAAATAACTTTTATGCCCACGGCTATCGTCGGTATTTAGTTTAAAATGATATTGGTTATTAAAAAATTTAATATCGTTAATATTATTACCGGCAAACCGTGTATCGCGAGTATCAAAAAGCCTGAACTCGTTAAACGCCTTAAAAACATAGTCGCCGGCCACACCGTAAACAAGCTCGTTTTGCCTTACAAAAGCAGGCTTAAAATTATCGATAACAGCATCGCTCCTGTTGTTTTGCAAAGCCACTACTTTAACCTCGGCAAATGGGTCGTTAATTACTGTGTTTTGATAATTTACTGTAAACCTTAGCTCGTGCCCGGTTTGGGCATAATTACCGTTTAACGGACGAGTAATTTTTGCTCTTATCTGCCATAAAGGCTCATAAACAGAAAACCGCGACTCAATAACAGCACCTTTATCAGTATAGTCGTCGCAAAAAACCTCGATTATATAATTACCCGACACCAAAAATTTTACATCGTTATTTGGCAAGGCAACACGGTAATTAACATAAGGTACTAAAGTGTTACGCGAAAAACTGTAATCATCAACCCGGTTAACTTCAAACCCGTCAATATACTCATCGAACTGCAATAACGACGGCTCCCAGTTTGAATTGCAATGAGTAATTTTATAACTAAAATTCAAAGCGTTATTGCTAAGCTCGTCAAACTCGAGCATAACTTGTTCGTTGGTATTAAGCTGTATATAAGGGTAAGCCTGCTCGTTACCTGCAACATACATGCGCACAGTTGCTATATTTAAGTTTTGCTGACCAACACAAAAAGTTAGTGAACTAATTACAAGATATACTGTTATAAAAATTTTAGATATGCAGTTTGTCATTTAAAATATTTTAAGCTTTTTACAAACTAACACAAAAAAACATATTATTAAAACAACCCCTGACAACAAAAAAACAGATTATAAAAATAATTCAAAAAAAAAATCATTTTAAGTACCAATAAAAACAAATGATAAATACATTTGCACTTTCAAACAAAAAAACAAAAAACAGGTAATATTAGCCTATAAATAAAGCCATAAAACAATAAAGGGCTAAAAAATAATATCTTTGCAAATTCTTTTAATCATATAATAGCAATATGCCACAAAAGATAAAAATTAAAAAAGGGCTTAATATCCCGTTAAATGGGGTAGCCGAAAAATTAACTACCCAAGTACCATACCAGGGCAGTTTATTCGCAATAAGACCAACCGACTTTACAAATTTAACACCTAAACCTGTAGCAAAAGAGGGTGATAAAGTTTTAGCCGGCGACGTTTTATTTACCGACAAGTACCGTACCGACATAAAAATTACCGCTCCGGTAAGCGGCGTTTTAAAGTCGATACTACGTGGCGAACGCCGAAAAATATTGGAGTTTATAATTGAACCCGACGACAATATTGAGTACCGCAAGTTTGAAACAGGCGACTTAGCAAACCTTGACCGCCAAAAAGTTACCGAACTGCTTATTGAGTCGGGCATTTGGCCGTTAATACGCCAAAGGCCGTTCGACATTATTGCAAACCCAAACGATAAGCCAAAAGCCATTTTCATTTCGGGTTTCGACAGCTCGCCACTTGCCCCCGATTACGATTTTATATTAATTGGCCAGGAACAACTTTTTCAGAAAGGTATTGATGTACTTAAAAAACTTACCGATGGGGCAGTTAACCTTACAGTAAATGGCAGTTGCAACATAAGTAAAGTATATCAGGCAGTAAAAGGCGTTGAACTTAACACAATTACCGGCCCACACCCGGCAGGCAATGTTGGCATACAAATACACCATATTAACCCGGTTAACAAAGGCGAAGTTGTTTGGCACATTAACCCACAAGACGTTCTAATTATAGGCCGCCTGTTTACAAAAGGTATTTTCGATGCTTCGCGTACAATTGCAGTAACCGGTTCCGAAATACTAAAACCACGGTATTACAAAACTATTATAGGTGCCAGCATAAAACTATTCACCAGCAATAACATTACAAACGGCCACTTACGCTACATAAGCGGTAACCCGCTTACCGGTATAAAAATTTCGAAAGATGGCTTTTTAGGTTTTTATCACAACCAAATAACAGTTATACCCGAGGGCAACGATTACGAAATGTTTGGCTGGGCATTACCAGGGTTTAAAAAATTCAGCACATCGCGCACATTTTTATCGGGCTTTTTTGCAAAAAAACAATACAACATAAACGCCAACCTGCACGGAGGTATTCGCCCATTTGTTTTTACAGGCGAGTACGAAAAAGTACTACCAATGGACATTTACCCCGTTTATTTGCTTAAAGCAATTTTGGCACAAGACATTGACCAAATGGAACAATTAGGCATATACGAGGTTGCCGAAGAAGACTTTGCCCTATGCGAATTTGTTTGTACATCAAAAATACCAGTACAAAAAATACTTAAACAAGGCATTGAACTTATGATACGCGAAACAAAATAACGACAACCCAAACAAGTAAGAAATTTATTAATAACATTATGAATAAAATACGTAAAACAATAGACAAAATAAAGCCGAATTTTGAAAAAGGCGGAAAGCTACACGCCTTTCATTCATTTTTCGATGCTATTGAAACGTTCCTGTTCGTACCAAACAAAACATCGCAAAACGGTGTACACATTCACGACAATATCGACTCAAAAAGGGCAATGATAATGGTAGTTGTTGCTGCCGTGCCCGCTTTACTTTTTGGAATGTGGAACGTTGGTTACCAGCACTTTTTGTCGGTTAACGAAACAGCTGCTTTTTGGCCAACATTTTGGTATGGCTTTTTAAAAGTGCTACCTATTATAATAGTTTCATACGTAGTAGGCTTAGGAATCGAGATTGCAGTTGCCCAAATGCGCGGACACGAAGTTAAAGAAGGTTTTTTTGTAAGCGGCATACTAATTCCGCTTATAATGCCGGTAAATGTACCTTTATGGATGGTTGCCATTGCAACAGCATTTGCCGTAATAATTGCAGTTGAAGCCTTTGGCGGCGCAGGTATGAATATATTAAACCCAGCACTTACAGCACGTGCTTTCCTTTTCTTTTCGTACCCATCGCACATGAGCGGCGATGCAGTTTGGATAGCCGAAAAAGCCGATGCATACTCGGGCGCAACACCATTAGCCGAAGCCGCCGCAGGTAACATATCGAATTTACCCAGTACCGCCGACATGTTTTTTGGGTTTATACCAGGCTCCATTGGCGAAACATCGACACTGGCTATACTAATTGGAGCTGCAATACTATTATTTACAGGCGTAGCAAGCTGGCGTATTATGCTCGCGGGGGTTGCCGGCGCGTTAATAACCGGTTTACTCTTTAATTTTGCAGGCTCACAAACAAATGTATTTATGCAAATGCCCGCTTACCAACACCTGCTTATTGGTGGTTTTGCCTTTGGCATTGTTTTTATGGCCACCGACCCGGTATCGGCAGCACAAACAAATACCGGCAAATACATTTATGGCTTTTTAATTGGCGTAATTGCAATACTAATAAGGGTTATAAACCCAGCTTACCCCGAAGGCATGATGTTAGCTATTTTATTAATGAACGTTTTTGCCCCGCTTATTGACCATTACGTTGTGCAGGCAAATATTAAACGCCGTTTGAAACGGTTAACCGTAAAAGCATAAAAAAATGAACACAAACAGCAACTCATATACTTTTATATATGCTGCCATTATGGTAGTATTAGTTGCAGCAATTCTGTCAATTACTGCAATAGCATTAAAACCTTTCCAAAATAAAAATATCGAAATCGAAAAAAAATCGAACATATTAACATCGATAAACAAAGGTTTAGATGCCGACAAAGCTACCGACAAAACAGCTTACATTGAGCAACAATACAGCAAATACGTTACAAAAAGCTACGTTATAAACAGCAATGGACAAACCATTGACGGAGTTAATGCCTTTGAAGTTGACCTTGGCAAAGAAATTGACAAACCAGCCAACCAACGTTATTTACCCGTGTTTGAATGTACCGACGACGACGGTTCGCTGAAATATGTACTGCCAATAAGGGGCAAAGGCCTTTGGGGACCAATTTGGGGTTATGTTGCTTTACAAAGCGACATGAACACAATTTACGGCACCAACTTTGACCATAAAGGCGAAACCCCGGGATTAGGCGCCGAAATAAGCCAACGATGGTTTCAAACCCCGTTTAACGGAAAAAAAATATTCGACAGCACCGGTAAATTTGTGTCGATTGAAGTGGTTAAAGGTGGAACAACACCCGAAAACCTGCACGGTGTAGATGCTATATCGGGCGGAACAATTACCAGCAAAGGGCTTCAAGCCATGCTCTACGACAATTTAAGCCTTTATCAAAACTTTTTAAAAAATAAAAACCATTAGTTATGAGTGAAAAAGAAAAATTGTTTTCACCAAAAAACCGCAAACTGATTTTTAATCCGTTAAGTAGCGAAAACCCTATTATTGTTCAGGTTTTAGGTATTTGTTCGGCGTTGGCGGTTACCGTAAAAATGAAACCGGCATTTGTAATGGCAGTTTCAGTAATATCGGTTTTAGCACTTGCAAATGTTATTATCTCGCTATTGCGCAATACAATACCAAACCGCATACGAATAATTGTACAACTTGTAGTTGTTGCCTTTTTGGTTATTATTGTCGACCAATTTTTAAAAGCCTTTGTTTACGACATTAGCAAACAACTGTCGGTATTTGTAGGCTTAATAATAACCAACTGTATATTAATGGGCCGGCTCGAGGCTTTTGCCTTAGGCAATAAACCTTGGCCGTCGTTTTTAGACGGCATTGGCAACGGCCTTGGCTATGGCATAATTTTAATGGTAGTAGCTTTTGTTCGCGAACTTTTTGGCTCGGGCTCAATATTTGGAATTAAAATAATACCCGAAGCCTGGTTTATAAAAAACGGCGGCTTTTACGAGAACAACGGCCTAATGGTACTATCGCCAATGGCACTAATTATAATTGGTGTAATTATTTGGATACACCGTAGCCGCAATAGTGAACTAATCGAAAAAAAATAACAACACATGGAAAACTTATTAAACATATTTGTAAAGTCGGTATTTATCGACAATATGATTTTTGCCTATTTCCTTGGCATGTGTTCATACATTGCAGTGTCAAAAACCGTAAAAACATCGGTTGGCCTTGGTATTGCAGTAATTTTTGTATTAGGGGTAACAATACCAGTAAACTACCTGCTCGAGAACTTTGTACTTAAAGAAGGCGCCTTAGCCTGGCTTAGCGATTCGTTTAAAACTGTCGACTTAAGCTTTTTAAGCTTTATTATGTTTATTGCCGTTATAGCATCGATTGTACAATTAGTTGAAATGATAGTTGAAAAATATTCACCAACATTATACTCATCGCTTGGTATATTTTTGCCACTTATAGCCGTGAACTGTGCAATTTTAGGCGGCTCATTATTTATGCAAGAACGCGCTTATAACAGCATTGCCGAAGCCACTGTATTTGGTTTAGGCTCGGGTGTTGGCTGGTTTTTGGCAATTGTTGGCATAGCTGCAATACGCGAAAAAATACGCTACTCCGACATACCTGCCCCATTGCGCGGGTTAGGCATAACTTTTATTATTACAGGCCTTATGGGTTTCGCGTTTATGAGCTTTATGGGCATTAAATTATAGACAACCACTGAAAATTTTTGATATGATTTTAGCAACAAACGGAATAATTATAAGTGCCAGTATTTTAATATTTTTACTGGTAGTTTTGCTATTAGTGTCGGTTTTGCTTTACGCCAAAAAGAAACTCACACCAAGCGGTGAGGTTACTATCGACATTAACGATGGCGAAAAAACATTAACAGTTGAACCAGGCAGTTCACTTTTATCGACATTAGGCAATAATAAAATATTTTTACCGTCGGCTTGCGGCGGTGGCGGCACTTGCGGAATGTGCCGATGCCAGGTTACCGATGGCGCCGGCTCGATTTTACCTACCGAAACCGGCTTTTTTACCCGCAAAGAACAACAAAACAACTGGAGGTTAGCTTGCCAGGTTAAAGTTAAAGAAGACATTAAAATGCATGTCCACAAAGAGATACTTGGTATTAAAAAATGGGAATGTGAAGTTGTGTCGAACCGTAACGTGGCAACTTTTATTAAAGAATTTGTTGTTAAATTACCCGAAGGCGAAACTCTCGATTTTAAATCGGGAGGCTACATACAAATTGACGTACCTAAAATTGATGTCGATTACAGCTCAATGGTTATCGACGATAAATTTAAAGCCGATTGGGAAAAAATGGGACTGTTTAGCCTGAAAATGAAAAACCCCGAACCTACTTTCAGGGCTTATTCGATGGCAAACCACCCGGCCGAAGGTAATATTGTTATGTTAAACATACGTATTGCAACCCCGCCATGGGACAGGGCAAAAAACCAGTTTATGAATGTTAATCCCGGCATTTGCTCATCGTTTATTTTCTCGCGTAAACCAGGCGATAAAGTTACAATATCGGGGCCTTACGGCGAGTTTTTTATTAAAGACACGCAAAACGAAATTATGTTTATTGGCGGTGGTGCCGGTATGGCTCCTATGCGCTCGCATATTTTCCATTTATTTAAAACAGTTAAAACCGGACGCAAAACTACATTTTGGTATGGCGCACGCTCAATGAAAGAGGTTTTTTACAAAGAAGAATTTGATACTATTGCAGCCGAATTCCCTAACTTTGAATGGCACCTTGCATTGTCGGAACCATTGCCCGAAGACAATTGGACCGGACCAACAGGGTTTATCCATCAGGTAATACAAAATAATTACTTATCGAAACACGATGCCCCCGAAGATGTTGAATATTACCTTTGCGGCCCGCCAATGATGAACAGTGCCGTTAACAAAATGCTATACGACCTTGGTGTACCAACCGAAATGGTTGCATACGACGATTTTGGTTCATAACAATAAAAAAAGCCACCTATGGGTGGCTTTTTTAATTATTACCCTAATTGAGCGAATTGCTCAATTAGGATAATATGCAAAGATTTGATTATCGTTTCAAAAATTCTTGTCGGTGCACAAGAACGCAGCCCTAAAACACAACCGTTATATATTACTTATGCATATCTTTTTGGTGCAACCAACAGGTAAAAAATACGAAAATAGTTTTACTTTTTTTTTGACAACCCGCCCATCGATAATTGTATATTTGTGGTTATTATCAAACATTTGCATTATTATTTATGGAATTACAATACTTAAAACCCCGTAAGACACTAAACAAAGCCTTTTTGAAAGTAAAACCTAAC
>CAZJCR010000122.1:0-1108 GCA_964544385.1 uncultured Bacteroidales bacterium
CTTTTGATGCTGCTTTTGGACCGGCTGCCGAGCCTCCTATAACTATTATTTTTTTCTCGCCCATAGTGTTATTTGTTTTTATGTTAATAAAATACTTACAAAATTTAAATCGATTGAGCGAATCGCTCAATTTGGGTGTAAGTAGGTAATTTACTAATTACAAGGCATAAAATAAAATAATAAAATATGTTTTATAAACATTTAGTTGAGTGTGGCAGGCTTTAATAATATTTTTAATAGGTATTTATGTATCAATTTATTTTTTAGACTTAATTTTTTATTAAGTAAATTGTTTAAAATAAGTAAATGTTATTGTTGGTTTTATTCAATGGCAATATTTAGGCTAATTCCAAAATTTACAATAAAACCACTCTAATTGTTAAATTTATGTTGACTTTTTATTTTTGCATAATCGTAATTAATATCAACGTAATAATTAATGTATTTCGATAATTTTTTCAGGTATCCGAATGCCATAATAAAGCCTATAGGTTCGGCATAAAGTTGGGTAGATTGCTCGGTTATAAAATTGTACGATGCCCCGCATTTTAGTTGTAAATAGTTATTATTACTTATTTTTATCGGGCTAATAATGCCAAGCGATATTTGGTTGCGTTTTGCATATAACATTGTATCGATATTATTGTTAGATACTTTTTTAATATCGAAATTTGTTCTGTATCCTGAATACTTTATCCATGGAAAATAATTCCAATTCGACATTCCTATTTTTGTTCCTATACTAAAGTTAAAGTTCGATTTTGAGTTATATAGTGTTTTGTAATCATCGCTTTGCTGAAAAAACACCCCGGGTTCAAATATTAAATCAAAAACTGGATATTTTGTTGTATCGGTTTGGGCAATAATAAAGTTAGGGATAAATAAAACTATTGCAATGGTTAAAGTTTGTAAGGTATTTTTAATCATAATTTATTATTAACGAAAAACTAATTGTTGTAAAAAATTACTGTTGCGCGTATGTTTTGTGTTGGTTTTATTGCATAAAAATAAAATAATTTATACTAATTTTAGTATCAAAATTTATATTTTTAGATACTTTTTTTAGCATAATATTTAGCTCAAAAAATATCGTTAAAAATTTTATTAC
>CAZJCR010000122.1:1118-11717 GCA_964544385.1 uncultured Bacteroidales bacterium
CGCATTAGTTATGTATAACCTCGGTTTAGATTTTGTTATGTTTTACTTACAAAGCGTAGTGAAATATTTACAAAACCAGAATTGATTGAGCAAATAGCTCAGTTTGGGTGATAGAAACAATTATTGTAACTTATTGTAAACCAATAAAAAAAATATTAATGATACTAAAAATAAAGAATGGCCTACTAATTATTTTGTTTTTTATTGTTATAATGGTAAAAGGGCAGGACAAAGAATTTTCAAAAAATACATTAAAATATTGCATTGGCGTAGGCGTTTGCGATGGTTTAAAGCATACTGGCGGGGGCGGAATATTATCGGTTGGGTATCAACATAGTTTTTATAACCATAGGTTTAGGTTAAACCCTAATTTAACAGTTGGATATTATAATGCAAAATTTATTCAAGATGTTCGCGACCAATGGTTTAATTCGATAAATTTAGAAACAGTTGTGTATTTTGATTTACTAAAATATAAAGCTTTTTCGATTACAATAGGAGCCGGTGGCGTTATAAATAATACTAAAGGGCTTTTAGGTACAGGTGGTTATCCGCCGGCCGATATAAATTCTGAGTATTTTAGCCATTGGAATTTTGGAGCTTTTTTTGGTGGTGGGGTTAGAGTAAACCCCAAAAACAGCCGTATAGTATATGAAATAATGCCATTAAATTTTCATATTGGACCAAATTACTTTATTGCAAGTATTTCGCAAATTGGTATAGGGGTAAAACTTAAATAAAATAGTTTAGATTATTTGTAATTGAGCGAATAGCTCAATTTGGGTATTAGTAACAATTTATACTTTGTAAGCCTTATTAATTCAATTAGTTAGTTAAAAACAACAAACTCTGTATTTATTGGCTTTATATTTATTTAATGCCTTTATTTACCTTGCTTAAACCGTTCAATTTAGGTGTAAATTTGAATAACCCAATAATTATATCATAAATACGATAGGTGTTTTTGTATTTGCTCTGCAATTTATGTTGTACTACTAAATAGCTGTTATTTTATAGGTAGAGACAATAAATATGCAAGTTGCAATAAATCAATAAAAATGTTTTAGTTAATGATTTTGAAATATCTAAAAAAAGAATGAAATTACACCTGTCATTATAACTAAATAAACTAAATATGGAATCAGAAGAAATTTTTAATCACCCAAGTTTGAAACTAACATATTATCCAAAAGCAAGTTGCATTTTGGAAACATGGAATGGCTATACAAATTTTGAGCTTTTTTCGAAATTGCTTGAAGAGGTATTGAAACTTATGATAAAAAAAGGGGCAAAAAACCTGATATTAGATACAAGGAATCACTCGGGATTAAGTCCACAAGGGCAGACGCATGGAGTTGACAGATGCACAGAACATGCAAAAGTACATGGACAGATGTTACACGCTATAATAGTTCCGAAAGATGTATTTTCGAAATTTTCGGTTGATAATTTTGTAAAAAAACTTAACAATTCACAATTGGTTATTAATAATTATTTTGAAAGCGTTGAAGATGCCTTAAAATGGATAATGCAAACTGATTGAAAACAGGAGTTTTGAATATTATTAGTATAGTTGATTTCAGTTTTGATAAAGCTCTGTAGATATTATTTTAATACTTATAAACAACCAGACATTGGACTTTTTCATATAAGTTTGGTTGTTTTTTTTATGTACATTGTTGCGCATCAGCCTTTTTGTAATTGACACTTTTTTAGAACGTTCACTTTGTAATTAAAAGATACAAAGTGTATTTGAGCGCAGCGTAATTCGGCAAAGCTAAAGCAAATCATAACTGATGGTTTAATTCTATTGTTTGGCATATAGATCAAATTTTTCTATCACCCTTTTGTAACATTTGTTTTATTTAAGTAGTCTTATCCCCAAAAAAAAATTATATGAAACTTATTGCGAATATCATCAAAGTGTTTGTTCTGCTTTTTGCGGGGCTTTTCATCTACTTCATGCTAAATATAGCCAAACATAGCACGGTAAACTATCCTTTTAATAAAGCATCCTCATCTGAGATAAAATCAATCACAGCAACAATTAGTAAACTGCAGCAAGCCTACAAATTGCGCGATGTATCTAAAGTCGATGATTGCATAAATAACACTATTGACTCTACTTCAATCTTTATTCTTGGCACCAATCCAAACGAAATTTTCAGAGGGAAACAGGGTGCTTCAAATTTACTTTGGGGCGACTGGAAATATTGGGGCGATGTTCGTTTTGACTTAAATCGGCTTTTTGTTGATACTATCGGTCATAATATGGCATATGTTGTTTTCCCTGGCACTGTAAAAATCGATGTTTGGGGCATGACTTTTCCTCTGCAAATTTCTGGAGTTATGGTCAATAATGATGGGCGATGGGTGTTTACAAAGATGCGGTTTCAATATGCATGGAATACAAACTATATAGTTTTTGCTAAGATAGCAGCAATTGGGACCTTATTTGCGCTTTTGCTTCTCTGTATTATACAATTAGTTTGTTTTGTATTCTGTCGTCATAAAGTTTCATAATGCAAAATAGTAAATGCAATAGCTGCGTCTAATTTTTTCCCTTTCAATTAAAAATCAATCTTTCTTTCTCAGTATTATGTTGTATCTGTTTTTCAAACTACAGCACTGTTATGAGTCTGATATATTGAACATAATTATTTTACAGATGAGCAAACCGAGCCGTTAAGTGCGAAATATCGGCCGAAAATAATGTCAATGCAGAAATCTCGTGCCCCTATAGAGCCAAAATTTTACTCTCAAAAAACTGTATTTAAATACTCTGATAAATAAAAAAGGGAGACCCATTTTTAACAAATGCGCCTCCCTTTTAATATTAAATTATTATAATCTTAATGATTTCTAAAATTCCATTTAGAATTGTCGCTATTAAAATTATATTTAGCCAATGTAGGTGTACAATCGCCAATCGAAAATAGTACATATTGTTCAGTCGAATTAGGAACTTGTTTTGGCATAATGCGATAAGTTCCGTCAATTAGCTGTTCAATTCGCCACAATTGTTCGGGAGCACCTGTAAATTGGGGTACTGTAATAACTTCGGCGTCGGTGGTTGCGGCCAGGGCGCGGTCGGTTCCGGCAATTACAATTTTGTAATACGGTCCACCAAGATAGCCACCGGCTCCGGGAACCGCTGTGATAGTCCATTTTTGGTGCGGACGGAACATATAGTCGCCAATTCGTACACCAATATTACCTTTTGGCCAGGTATCGAAAACATCGGCCAACTGTTGCGAAGGAATTGAAACAACAGGTTCGTTCGGATCGTGGTTAAAGCCTCGCATTCCGCCTTGCATGCGAACAAAATCAACTACCAATTCAAGAGCATAACCCTTTCTTTCCGATTCAATTTCGTAAGTTCCTTCTTTAAAATTATCGCCTGCAACCGGCCAATCGTTTTTCCATAACAGTGGACGAATACCCAACACGCTGCGGCCACTTTGATCTAAGTCGGCTTCGTAATGGCACGACATTTTTTCAACGCCTTCATCAATAAATATATGTCCAAAATGGCCGGGTCCGGTTACTCTTCCACCGGCTTTAATCACCATTTTGCCACCACCCTTTATCATGTCGCGCCCCATGTTATCGACATAAGGGCCGGTAACACTCCGCGAGCGTCCAACAACAATATTGTAGGTTGAGTTTGCACCATCGCAGCAAGTACCGTGTGTTCCGAGTAGATAGTACCAACCGTTGCGGTACATCATTGTAGTTGCTTCGCAGTCGATAGCAATGTTAATTGCTTTGTTTCCTTCAACACGTTTACCGGTTTTTGGGTCGAGTTCAATAAGCCTGATAAAACCAAAATAAGTACCGTATGAACACCATAATCGGCCATTTGGATCCATCAAAAGTCCCGGGTCAATAGCATCGCAATCTTCATTACCATCTGACGATGCAACTTCAATAGCTTCGGAGTATTTAAAGTCGGGCGAATTAGGATCCAGTGTTTTGTTCCACATGGTTAGTATAGTCCCTTTATGTCGGCCGCCCAAGCCACCGCCTGTTGCTCCGTACACAATCAGGTATCTATCTCCAATTTTCATTGCATCGGGTGCAGCACCGCCACCGGGCCTAACGCCACCGCCGTCCCATGTCCAGCCATCTTCCGATATTAAACCACCTCTTCCGGTTCCAAACGTATAGTACTTTCCGTCGCATTCCATTATTGTTGATGGGTCGTGTATAAATGGTTTGCCAATTTGAGCCATCGATGTTTGAATATAAAACATCGACAACAGGGCTATTGTACTCAATATATTTATATGTTTCATTTGTTTATTTTTATTTTATTATAATAGTTAGATTGCTTGCCCCGGTTTATCGGGGTTCGTGTGTGATAAATTTCCTTATCACTGATGTTCTTTTTTTAATGTAATTTTTCGAAAATAATGTTCGACTAAAATTTATTCGCAACTTATGGTAATGTTTCTTACCGGTTGGCCGTTTTTATCGATAAAACGAACACAGAAATCACTCATACCAGGACCATTTATAACTGCACCCCTGACAATATTTTTACCTTTTTTCAGGGTTAAACGTTTCGATACGCAATCGTCCATCACCATACGTCGGTCGCCCGAAAGGATAAGAGCTTCCTCACCATTGAGCCACCACATTGATGCAGAGTTTGATCCTACAGCCATTCTAACATTTTCAATATCTTCGGGGCTATTAATTACTGTTACGGCCAAAAACAATACACCGTATTCTTGTTTTTGGAGGCCAGTAGCAAACCTGAATAATTTTACGTTGAAATTGGTACTCTCGAGTGCATGCCATTCTAATTCTACAGTTTCCATCTCGGGTTCGGCAGGAGCGGTATGAGCCTGAGGCATTCTATAATCAGTAACAGGCTGAAGTTTAGGAACAGTTACTGTAACCTTATCACCATCTTTTGGAAGAGCAGTGAACTGGTTTTCAAAATACTCCTTTGAAAAAGCCTCTCTAAGGTAGCTGTCAACAAATACGCTGTTGGTACGATTAGGTTTACTAATAGGTTCTAATAGCAGCCAACGTTTAATAAACCCGTCGGCATCGGGAACTAATTTTTTTGCTGTGGCCTGTACAAAGTACGGCGCAATACTATGTTGACTATCGCTATTGGCGACACCATCAACCTTACTGTTAGGCGAATTTGTGCAACCTTGCAGTACAACGACTACCAGAAATACGAGGCTCATCAATGTTACTCGTGTTTTGTTTTTAATGTTCATAATTAAAGTTCTACAATGTTTATAATTGTTATGTAAATAAAGTATTAGATTCATGTTTCAAAATTATAATAAATTATAACAAAGACTATACATCTGTTATTTAGTTCAAAATTACTTGCATAAAACAATATATTAAATTGGTTTTTTTAAATAATCAATATTTTTCAATTTATTTCAAGTTTTATGTTTCATTAAATTAAACCAATTACTATTTTTAACATCAAATTAAACCATTAATGACATAAAAAAAACTATGAAAACACTATTCCTTTATTTAGCTGTAATTTTTCTATTTACATTAAATATTACTGTTGCTCAAAACAATACACTTACCAATATTGTAATTTCGAAAACCGACATGGCAAAGGTTGGCAAATCAATTCCTGTTAATGCAATTGGTGAACAGGTTGGTTCAGTTATACTTTATGAACCTCGTTGGGTCGAAGCTACTGAAGCTACGCCTGCCTATGGCGTTGTTGAAGGCTCTATTTTTCCGGTTGATACTAATGGTTGGCCAATTAATTTCAAGGTACTTTTACCCGCAAGCTGGTCACAACGTTCAATGCAGGCTGGTGGCGGCGGAATGAACGGCACCATTACCGTTCGCGAAGGAAATAACCCAATGATTGTTAAAGGCTTTGCTTTGTATGGCAGTGACTCTGGTCATCAGTTTGGAGGAATGGGTTTTCCGGGAGCCCCACAAAGCAAACCATTAGCCACAGGGCCAACATTGGGCGACGAATGGGCACTTAACGACGAAGCAATAAAGAACATGGGCTATATGCAAATGAAAAAAACCCACGATGCTGTAATGGTTATTATGGAACGCGTTTATGGAAAACAGCCTCAATTTAAATATTATGTTGGCAGCTCGCACGGTGGCCGCGAAGGGCTTACCGTTGCGCAACGGTATCCAAACGATTATAACGGAATTATTTCGAATGTTCCAATTGTTAGTTTTTCATCTTTAATGCTTGCTCCCGAACTTATTCGAATTCAAGAAAAACCATTAAAAAATTGGGTAACTCCGGCAAAAACAAATGCCATTAGAGCTGAGTTTTTAAGGCAATGCGATGCCCTTGATGGTATTGCCGACGGCATTATTAATAATTACATGGCTGCGCGTTCAATATTTAATATTAACGATAGTGTAGGCCCAAAAGACCCATGGGCAGCATTACGAGCCCCCAATAATATCGATCCCAATAACGATGATAAATCAGTTTTGGCCAAGCTTACCAACGAACAAATTAAAACCATGGAGTTTGTATATAGCTCATACAAATTTGCAACACCACTGGCCAACGGGTTAAGTACTTTTGGAATGTGGCTGCCAACATCCGAACCCGATGGTTTTGGAATGATTACAGGCCTACGATACAAGGGGCAGGAAGGTGCTACCGACGATGCCCGCCAACATGGCTCGTTAGGTACACTTGGAGTTACCGGGTTTTTAATGCAAGATTTAAAGGCGAACCCTCTTGATTATGTTGAAGGAGGAAAATATAACGAACGCCGAAAACAATTATCGGAGTGGCTCGATTCAACCAACCCCGATCTTACCGAGTTTTATAAAAACGGCGGTAAAATTATTATTACAATTGGCACAGCCGACAATATTGCTTCGCCCGGTGCCCAACTCGACTATTACCAATCGTTATTAGATAAAATGGGGCGCAACATAATTGACCAATTTGCACGTTTATTTGTTGTTCCTCAAGGTGGTCATGGTTTGGCTGGCCGAGGTTATAAAGTAAATGGCGAGGGCATCGAAATTGAACCCAAAAACATACCTGCTCCAAATGCCGACGATAAAATGAACCTTTTGATGAATTGGGTCGAAAACAATCAGGCTCCGGCAAAAACACTGGCAATTGATACTAATGGTCGAATTGTTGAAAAACCCGAAGGTGCCGGTTATTTACTTTGCTCGTATCCAAATTACCCAAAATATATAAATGGCCCAACTAATCATCTATCGTCGTACATTAGTACCGATAAATAAATATAAATAATTAATTTCCTTACATTTAACTAACTTAATTTCTAAAACTATGAAAAGAACTATGACAGTAACAGCACTTTTGTTCCTTGTAACTATGTTAAGTGCACAAACCAATTTTTCGGGAAAATGGAAAATTAATAAAGAAAAAAGCACACTTAACAACGAGTTTAGCATGGCTCCTTCTGAAGTAATTATTGTCCAAAATGGAAACGATATAAACATTGAACGCCTTTCGAATTTTCAAGGACAAAACATGACTATTAAAGAAAAAATTACACTTGACGGTAAAGAATGTATCAATGATGGGATGATGGATGCCAAGAAAAAATCAATTGCAAATTTCTCCGACGATAAAAAAATACTTACTATTGAATCGAAAATACCGATGCAAGATGGTGGTGAAATTTCAATAAAAGAAGTATTTTCATTTGCCGACAATAATATGTTTATCGAATCATCGAGCAATTCGTCGTGGGGCGAAATGAAAGAAAAATGGGCTTTTGACAAACAATAATTTTTTTCGGCTTAAAAAAATGAGGCTGCTTAGTATCATCCGAACGGCTTCATTTTTTTATCAAATTAAAAAACAATACAATTTCATCTATATACTTACATTTACTTATAATAAAAATTCGGTTTATAAAATGCTATGGCGGTTGCGGGTTTCAAACCAATCAAACCAGGAAAAATTGAACCGGGTTATAACCATTTTTTTTACAATTATTGCGCCTATTTTATAGTATGTTGTGTGGTGTAATTCTATTTCAATTTTTCAATTTGTTCTTTTGTTAAACCTGTAAATAGTACTATTTTTTCGATAGTTTCCTTTGCTTTAAGCATTTCTTTTGCAACTTTCTCTATTCCTTCAGCAATTCCTTTTTCAATTCCTTCAACAATACCTTCATACTTGGCTGTGTCTAACGAATTTTTTAAATCACGATAATATTTTAAGCTATCCTCATATGAACGAACTTGTTCGGGTGTGAATTTTGCAATTTCGGCTGTTTCAAATACTTTTTCAAATATCTGTTCCTTTAATTTGTCGGGGATCCTGTCTAATTTGTTCAGATTTTTGATTACAAAAAGCCACTTATCGAACCTGGTTTTAAGCTCTTCAACTGTTTTGGTGAATTTTGGCATTTCCAAATATATGAAAGTCAGCTTATCATAAAACACTTTCCGGGTTTCGGTATCGGTTAGTTTTACGTCATACCTAAACTTATTAGCTTCGTTTTTGTCCGAATCAAATATAAAATCCAAAATGGCAATTGTATAAACTGCTTTCAGTTCATAATCCCAGTCGGCGCGTTTAGCTTGTTCTCTTATTGGAAATGTCGAATAATAGAGTGTCCTGTCTTTGAAAAAATTTTGTTTTGATTTTTGAAGCTCAACAATGAATTTTTCTCCTTTCTCGTTTTCGCAATACAAATCAAAAATTGCTTTTCGGTCGATATCTGTTGCTCCAAGTTGTTCGGTTTTTAAATAGGTCAGGTTTTTAATTAGTCCTTGTTCTTCTTTAAGTAATTCATTAAGAAAGTCAAGCAAAAGGTCTTTGTTAATTTCATCTCCAAATATTTTTTTAAACCCGTAATCAGTAAATGGATTGATATATTTCTCAACAAATTCTGCCATAATTTTAAATTTTAACAAATATATCAAATTTTCAATGATGCAGGAATTCTTTTTTCTTTTGCCTCACAACGGTAACAGTATTAAAAGTTGTTGTTTGTGGGTAATTTCCTATTAAGGTACACTAACAACCAGATTGAGCGAATTGCTCATTCGATTTAGACCCAAATTGAGCTAATCGCTCAATCGATTTAAATTTTGTAAGTATTTTACTAAACTTGGTTAGTAAAACATTTGAAATACGGATAAACAACAATGTCTTGGTTGAATATTTGACAACCATAGTTGTGATTTGCGTTGGCTTCGCCGATTTCCGCTGCGCTCCAGTACAATTTGTATCTTTGAAATACTGATAAACAACCTAAAGAAATGACATCACTGAATGAATTATGTTGTGATTTGCTTTCAATTTGTATCTTTGAAATACTGATAAACAACAGCTGTATTTAACAAAAAAGCAAGTTTTGGGTTGTGATTTGCTTTCAATTTGTATCTTTGAAATACTGATAAACAACTTATTAAGCTTTATTCCCTCTGCTGTTGTTGTTGTGATTTGCTTTCAATTTGTATCTTTGAAATACTGATAAACAACTTTTAGCAAGTCTTAAACGTTCGTTTATTTGTTGTGATTTGCTTTCAATTTGTATCTTTGAAATACTGATAAACAACAATTTTAAGTTTTTGTGTTTATTTATAAGTGTTGTGATTTGCTTTCAATTTGTATCTTTGAAATACTGATAAACAACTACGACGCGGAAACTAACTCCGTACACCCTGTTGTGATTTGCTTTCAATTTGTATCTTTGAAATACTGATAAACAACTTTTTCATCTGATATTGGGCTATCCGGTATGTTGTGATTTGCTTTCAATTTGTATCTTTGAAATACTGATAAACAACATTGAATAAATGTGGCCATTCTCATATTTGGTTGTGATTTGCTTTCAATTTGTATCTTTGAAATACTGATAAACAACGTTATTTGGAAGATTTTCATTGGCTTTTATGTTGTGATTTGCTTTCAATTTGTATCTTTGAAATACTGATAAACAACAGGTATAGATGGCGATAATTCAACAGCTTTGTTGTGATTTGCTTTCAATTTGTATCTTTGAAATACTGATAAACAACTTAACGTAACTTTATACTTAACTACAGCGTGTTGTGATTTGCTTTCAATTTGTATCTTTGAAATACTGATAAACAACGTATGTTATGCCGTTCTTGTTAGTTTAATAGTTGTGATTTGCTTTCAATTTGTATCTTTGAAATACTGATAAACAACGTGAAGGACTCAAGGAACGTACTTCATCTAGTTGTGATTTGCTTTCAATTTGTATCTTTGAAATACTGATAAACAACAAATAATTGAATAACAACCGCTAACACACAGTTGTGATTTGCTTTCAATTTGTATCTTTGAAATACTGATAAACAACCCCAAAAGATATAGTTACATATTTAACGGAGTTGTGATTTGCTTTCAATTTGTATCTTTGAAATACTGATAAACAACTCTTTGATTAAATGTACGCTTCTACGAGTAGTTGTGATTTGCTTTCAATTTGTATCTTTGAAATACTGATAAACAACTTTATAAGTAAGTATATAAACCTGTATTCGGTTGTGATTTGCTTTCAATTTGTATCTTTGAAATACTGATAAACAACGTTCGGCTATGTGTTTTGAAAACATTCAAAGTTGTGATTTGCTTTCAATTTGTAT
>CAZJCR010000123.1:0-11501 GCA_964544385.1 uncultured Bacteroidales bacterium
TAAAAAACTTTTACCTTTTTTTGAAAAAAACAGCATTATTATACCCAGGCAAACCGAAAAAGCTTATCTCGAAAAATTTGTACTAAACACCATAAGGCAATACCAGGTTGTGGCAAAAGGTTTTACAATTAATCAAATTTTAGAACCACCAAAACCTGTTTTATATTTTCAGAACGATTTGGCTGGCAACCCTGCTTTTTTAATGAAGTACCAGTATAATACAAAAGTTATTTTACCAAATAACCCCGAACCGGTTTTTGTTTTGCTCGAACATAATAACGACAATTACACCTTTACCAAGGTACTGCGCGATATTAATTTTGAAAAAAACCTTGTTAAAAAGCTTAATAATATTGGTGTAGTTACATCTGATTACTCGCATTTTTATCCTAAAAACATAATGGTTTTTTCGCCGGGCGTACGTTTTTACGAAACTATAAACTGGGTAAACAATAATATCGAAAAAATTAACGATTTGGGTATTGCTTTTAAACAGAATTATTTCGATAAAAAATATTTGCTCGATACCGTATCGATTAACATTAGTATTGAGCGTAACGACGATTGGTTCGATATACGTGGAACAGTTACCCTTGGTAATTATACTATACCGTTTATTAAGCTAAGGCGTAATTTGCTTAAAAATATACGTGAGTATATTTTACCCGACGGGTCGGTTGCTATATTGCCGCTCGAGTGGTTTACAAAGTATAAAGAAATTTTTGAACTGGGCCAAACATTAAACGGCAATGTTAGCCTAAATAAAGCTCATTATGGTTTGTTACAAGGCGTTACAAACCAAATTGAACCCACAAAGTTTAAAGATATTAAACTGCTTTTTGAGAATAGTTTTAATAATAATGTTGACTTACCTGTAGGGTTAAATGCCAGTTTAAGGCCATATCAAATTGCCGGCTATAGCTGGATGTACCAGCTAAAGGAGCAAAATTTTGGTGGCTGCCTTGCCGACGATATGGGGTTGGGCAAAACCCTTCAAACACTTGCACTTATACTTCAAAATAGTTATCAAACCGTTGATTTACCATTGGCGGCAGTTAAGCGGCATCAACCACAGTTAAGCCTTTTTGAGCAGCCAGAGCAAGCTGCCGAAACGTGTAAAGGCACACCTACAAGTTTGGTGGTAATGCCATCGTCGCTGATACACAACTGGCTTAACGAGGCAAAACGTTTTACACCTAAGCTAAAAGTTTATGTACATACCGGTAGTAACCGCACAAAAAATATATACAATTTTAATAATTACGATTTAGTGCTTACAACATACGGGTTAATACGTAACGATGCCGAAATGCTTATGCAATACCCGTTTTATTATCTTATTTTAGACGAGAGCCAGGCAATAAAAAACCCGGGTTCGAAAATTTACCAGTCGATAGTGTTGCTTAAATCGAAATACAAACTTGTAATAACAGGCACACCAATTGAAAATAGCCTTATTGATTTATGGAGCCAAATGAACTTTGTAAACCGCGGGCTGCTGGGTAATTTTAGTTATTTTAAAAATGAGTTTGTTATGCCTATCGAAAAAATGGCCGATAAGGTTAAAAGTGAAAAACTAAAAACAATTATCCACCCCTTTATTTTAAGGCGTACAAAAGAGCAGGTTGCCGCCGATTTGCCCCCAAAAACCGAGTATGTGCATTACTGCGATTTGCTTGACGACCAGCGAACTTTATACGAGAAAGAGAAATCGGCCGTTCGTAACAATATTCTCGAAAGTATGGAACGACAAGGAACCGAGCGGTCGGCGATGATTGTATTGCAGGCTCTTACTCGTTTACGGCAACTGGCAAACCACCCGTCGTTATTAAACGAAAATATGGGTTCGGGAAAATTTGATGAGGTTACGCGCCTGCTCGAAAATATAATTGCCGAAAAGCATAAGGTATTGATATTTAGTTCGTTTGTTGAACACTTAAAATTGTACGAAGAGTATCTTACTAATAATAACTATATATATTCAAAACTAACGGGGCAAACTCAAAACCGTGAGCAGGTTATTCAAAATTTTCAAACCAACCCCGATAACCATGTTTTTTTAATATCGCTTAAAGCAGGCGGGGTTGGGCTTAACTTAACGGCTGCCGATTATGTTTTTTTACTTGACCCCTGGTGGAACCCTGCTGCCGAAAACCAGGCAATTAACCGGGCTCACCGTATTGGGCAAGACAAAAAAGTGTTTGTGTACAGGTTTATATCGGTAAATACTATCGAAGAAAAAATTGTTAAGTTACAGGAGCGTAAATCGGAGCTGGCTGGTTTGTTTATAAACTCGAACAACCCTTTTAAGTTGCTTGGCCCCGATAAAATTAAAGAACTTTTTGATTAAACAATAATATGCTAATTGAGCTGTTTTGTTATAATGCTACGCTTAATTAACACCTGAGTTAAGCGGTTAAAGTGTAGTAAATAAACGCTTTACTTCAATTTAAAAAAATAGCCGATAACCTTTTAAACGAACGGTTACCGGCTATAATAAAACCCAAATTGAGCGATTCGCTCAATCGATTTAGGTTTTGTAAGTATTTCACTAACGAAGTGTAGTGAAATACAACAAACTCTACATCGGGGTTATACCTAAGTAAAGCGTTTGTTCGCATAGCTCCAACCGCTCAACTTAGGTAAAATTTATTTTCGTTTTGAGTAAGCCAGCACAATCCCGGTAACTAAACCAGCGGCTCCTGTAAGGAATACTTTTTGCTGAATTGCTTTTAATCCAAAAATATTACGGCCAAAAGCACCAATTTTACCACCGGTAAAATTGAATAAATCGAGCGGGTTAACATATTGGCCCATTTGTTTACCAAAAATTAAATAGCCGGCTATAAGCCCTGCAAGTGTTGCAATAGCAATAATTATTACTTTGTTTTTCATTATTAATTAGTTTTTATTAAAAATTAGTCGGTATCGGTTTGTAGGTTACTCCCTTTAGGGTTAGTCATATTTACTGGCTGGCCGGTAGCTTCGAGTATGTTCCACCAAAGTTCGCCATGTATATCAATTTTTTTGCGTTCCGAAACGGCTGCTGGTATTGGCAACAAAGTAAACTGGCTGTTCCAGTTGCCAATAACAAAGTCGGTTTTGCCAGCCATAGCTGCATGTACAGCGTTTTGTGCAAGCAGGTTACAAAACTTGCTGTCGTTGGCATTGGCTGGCGAACTACGGATAATATAACTTGGGTCGATATATTTTAGGCTATATGGCACTTTTTTTGCATCGAACTCTTCTTTAATTTTTTGTTTAAGAAAAATACCAATATCGTTATTTTTTATATTGCCCGATTTGTCGGTCTCGAGTTTATTAGTATCGAAAAAATGCTGGCCGGTTCCCTCGGCAACAACAATAACGGCATGGTGCCTGGCTTCGAGCCTTTTACGCAGTACCTTTAAAAAGCCATAGGGGCCGTAAAGGTCAAAATCCATCTCGGGTACTAAAACAAAATTTACCTCTTGGTTCGATAGGGCGGCATTGGCAGCAATAAAACCCGAGTCGCGACCCATAAGTTTTATTAATGCAATTCCGTTATATGCACCTTCGGCCTCGTTATGGGCATATACAATTACCTGGTTTGCGCTGGCAAAAGCAGTTTCGAACCCGAAGCTTTTTTCGATAAAGTTTATGTCGTTATCGATAGTTTTGGGTATACCAGCCACCGAAATTTTAAGCTTACGGCGTTCAATTTCCTGGTGTATAGCGTGCGCACCCCGTAATGTTCCGTCGCCACCAATACAAAATAATATATTTATGTTCATAATTTCAAGAGTGTCAACCATTTGTCCAACGTCTTGGTTGCCCCTTGACGACCCTAAAAATGTGCCGCCGGTAATGTGTATACTGTCAACTAATTGGGGTGTAAGTTCAATAACCTGATGGTTGTATTTAGGCACCAGGCCTTCGTATCCGTATTTAAAGCCAACAACCCTGCTAATTCCATAACGGTAAAACAAATGGTTTACTAAGCTGCGGATAACATCGTTTAGGCCGGGGCACAAGCCGCCGCAAGTTACAATGCCTACCTTTGTTTTGGCTGGTTCAAAGTAAAGTTGGCCATGAGGGCCGGCTTTTTCAAAGCTTAGTGGTTCAACGCCTTTTTTTGCACATTCGTTAAAGTTCGATAATGTTGTGTTGTAAATTATCCGGTCGGTATCGGTTACAAATTTGTACAAAGGGCTTTGTGAGCGTGGTGTTTCGAGTAATGGTGATTTAACGTTGCATTTTCCCAGACTTTTTATTGTAAAGTCAATATTAGTTTTATCCATAATTGGTTTGTTTATTGTTAACAAATTTATCGAAATGTTTTTGTTTTTTTATAGTCAGTTTTCGAAAACAGTGGCAGTATAAATAAAAATATCGGCTTGTTTCCAACCGTCGCGGCCTAACCCGGCTTTGTTTGCCGAGCAGCACTCAATAAATTGTATTGTATTAAAGCCATTATTTGTGGCAACTTGTGGCAATAATGTGCCGCTGTTGTTGCCTTTTTTAATTACAATGCCGTGTTTGCCTATAATAATTTGGTTAATGTTATCAATTTTTGTGAGCGGCCCAAGTACCGATATTTCGGTTTTAAGGTTGTTTAACTCGGTTTTTGTAACCGGCAAAAACCTGTAATCGTTTTGCGATGCGCTAATTGCAAGGTTTTGTATTGTTTGGTACAGGGGCGTTGTGGGTTCAAAACTGCCTAAGCACCCTCGTAAATTATTGTTTATATAAACACTTACAAATGCCCCTAAGTTTTGGTTTAAATTTTCGGTTATGGTTTTATCGGCAAAAATATTTTTATTATTTACATCATTAATATTATTTATTATGCTTTGTTTGGCTATTGATAAAAGTGTTTGTTTTTCGTTATCGGTAAGTTCAAAATTGTTGTTTTGTATTTTTTTTTGTAAAACAGCAAACGACCAATAGCCAACAACACTTTGTTTATCGCCGTAAGGTGAGTTGCCCGAGTTTTGGTACATAATTTTTTCGACAACATGCGTTTTGTTTTGTTGTAACATGTGCATTAAAACCATTAGCCCCGACAAGCCGCAAGCACTTGTAACTAAGCCTTTATAGTGTAGTTGTTCAATTTTTTTATTTGCTTTTATTAAAGCTGTAACCGATTGCTGTAAAATTGCATTGGCCATTATATTGTCGGCATCAATGGCGTCGGGGTAAGCTGGGTAATGCGAAAAATCGGTACTAAAAACAAACAGGTTATTGTTGGTAAAGTATGGATAAAGTGTTTTTGCAACTTGTTGAAGTATTTGTTGGTTGTTGGTGGCCAATAAAATAGGTATAATTTTAAAAGGTTTGTTTAACAAATATTGCAAAAATGGCAACTGTGTTTCAATACTGTGCTCGTTGTTGTGCGATTGGTTATGTAAAATAAAACAGTTGTTATTATTAACTAAATTATTGCAAATGTCGGTATTAATAATTACCTGCCCTAACGGGGTTTCATAACTATTATAGTTGCAAATTGCAGCACTGTTAAGGTTATATTGGTGCGATGGTGCAATAATAAAAATATTTTGTGGTGGTATTTTTGTATCGATATTTTGAAATGCGCCGGCAGCAACAGCACCCGAAAATACATAACCTGCATGGGGTACAATAATCGATTTTAGTGGTAAACTGCTATTTAGTTTAAATTTTTGTGCATCGTAAAAACACTCGTCAAGCTGTTTTATAAGCCCGGGTTTATTATCGGGGTAAAACCTGCCGGCTGCAAAGGCTTTTCGGGTATCCATAAAGCAATATTTTTTTTATTTTGAAAATAAAGTTACACCAAAAAAATATACTTGTGCCAATTATGTTTATAATTAAATTACTAACTAACTTAATTGCTAAATTTAAAAATATGATATTTTGCTTAAAGTGTAATTTTATTTGTATGGTTCCTTAGTTATATTTGCAAGCATTAAAATTTAACTATATTGAATAACAGGAGTTTTAGGTATACTTACCTTGTATTTTTAATATTTATTTCGTTGGTTACGTCAACTGGTTGCAAGTCAACACGTTTACTTGCCGACGATGAGTATTTATTAAATAAAAACACTGTAAATATTGATGTTGACAATATTGAGAAAAAAGAGCTTGTAGGTTATTACAGGCAAAAGCCAAATAGCAGGTTTATGTTTACCATAAAAATAAAGCTTGCTGTTTACAATTATGCAAAAAGCGGTAAGCCGCGTAAAATTAAAAACTGGCTTGGCCGGGTTGCCGGCGAGCCACCTGTTGTTTATGACGAAACACTGGCCGAAAAAACAAAGCAGCAGTTTGAGCGGTATATGCGCAACAAGGCATATTATAATGCACAAGTTAACCATAACGTGGTTTATTATAAAAAAAAGGCTTTTGTAAACTATAAAATTACTGCAGGCCAGCCGCTTATTGTTAATAAAGTTACTTATCAGGTTGACGACAGCAACTTAGTTAATTTAGTACTTGCCGACACAAACATGTCGCCGGTAAAGGCAGGCAGGCCTTTTGAGTTAGAGTTTTTAAATACCGAACGGCAACGTATAACAAAAAAGCTTCAAAACAATGGTTACTATAAATTTACCTCCGATTATATAAAGTTTAATGTCGATTCGGCAAACTATAAAGCCGATATAACAATTGTTGTTTCGCAGCAATTTCAGGCAGGGTTTGGTACACAGGTTGTTCAAAAAGCCCACAGCCAATATTATATTAACAATGTTTATTTTTATCCAAATTATAACCCGCAGGCTGTAATACGTAACCGCAACCAATATCAGTTAACATACGATACTACATATTATCGCAATTTTTATTTTATATACTCAGGTAGTCAAAATATTAAACCAAAAACAATATTAAAAGCCGGCGATTTAAAACCCGGGCAAATGTATAGTATCGACAGGGTTAACAGTTCGAACCGGTATTTAAACTCGCTTCGCATATTTAGGCTCAACAATACATATTTTGAGCAATCGGCCATTGCCGATACTTTGCTCGATTGCCATATTCAGCTTACACCGTTTACTTACCAAAACTTTTCGGTAAACTTTGAAACCACTAATACCAAAGGTAATTTAGGGTTAGGTGGGGCATTTAATTATCAACATAAAAACGCGTTTAAGGGAGCCGAAATATTTAACTTTAAAGTTTCGGGGTCAACGCAGTTTGTAAGGGCCGCAACCGATTCGTTATCGAGTTTTACTATTATCGAGTTTGGAGCCGAGGCTGCTTTAAACATACCATCGTTTGTTTTACCAATTAAACTCGACAGGTTTTATAAACGATACAACCCAAAAACAGCTTTTTTAGCTGCAGTAAACTACCAACAAAGGCCCGATTATACCCGCATAATATATTCAGCATCAATGGGGTATTACTGGAATAGTCAACAGTATATTTTACATAATATTATCCCTATCGATTTAAGCTCGGTAAAAGTAAGTGGCTCACAATCGTTCCTCGACGGTATTAAAGGCAGTTATTTAGAGAATAACTATCGCGACTACTTTATTGCCGGTGGAAGGTATAGCTTTATTATTAACAAAATTGACGACCGGCCGCTTAAACGTTCATATTATTTAAGGTACTCGCTCGATATTGCCGGAAATATGTTAAACACTGCATATAATTTATTTAATAATGCCGATACTGTTGAAGGCGGCTATTTTGAGATATTTGGGCTGGCTTATGCACAATACATTAAAAACGATATTGATTACCGGTATTATATAAATTTTACCAAAGGCAAACAGTTGGTATTTAGGGGTTTTGGTGGTATTGCCGTACCTTACGGAAATTCCAACGGCGTACCCTTTATTAAGCAATATTATTCGGGCGGAGCCGAGGGTTTGCGTGCCTGGACAGCCCGCGGACTGGGGCCGGGTATTTACCGGCAACTTGAAAATACCTACCCAAACCAAAGTGCCGATATTAAACTCGAATTTAATGCCGAGTACAGGTTTAATATTACCGAATCGTTTAAAGGTGCAACTTTTATCGACGTGAGCAATATTTGGACCCTAACCGACGACAAAAACAGGCCTGGTGCCAATTTTGAGTTAAACCGCTTTTATAAAGATTTTGCCGTTGGCTCGGGCTTTGGTTTACGATACGATGTTAAATTTGCTGTTATACGTGTCGATGCCGGTATTAAAGTTCGTGACCCATCGTTCGTTGGTAACTCAACCTGGATTTTATTCGAACGTAAGCCATCGGTTAAGCACATTGTTTGGAATTTTGCTATAGGATACCCATTTTAGTTTATTGTTATTGAGCAAATAGCTCAATTTGGGTTATAGTTTTATACGTGAATTATACAATGTTTATTATTTTTGTCGATATTGTACTAAAAAATAGGGGGTATGGGCAAAAAAATACATTTTTTATTATTTGTTGTTATAGTAATTAGTTTTAAAAGTGCAATTGCACAAAATATTTATTGCGACACAATTCAAGCTAACAATAAAAGTAAAGCAACTATAAGTCAGCAGGTTAATAACATTTTTACGTCTATTGTCGATAAACTTGGTACTTTTTTGTTTTTCGACCCATTTGAAAAACTTGGGCTTTATAACCCCGAAATTAAACACGATGGTAAAACTGTACTCGATAAAAATGGCACACCGGTAAAGCGCAAAATACCTTTTGTTGTGGCATGGCTTATTTTAGGGGCAGTATTTTTTACAATTTATTTTGGTTTTATAAATATAAGGGGCATAAAGTTAGCCATAAAAATAGTTACAGGCCGGTTTTGGTTACCAAACCAAAAAGGGCAGGTTAGCCATTTTAAAACATTAACAACAGCTTTGTCGGCAACAGTAGGGTTAGGTAACATAGCCGGCGTGGCAATTGCAATTAGTTTAGGCGGCCCTGGGGCAACATTTTGGATGATTGTTGCCGGTTTTTTAGGCATGTCGACAAAATTTGCCGAATGTACACTTGCAGTTAAATACCGTAAAATTGATAACAATGGTAAAGTTTCGGGCGGGCCAATGTATTATTTAAAAAAAGGGTTCGAGCAAAGGGGAATGAAAACTACAGGAGTTTTTTTATCGGTTTTGTTTGCAATTTTAGTAGTTTTTGGGGCTATGGGCATTGGTAACATGTTTCAGGTTAACCAGGCTTTTGCCCAGGTTGCTTATGTTTTTCCGGTTTTAAGTGGTTACGGGTTTTGGTTTGGGGCAATAATTGCAGCAATTACAGGTATTATTATTATTGGCGGTATAAAAAGTATTGCAAATGTTACAAGTAAAATTGTACCATTTATGGCTGCCTTGTATATTATTATGGCACTATATGTAATATTATCGAATATCGATAAAACAGGCACAGCATTGTCCTTAATTTGGGACGGGGCATTTAACAGTAGTGCAGTTAAAGGCGGCGTTTTGGGGGTATTAATTATTGGTTTCCAACGGTCAGCATTCTCAAACGAGGCCGGAATTGGATCGGCACCAATAGCACACTCGGTAGCACAAACAAACGAACCGGTTAGCGAAGGGTTAGTAGCATTACTCGAACCTTTTGTCGATACAATTATTATTTGTACAATTACTGCATTGGTTTTAATATTTACAGGTTTTTACAGCAATACCGGCGAACTTAAGGGAGCCGAATTAACATCGGCCGCTTTCGAAAGTTCGGCAGGCTGGTTTAGGTATTTGTTATTAGCAACTGTAATTTTGTTCGCGTTTTCAACAATAATTGCCTGGAGCTATTATGGCCTTAAAGGTTTCGATTATTTAGCAGGCTCATTTTTCGAAAAAAAATTCGGTTCACGCTTAATTTCCGACCGTATTTACCAGTTTATGTTTTTGGTTTTTACTATAATTGGAGCTTCGTCGGGGTTAGGGGCGGTTATCGATTTTTCGGATATGCTGATTTTAACAATGGCTCTGCCAAATATTTTTGGTTTAATAATAATGGCACCCGAAATAAAACACGATTTAAAATGCTATTTAAATAAAATTAAATCGGGCGAAATTAAACAATATAAATAAGTTAATAACATAAATAATGCATAATACACGCGACAGCTTTACAAGTAAATTTGGGATAATAGCAGCCGCAGCAGGCTCGGCAGTTGGTTTAGGAAATATTTGGAGGTTCCCTTACGTTACAGGGCAAAATGGTGGCGGTGCCTTTATACTAATTTATTTAGCCTTTATATTTTTAATTGGGGTGCCTGTAATGTTAAGCGAATTTATGATTGGCCGTCAATCGAAAAAAAACGCTTACGGAGCCTTAAAAACATTAGCACCCGGTAAACCGTGGTTTATAATAGGTATTTTAGGAATATTGAGTGCATTCATGATATTTGCTTTTTACTCAACAATAGCAGGTTGGACACTCGAGTACATTATTCAGGCATTAACAAACTCGTTTAGTAACCAAAATTCGGCACAGCTTAAACAATCGTTCGAAACTTTTAGAGCCAGCTCAATAAGGCCCATTTTATGGCAAATAATATTTATAGCATTAACGGCCTCAATTATTTTGGGAGGCGTAAAAAACGGCATCGAGAAATATTCGAAAATATTAATGCCAATATTATTGTTAATAATTATAATAATTGCAGTTAGGTCGGTTACATTGCCAGGGGCAATAAAAGGTTTAGAGTTTATTTTTAAACCCGATTTCTCGAAAATTACCTGGGAGGCAGCCTTAGTTGCATTGGGGCAGGCAGCTTTCTCGCTAAGTATTGGTATGGGTACACTTATAACCTACGGCAGTTATATCGATAATAAAAACAACCTTACCGCTACAGCTTTGCAGGTATCGGTTTTCGACACCTTAGTTGCAGTGTTAGCCGGGGTAATGATTTTTCCGGCCGTTTTCGCGTTTAATATCGACCCTACCGAGGGTTTTGGCCTTGTATTTATTGTGTTGCCAAATATTTTTGAGCAAATGGCCGGGGGTTACTTTTTTTCAATAATTTTCTTTATTCTGTTAGCAGTAGCAGCTTTAACATCAACAATTTCGATACTCGAGGTTATTGTAGCGTTTTTATCAGAGGAACTTAAAATTAGCCGAAAAAAAGCCACCCTGCTATCATCATCAACTGTAGCCTTTTTTGGAGTTTTTTGTACTTTGTCGTTTGGTAAATTAGATAACTTTAAAATTGGCGGGCAAACATTTTTTGGTGCTTTCGACTGGCTTACAACTAACATTATGCTACCGGTTGGGGCACTTTTAATTGTAATTTTTGTTGGATGGTTTTTAAATAAAAAAATAGTAACTAACCAGCTTACCAATAATGCTACTATTAAAAATATACTACTAAAAGCAATTATGTTTTGTATTAAATTTTTGGCTCCGTTGGCAATTGCTTTTGTATTAATATACAGCTTAGGGTTTATTAAATTTTAATGGCATAACTATTGCCTAAAACAACATTCGTGTTTTTTTATTTATTAATACCGACATTTTGTCGTATTTGTTTGTAAATATGCCAAATTGATTGTTACCTAAGTTTAGCGTTTGAAGCAAAGCAAACAAACACTTTACTT
>CAZJCR010000124.1:0-11433 GCA_964544385.1 uncultured Bacteroidales bacterium
GACTTTGTTTGGATAATATTATTATTACTGAAGATGATGGCATTGATGTTACAACTAAAGCCAGTAATTTATTCGAAACTTCATTAAATGCCAACGCTTGGACTGTTCAAAGCAACAGTAGTGCAACCGAAAAATGGGCAATTAAAAATATTGCCGGTGTAGCCATAGATCAAACATTAAATCAAAATGCCTGGTATATTTCTCCTGAAATTTATATTCCTGATGTAGCCTATACTATTTATAGCTATGCTATGAATTTTTTCATGTTAGACAAGGTTGGTACTGAAGGAGTTGAACTATACATTAAAACACAGGATGATGAATCTTGGTATGATGCCGACATTATATCATTAACAGGTTATACAGTTAACGCCTATTATAATATATCAAATAATTTATCAGCCTATATTGGAGATACAATTCAATTCGCCTTTAGGTTTATGTCATCGGCAGCAAATGCTACTAATTTTTATTTAGATTCGTTTTTGGCTGAAATGATATTTAATGAAGAAACAGCTTCGGGTAGTTATAATGCAACATTTAACCTCGATGATTACGATACAGTATTGTTTCCTTTACCTTCGGTTTATGACAATAATGATACAGATAATACTGGTTTTGCGGAGAGTTTTTGGAGGGTAGCTCCAAAAGACTGGACATTAACACAAACCAACGCCGATGCTACCTGGTATAGAGATAGTGGGTTAGATGGCCATGATTATAGTGCTACAATCGGTAGAGATATTAACGAGAATCCGCAAAACGAAACTCTTACAACAAACGAAATTGCATTAAGTTACCCTCCGGTTGGTGCTGTTAACGAACTCAAATTTCAATACCGTATTGATGCCGATAATCTTTTAGGTTCCGAAACAACAACCGACATTACAGGGCCCGGAGTAACTTATAATTTAGCCGATGTTGCTGTTCAAATTCGTGTTTATAACGGTGCTACATGGGGAGCATGGCAAAATATTTGGACCGATACCGACAACGCGCAATATATTACCGATGGTTCATGGGGTGATGAGTCGATAATGATTGACGAATACCTTGCCACAAATACCAGCGCGGTACAATTACGTTTTGTTTACACCAGTGCAACAGGCGAAGCCGGCTATTTTAGCCTCGACAACATTTCGATTGTTCAAACCCGTCAACCCGAATTCGAATTGCAAGCGGTACAACCATTCTCGGTTACTGCCGATAATTATATCAACTATTCGAAAATACCTGTTAGCCAGCTAAACAATCCTTATCAAATAGGCGCGTTTATAACTAATAATGGTGTTGCATCATTTACAAACGACAGGCTATATGGAATTATTGACGGACAAACAATTGGCTATAAAGAGTACACCGACTCCGATGTGCCTGCAAAAACTACTAAATTTTTAGAAGTTGATAAAAGGATTAGCCTTTTTGCCGAAGGGGTTACTTTTGAATTAGATAGTTTATATATAATTAACTACTCTGCCACTCCAAATGGTAACCCGCTTAACGAGTCGACCACGTTTGAGGTAACTTTAGATGCTTTCAGTATTTGTGATAGCATTACAGTAGGAGGTTCATATATCGACGATGGTGTAAGCGGAAGCCTTGGCTCGATGTTCGAATTTAAACGTAGCGAAAAACTTACCAACGTTCAGGCATATGTTGGCGCAGGCCATACTGGTTCCGAGTTTAACATGACTATTATTAAAGTTGCATCACCAACAGCAACAACAGGTACTGTTGTTTATACATCGCCACTTAAGGTTATTGATGATAGTAGTTATCACAATTTTGCTTTAAATAACTTTACTGTAACCCCGGGCTATTATATTTTTATGTTTAACCAGCTCGACAAATACAGGCTTAATTTGCGTTTAGACAACGAAGGTACAGTTTACCGTGGCAATGCATCGAATATTTACACCAACCAGGAAGACAACGGTGATATTTGGATGACAATATCGGTAGTTCCTAATACAGCCCCTAAAGTTGTAAAGTTACCGCAAACAAACTACACAGCAATTGCCGGCCAACCTTTTGAACTCGAATTTGTTGCTACCGATGCTAATGGCGACAGCCTTCGTTACGAGTTTTCTACAAACTCGCCCGATTGGTTAACCGGCTGGGTTGTAACTATCGACAGCTCGAACAACCGTGGCTATATTAAAGGTACACCAACAGTTGACCACTTAGGCACAATTAATTATGGTATAGACGTTACCGACGACCGCGGTGGTTTGACAAGTTTTGACACTATTACAATTAAAGTTATTAGCCAGGTTGCTGCTGTAGTGCCAAACTATATTGAAAAATTTGATATTTCAAATGGTACCATACCAACAAACTGGTCAATTTTACGCGACCAAAACAACAATGGAAATACCGAAACATGGGGTGTCAATTCGAATATGATGGTAAATAATCCTAATGCAGCACTTGCCCAAAACGAGTGGATTATTTCGGCACCTATTTATCTGCCAAAATCGGCAAGCAAAGCTCTCGACACTATGTACACCTTTAGTTTTTATTGGCAACTTGGTAGTTTTGATAACATGTGTAAAGGCACACCAGTTTTAGGTTCGGGCTCAAATGGTAATGGCAACTTTGCCGATGTTACTGTTTGGCTGTCGAACGATAATGGAAAAACATGGGCAACTAAACTTTGGAAAGAAGACGACCGCGACCTTATTTATGCATCGACTGAAGCCTTAGCTGCAATTAGTGCCCAATCATGGACAAGTGGAACATCAAAATTTAACCTCGACCAATTTGCCGGTGATACTATTTTAATTGCTTTCCAATATGAAAGTAAAAATGCAAAAGGCTCCGAATCGTTCAAATTCGACGATTTTAAAATTGAAACAAACAGCCCGGTTGATATTAAAATGGTTGCTTTTGCCGAATATACCCAAATACCTAAACGATTGGTAGATGTACAAAACGGGCAACAATTTAACCTGTATTTTATTAACAAAGGACAAAGCGTTCCCGAAAACTCATACTACACTGTAAGCATACCAGAAATTGCATACTATGAAGAGTTTGAATTTACCGGGGCAATTTTCGACAACGGTGATACTGCTTTGGTTGAAATACCTTTTATGGCCGAACCTAAAAACATTGATTATAACCTATCGGTTAATTTATATTTAGGTGGTGCTTATAACTCTAATGTAACAGCAACAACAATAGTTAATAATAATACGTTGGATAAAAATGGCATCGATATAAGTGCAATTAATACAACCGGTTTATACGATGGTTTAGGTACTATTTACGAACTTAATAACCAGGCAGTTTTACAATCGGTTAGTGCTAATATTGGTGGAAATTTTACAATTAGTTTAATCCGTATAGAGGATCGCGATGCAACATCGGGCGAATTAATTGCAACAACATCAAATAATTCGAAAAATTTTGACAGCTTATTGCTACAACCCGGCCTTTATGCTATTATGGTTAACCAAACCACATCGAACCCGGTTACAATGTATCGTTCGAATAATACTTACGATTTTGGCGATATTATCCACGGCAACCAATCGAATATTTACCGTAACCAATACGAAAAAGGCGATTTATACCTCGGTCTTCTTTTCGAAACTAATAATGCACCAAAATTTATTGATGCCAACCAAAACGATATGAACAATTTAACACTTGAAGTATTACAAGGTGTCGAAACATCGTTCAAACTGTTTGGTATCGACGAAGATGCTATCGATAATATTTATTTTGAACAGGTTACTGAACCCGCATTTTATGCCCCGGCATGGTTATCGTTTAACGAAACTGCCGAAGATACCGTTACCATGACAATTGGTGCAACTGCACCTGCCGGTACACACCCTGCTATTTTAAGGGTTAAAGACGGTATCGACAGCTCATCGTTTAATATATCGATTAAAGTTGTGAACCCACAACTAATGAACGATGAATTAGACGAACCTGTTAATAGCTGGACCGAGAACTACCCAACTGTTACAACAAGTAACAACCAATGGCGTTTGGCAAAAGGCAACAATAGTAAATCAAACAACGACTGGTACAATTTAGGTGACAGTTTGCGTATTAATAATGATACCGTCTACCAAAACGAATTACTTATAAGCCCGTTTGTTTATTTTAACCAACCAACAAACGATACTACTTACTGGTTAAGCTTCGATTTTAATATTATCGAAACTGAAAAGATGTTAGGTGGTACACAAGGCCAATTAGGTTCAGTTAATTTTGATGGTGGAAATTATGCCGATTTACGCGTATTAGTATCGACAGATGGCGGAAATACATGGAGTTTATTGTGGCAGGAAGACGACGAACAATTAGTTAAAGCAGCTAATAGTGATATTGTTTACCCATACAATAGTAAGAAACCTTACGAGGCCAAAATTGATATTACATATTTAGCCGGCGAACCTTTACAATTTGCTATTCAATACGAAGGTGTTTATGCATGCCCTGTATATATCGATAATTTTAAAGTTGACCGTGTTGACCCATTTGTTGGCTTACAAGCTGTTAATGTTAATGTTGGCACACCATACCGTATGATACCTGTTAAACAAGCTCAAGATATTGATGTACGTTTTGGGGTAACAAACATTGGTACTACCATTAGCGAAGGATCGAATATTACGGTTAAAGTTGACCGTGATGGTTTTGACTTAGACCCAAAATACGAAGTTATTGACTACATGGCACCGGTTGCCGCTCACGATACAGTATATTATGAGTACGACTCGCTTAAAGCCGAATTATTACCATCTGTAAATAATACTGATACTTACAATTTATCTTTCGATACTGATTATCCTGATTATTTAAATCAAAGCCAAACAATTAAAGTTAACAATCAGGAACTTAGTTATGCTGATGGATGTACTAACAGTTTCAATCATTTATATACTGATGGTGGTATTGGCCAAATATTCGAGATTAAACAAGCCGACCTTTTAACAAGGGTACGGTTCCGGACAGTAAATCCTGGAAACGATGTAATTATAACTTTTGTAGAGTTAGAAAATGCGAACAGTTTAAGTGGTGAAATTATCTATAACTCAGGTATCATCAGCAATGCATTGGATTCAACTGAAAATGGATATTATGGTCATTTTTATTCATTTGAACCATTTGTAATTGAACCCGGCTATTATGCCGTATTTATTACATCGGCAGTAAACGATAATTTAAATATTAGCTACCAAACATTGAATGGTGTTAACCCTGGTTCGTATATTATTGGCAATGCCGACAGTTTTGAAGTAATAAACGATGATATGGCCACAACAATGGCATTGGTATTTGATAATACTGCACCAATGTTTGTTGAAGTTGATGGTTCGCCAGCTTTTGGCTTAGGCGACGAAAATGCTTATGTAGGTGTTGAATTTACAAAAACTGTACGTGCAAACGATGAAGACGACGATGATATGCCATCGATAATTGATTACCTTGTACCTGAATGGATAACGGTAACTGATAACGGTAATGGCATAGCAACATTAAGCGGTACACCTACTGTTGACGACCTTGGCGAATATGAAGTAACCTTACGTGCTGTTGACGGTACTACTTACGACGAAGAATCGTTTATGTTGTTTGTAAACAGTAATCCTGAACCTAAATTTGTAACTAACCCTGCTATTTATGGCATACAAGGTGTTGAATTTACTTATACAGCAATTGCTATCGACGACCTTGGCGACGCTGTAGCCTTGTCGGTTGACAAATTACCATCATGGCTAACAGCTACAGGCGAAGGAAACGACACTATTGTACTTACAGGTACACCAACAGCCGAAAACCTTGGCCAAAATGCAGTTAAACTATTAGCTACCGATGCTTTTGGAATGTCGGCACAACAAATTTTTAATATTAGTGTTGTTGCTAACAATGCACCGGTATTTATTTCGACTCCTGTTGTTAAAGCCAATGCCGGTTTAGAATACAACTACCGTATTGTTGCACAAGATGCAAACAATAACGATGAACTTACAATAACCGGAACAGTTCCAACATGGTTAACTCTTACCGATAACGGGAACGGCGTTGCAATACTTAGCGGTACTCCTGCTGTTGCAAATGCAGGCGATGCCAATATTACATTAACAGTAACCGACAGCTATGGTGCAACCGGCACACAAACATTTACAATTGTTGTAAAAGCTAATGCCGCACCTGTATTTACATCAACCGCTGTAACATCGGTTAACGAAGATGCATTGTACTCGTACAATGTTGTTGCAACCGACGCTAATGGCGATAACATGTACTTTGTTGCTACTAAACTACCTAACTGGTTAGTTTTAACTGTTACCAACAATGGTAAAGCTACTTTAAAAGGTGTTCCAACACAAAAATATGTTGGTGCAAACCTTGTTGAAATTACTGTTGGCGACGGTGAAAACACTACAACACAAGCGTTCACAATTACCGTAGCCGAAGTTAACGATGCTCCTGAATTCAAATCGACAATTGTTGAAAACGCTGTTGTTAACCAACAATATGTTTACAATGTTGAAGTATTTGACGAAGAAGAAGCAAATATTAACATTACAGCCCAAATGCCCGAATGGTTAACATTAGAGGTTACTGATAATGGTACAGCTAAATTAACAGGTATCCCAATTGCTATTGGCGAATACAACGTTGTTGTTAAAGCTACCGACGGTGAAACTGTTAACGAACAGGCATTTATACTTAAAGTTGCTAACGGTGTTGTTAGTGTTGACGAGTTATCAACTCAAATTAGCTTGTTCCCCAACCCTGCAACTGGTAAATTTACTGTAAGCAATGTAAAAGGTGCTAAAATTGAAGTTGTTAATGTTGCAGGCCAAACTATTAAAGTTATCGACAATGCAATTAACGACCAAGTAATTGATTTAACCGGAAATGCTTATGGTTCGTACGTTGTAAGAATTATTAATGGCGAAACCGTTATTAATAAACAAGTTACTATTATTAAATAATATAACTTATATATAAAATTAAAGCCGCTCGTTTGAGCGGCTTTTTTTTATAACCAAATTGAGCGAATCGCTCAATCAATTCAGGCTTTGTAAGCATTTAACTTCACATAGTTAGTCGAAACGCAACAAACTCTACATTGGGGTTATACATAAGCCAAGAGCTTATTAACAATGCACCAACCGCTCAACTTTGATACAAACTACCTTATAATTATTTCGGTAATAACCACTTGTCCTGCATCATTATTCAGCTTTTTTAACAATTCATCTTTAATCATTAAAAGCTCGTTTCGGACAATAGCCGAGCTAATTTCGACAAAAAGTTTTTGGTCGGTTATATATATGTTTCGGGTATAACGCGCTATTGTACGTCCAACTATATTTTCCCAATTTAATATAATACCAGTTTCTTTTAGTTTCGAAGTAAATTTCATTACCTCGATATACTGCGCCAAAACCTCTTTAAGTGGTTGTGTTTTCGATCGCCTCATTTATTTTTTTCACTTTAGCTTTGTCAACATTATAATGTATATAACTACCATTAATTTCCGAGACAGTTTGGTTTACCCTTTCGGCATTTGTATCGGTAATAAAAATTTGCCCAAAATTGTTTTGCGCCACTAACAACACAATTTGCTTTACACGTGTATTATCAAGTTTATCAAATACATCGTCGAGCAAAAGTATAGGGTTAAAACCGCATTTTGAGTTAATATAATTAAACTGTGCAAGTTTAAGCGATATTAAAAATGTTTTTTGTTGCCCTTGCGATCCTATTTTTTTTATGGGTATTTGCTCTTGTAGTAACTCAATATCGTCTTTATGTACCCCAAAAGTAGTGTGTTTTAATTGTAAATCGGTATTAAAATTGTTTACAAGAGCATTGTCAAAACTATTTTCGAACAATTGGCTTTTATAATTTATCGATACTGTTTCGTTATTTTGGCTAATAATTGTAAAATAATGCTGAAATATTGGGATTATTGACGCAATAAATTTTTGTCGTTCATTAAAAATAAAATTGCCATTAGTAACAAGTTGTGAGTTATAAACCAATAACATGTCGGAGTCAAAACTATTACTGCGTCTAAACTCTTTTAAAATAAAATTGCGTTGTGCCAAAGCTTTATTATAACGTTGCAGGCTAAAAAGGTACTCGCTATTATATTGCGAAATAATGCCATCAATAAACTTTCGGCGTTCGTCGCTATTGCCAACAATAAGGTTTATATCGCCTGGCGAAACCATTACTAAAGGTATTAAGCCAATATGGTCCGAAAACTTGTCGTACTCCTTTTTATTACGTTTTAGCAATTTTTTTTTGCCATTTTCGTAGCTTAAAATAATGTTTTCGGGGGTATTATTTATACTATAGTTTCCCTGTAATAGCATTAATTGCTCGCCATGTTTAATGTTCATTATGTCAGGGTTCGAGAAATAGCTTTTACTAAAACTTAAATAATATATTGCATCTAAAATATTAGTTTTACCCGCGCCATTATTACCTGTAAAACAGTTTATGCGGTTACAAAAGTCTATCTCGAGGCTTTGGTAATTTTTAAAATTTACTAATGTGAGCTGTTTTAAATACATGCTGCAAAGATAGCCAAGATAGTATTTGGTTTTTATATCGACAAAAAATAATTATTGGTTCAATAAATTGAAATGGGACTTTCAGAAGGCTCTGAAAGTCCCATTACTCCCTATTTATATACCTGTACAAATTTAACCAAAATATGCGTATTAGTGTCCCTGGATTTTAAGGCCGTACCTTAAATAGACAATAAATACAATTAGGGAGTATGCTACTCTTCACAACTATAATAAATATTTTTAGAACTTGTTTAAAGTTTAAAAATAGTAATTGTTAAAACAATAGTTTTAGTTAATGTGATAGCGTATAGCTTTATTTAGAATGTGTTATTTTTGATATAGAATTCGCTAAATTATTTTAGCTGGTGGAATATTTCGAATACTGTTTGTCTTTTACGTTGGCTAACCGGTATTTGTGTTTTATCGGTTAAAACCAAAAATCCACCTTCGCGTTTATCAAATTTTGCAATAAAATCAATGTTTACAAGGTGCGACTGGTGTACGCGCACAAAACCGTAATCGCACAATAAACTCTCATATTCGAGCAGCCCTTTCGACATTACTATTTTTTCGTCGTTAGTGGTATAAATTGTTGTATAGTTGTTGTCGGCCTGGCAACGGATAATATCCGACACATTTACCAAATACATGCTCTCGCTGGTGTTTAAAACTATTTTTCGCGATTCGATACCTGTATTTCGCATGTTATTTATAAAAACATCGAGTTTCGACTTGTTGTTTATATCGGTTTTGCTATTTATTATTTTATTTAAAGAATTAATAAGCTCGGCACTACATACTGGTTTTAGTATATAATCGAGCGCACTAAACTTTATGGCTTTTATTGCATACTCTTGATGTGCAGTTATAAATATTAGTTTAAAATTTATCTCGGGCAACCTGGCTAATACATCAAAACCACTACCACCTATTATATCAATATCGAGAAATACAAGTTCAGGGTTTTTATCATTTATAACTTTTAGCGCAGTATCAACCGATGCGGCCTCACCTACTATATTTATATTATTAAAATTTTCGGTTATGATTGCAATTAATGTTTGCCGGGCAAATGGCTCATCGTCAACAATAACAATGTTCATTATTATAGTTTAAATAGTAAAAGTCAAAATTAACGATTTATTTATATCTGACAAGTTTATTGTTTGCATTAAACTTAAAACCTAAATTGAGTGTTATTATTGCAATTAAATAATGAACTATATTTAGTTGTAATATTTTACAATATAAAACCATTTACTTATTTTTACGCCGCTTAAACAAAGCAACTATTCGGCTGTATTATATCATGCAAATACTTGTTTTATTAGCAATTATTACAAAGTTGTGTGCTAAATATTTAAACCAGTAAAAATATATATATGACTAAAAACATTGCTATAGGGATTGATATAGGTGGTACAAACACGGTTTTTGGTTTTGTCGACAATAATGGTAAATTATTGCGCGAGGGGACAATACCAACACGTACACACCCAAAAGTTGAAGATTACGTGCAGGAACTGAGCAATGAACTAAAAAATGGCATTGAAAAATTAAATGCGCATGATAAAATTATTGGTTTAGGTATAGGTGCCCCTAATGGCAATTATTATACCGGTTGTATTGACGAAGCGCCAAATTTGCCTTGGCGCGGGAAAATACAACTAACAAAACTTTTCGAACATCATTTTAGCCTGCCAGTTGTATTAACAAACGATGCTAACGCTGCTGCTATTGGCGAGATGGTTTTTGGCGGTGCAAAAAACATGAAAAACTTTATTGTTATAACACTTGGTACCGGTGTTGGCAGTGGTATTGTTGTTGACGGCAAAATTTTATACGGCCACGATGGTTTTGCCGGCGAGGTTGGCCATATGACAGCTGTTCCCGATGGCCGAAACTGCAATTGTGGGCGCAAAGGCTGTTTAGAGACTTACGCGTCGGCGACCGGCGTGGTGCGAACTGTGGCTGAACTTTTATGCCAACGTACCGAACCCAGTGTTTTACGCGATATACCCTATAATAAAATTACATCGAAAGATGTTTACAACGCTGCCATACAAGGCGATGTTATTGCTTTAGAAACATTTGAACAAACAGCAAAAATTTTAGGCAGGGCGTTGGCCGATTGTATTTCGTTTGCAAGCCCCGAGGCAATTTTCTTGTTTGGTGGCCTGGCAAAGGCCGGTAATTTTATTGTTACAAAAACTAAACAATACATGGAACATTACAACATGTCCATATTTAAAAACAAAGTTAAACTAATACCGTCGGAGATTACCGACAACGCCGCTGTGCTTGGTGCAGCCGCACTAATTGTTAACCAAACACACAACAGTTAAGCTAAAACCTAAATTATATTAAAAACGCCTGTGCATAATTTGTACGGGCGTTTTTTAATTAAAACCCAAATTGAGCGATTGGGCAAAGCGAACAAGAGCTTTACTTTAACCGCTCAACTTAGGTAAAAATTGTATTTTATATACATTCGTTAATAGCTGCCGAAAAACCACTACAGTTATGAGTATTGGTTACATTAAACAATTGTTTAATATCGTTGGGAGCATTGCTTACAACATAACTATATTTGGTAAATTTTAACATGTCAATATCGTTATAGTCGTTACCTATGCTAAAAGTATTTTTTTGTAAAATATTATGTTTTTTACAAATAAAGTCGATACCAAAAGCTTTCGAAACTAAAGGGTTAAAAATTTCGAGCCAATAACATTGTTGGTTAACAGGCGATGTTGTTAGTATTGTTTTAACGTTAATAAAATTGCAAACAAGTTCGTTAAAATGGTTTTTGTTGTTTAACAAAGCTATAAATTGTGTAGCCTGGTTTGGTAAATTATTAATATCGAGGTTCGAT
>CAZJCR010000125.1:0-11378 GCA_964544385.1 uncultured Bacteroidales bacterium
ACTGGTTAAGCCAGTTCATAGGGAATTTATAACTAAATTTATTATCGGTAATTAAACCATCCGATATTTTCGAAAACTCGCTATTCAAATTATCCGAAAAAAACACTCTGTAACCTGCAATATCTTTTTCGGTATTTTTATCCCAGGTTAGGTGCATAGTGCCAGTTGAGTCGGTTATGCTTTTAAGCCCCCGGGGCGGCATAGGTGGTGTTGAGTCGGCACACTGAATAAACGATGGTAACGAGAACAAAGGTTTTTGTCCTAAATCGTAAGCGGCAACAATAATATAGTTTGCTGCCCCAACCGGCTCAACAACAAACGACCGTTGTTGAGGTGGTAATAGTTTATTATTAATATTATTATAGCCTGTACTAATTTTTTCCGATACAAGTACATTATAGCCTAAGCAGGTGCTATCGGCATTTTTAGGCATGTGCCAAACAACTTTTATTTTTTTATCGGTTGTAAAATACACCGAATCGATAACCGGGTTTTCGGTTAACTGGTTATAAGTTGCCACCGAACCAATATTCGAATAACTGCTATACTCGCCAAAAGCGTTAATACCCCTAATACGGTAGTAATAGTTATTACCAACAACCGAAACAGTATCGTTAAAATAAAAAACGCTGTTTTTATTGTTATCGTCAATAGGTACAAATAACGTATTGTTAAGCTGTTTAAAATTTATCGAATCGGTTGACCGCTCAATATAATAGCCAACAAAATAATCGTTATTAACAGTTTTAGGCCATCTAATTTGCACGTTGTTAACCGAGTAACTACAATAAATATCGTTAATTATCGGAAGAGGCCTTTTGCTAAACGGGCTAATAATTACACGAGCAGTGTCGGCAACAATAGTAGTGTCGGGTTGTAATACAAACAATTTAAACAGGTAGTATTTTGTCGAATCGATTTTTTGTTTTGTTCCTAACCCCATAAAACAAGCCAATTCAAAATTTTGAGCAGCCATAAGCATCGAGTACGAATACCTAAGCTCTTGTTCGCGCGAAACATCGATAATTTTAAAAATTGAACTTTCGTCGTTAATGGTTTCAAAATTGTCGCCAAAAATAGCCTGAGCCACAATAGCCGCGGCATCGCTTGTATCAACAATTTGTTTCCATTTTAAATATTCGGGTACCCTAATAGTGTCGGTTTTTTCGAGTACCCTTTGTTCAAACTCAGGGTTAATTAAAAACCGTTGTAAACAATAACCATTGTCAATTCCAATTTTCCAGTTATAAAAGCTTTTGGGCGCCCACCTTAGTTTAGCCTGGTTATTATACACCGAAACACTTAACGTGTGCCTGTCCTGCGGGGTAACTGTATAGAAAATGCAAGAAACAATAAGCGTAAGGCTAATTTTAAGAATATTATTCATAATAAAAACTCATTTTTCTAGTAGTTGTTGTAATATTTAGGCCAGGTAAAACATATCTCACATTAAAATCATAATATTTATTAGCTATCAACGTCTTAAACCCTAAATATGCTAAATCTCTTAATCTTTGGTTATTTTCAAAATCAAGTTCCAATGCTTTATTCTTTAAATCCATATAGTCTTTATACATTTCATAAACAGTATATAATTTAAATGAGTTAAATTCAGAACTCCAATTAACATTACCTGTATTAACAATATTATCATCCAATACAAAACTGTTATTAGTTTGAACTAAGTTTAAAGTATGGATTGCTGGAATACCATTTGGCATTTCAGCTCTGCTTAGGTTCAAATTGTTATAAAAAGGATAGTCTTTGTAAATTAAATTATGAATATATTTATCATACCAATAATTAGAATTTGTAATAAAATCAATTTGTATCAACGGATTTATGGACGAATTCCCATTAATCTCAATATTCGAAAAAAGTTCAGGCGAACTAAAATACTTTGAAATACGATGTATACCTTCCAATATAGGACTCGAAGCATCATATAATATTGTTAAACCATCCAACTTACTACCAAAAGTATTATACTTACTAGTTCTAATATTGTAAGTAAGTATTGTTTCCTCGTCAATAAATTGTCTTACTGTACCATCGGTACTTTTAGTTGTTAAAGTATCGCCGGTGGCCAATATTGTTTCCTGGGCTTCAACATTATCGGTTATATCGGCATTTGCTACAAGTGGAATATTAGCAAATTTAAGTTCGTAAACTTTTTCGTTAATAAGGGTCGACGGTATGTTAAAAGTTAGCTTTTTTTCGGTTTTATTATACACAAACTCATTGGTTTCAGTATTAACGGCATTAACAAACTTTACTTTGGACTCCCATCGTTGGTCGGCCGGATAATCGAACAAATAGCTTTGTCCCTTTTTTAATTGAATATAACCAGTGGGATATTCGTTTTTATAAAAATTTAACATATTTACAACCGGGTAACAGTAGCTTATGTTACTTACCGGTATGTAATTAGGAGCAACCCCGGTGGTAAAATTAGTTGTTTTAATTTCCTGAACATTTTGGCCATTATATACTACAGGTTGCCAAACACCGTTTTTAAACTCCTCAAAATGAACCTTTACCTCGCCGGTAAGTTGCGAAGTACCTGGCAGTATTTCTATCGATTCGAAAGCAACAATATTAGTATCCTGGTTCCATAAGTATTGCCCGTCAATTTGGTTATTGCCTTGTTTAATTTTAAAATAATCGAATTTTATTCTGAATTTTTTTTGCGAGTTGTCAATATCGGTAAGTTCAAACTCTTTATCAATCTGGTAGTTAAAAGTAGCCTGCGGGCTTATAAACACATCAACCTCGTTGGTTCCCTGGCGTGGTGTTATATCCGAAATAACTGTAATGCCATCTAAAATATTTGCATTAGTTATAACACATTGTTCACCAATTTCGACCTGGAACCTACAGTTTCCTTTAACCAAGCCGCCTAAAACCGAGTAGTGCCCGCCAACAGTACCGCGCATAAATAAGGGGTTTGGCAGCTGTGCCTGTAAAACAACAGCTGCACCAATATTCAAAATATTTACATCTTTATTTAAGTTTAAAATATTAACATGCATACCAATGTTACCTTGCATATAAGCATATGCCTGCCCCGATGCATACCAACCATTTATACCTATAACCCCGGGCCTTCCCTCGCATTGAACCGAATCGCCATAATTAACCAGCATTAAATCGAACCCTACTCCGGCATTAAAATTTCCATAAAAAATCATAAAGTTTTTTCGACCGGTATTAATACTCAGGCTCGAACCAAAGGCAAACCCGCCGCCATTGTCGAGTTTATTAAGGTCGCGGCACATGTCTAAATCTATATCACCCAAAATACTCGACACATCGGCAGGTGGTGCCGGAATTCCTGGAACACTGTTACCAGTAACAAAATAAGCATCGGCTTGTATAGTGTTTAAAATATTAACCCCAATACGTTGGGTAGGTAAACCTAAATAAATATACCATTCGCCATGGCCAAAATACATTTGGCCATTACCGGCCCTGCCGTTTTCGTGAATTCCTTTAATTGCATCACCAGCATTGATATAAATTTCGAGGTTACCACAAAACGAACTATCATGAGTTGAATATTGCAAATTAATGCCAGCATACATTTTTGCCTGTGTTTTTGGGGTTCCAATAGGGCTCATAACAAGGGCATCGCCCTGCAGATACGCGTTAATACCGCCAGTTTCATAAAACTCGACTCCTAATGTAACTTTAGCATTAAAAACATCGGTTTTTTTAGCTGCAATTAAAACACTGGCTTTTAAACCTAAATTAATATTTTTATTAGGTACATATACAATGCCCGACAATGCTTTTCCTGCAATTTTCGAAGTATCGATAGCCGCATTTGGTGTTGCCGGCAAAGTTACCCCTGCCCCAAATTGTTGTTCCATATGGTAATATGCGCCACCACCAAAACCAAGTATATCAATTCCGGTAAAAATTGGTATTGGCATGCCTAACGTTACAAATGCATCGCAGTACCAATAGCGATAACCATTCACGTTACCAAATTGAACTACAGCCCCCAACCCTGCCTTAACAGGTGCAAACCTTGCATCTACCATTCCCTTTATGCCATTGCCGTAAACAGGGTCCTCGTTAAAAATATCTAACGAACCAATAAACGAAAATGCACTCTCGATAATATTAACAGCAAAACGGTTAAATTGTACGTGTGAAAATTTCCACGACGATGTTCCCCCATTAGGGTTTTCGACACCAAAAATTGTCAACCCACCTTCAGCATTAAAACCGTTTTCAACATCAGCTTTCAGATGTACGCTCACACCCATGTTAATACCGTGTTTATTGCCTTTTTTTTCATACCCAATTTCGGTTAGCGTTATAGGGAAACCTTTCATAACACCGCTTGTAACGGTAAACGACTCGATGCTAAATTTGGGCTCACTTGTTTGAATTGTAAGTTTCTGAAAAATAATATCGGCAATATTTACTGAACCCGGGTTAACTGTCATTTCACCATTTAGTTGGGCTTTAATACTAAATTTGTTCGATACGCGACTAACGGTTATTGATGAATTATTATAAATATTAACATCGGCAGCCCAAATATCGAACTTAGTTGATTCTGGCGGGGTTACCGAGAAAATATAATTTGAATTATTGTCGAATACGGCTGAATAATTCATTGGTGAAGGCGTTTCGGATACCGGTAATACAATTTTACCGTTTAAGCCAAATTGGTCGAAATTGCCTGCGGTAATGCCAACATTTAAACCATCGATTGAAAATTGCCAACCGGCAATATTACCTTTATCTAAAGGCAATAAATTTTGTAGCAATATTTTACCGGTAATACCATTTTCGTCAAACAGCATATCCTCGGCAGCAATGCCAATACTTTCGCTGCCAGGTTTACAAAACTCTTTAGGCAATTTAATTTCGAACCGTTTTATGTAAACGCCTCGCCATAAAGTTGCATCTTCGCCCAATTGCATGCTATTTAAATAATTGTTTGTGTAACTGCCAAAAGCCGGATTCCGGGCATCACTAAAATCAATATAAACCTCGTTAGTGTAAAAACCAAAACCATTTAAACCGTTAATTTGGAACGGATCCATCGATATTTTAACCATAATGTCGTTAAAATCGGTAAACTGTGCAGTAAACGACGATGTAATTTTACTGTTTGGTATAGGGTTACGGGTAACAGGGTTTTCTTTTACAATTATTCCAGGCGGAAAAACAATGTCGGCACTTAACGATGTTTGTTGATATCCCATACAATCAAAATCGACAAATGTACCATCGGGCTTAATTATTATATCAATATTACCTAGTTCAATTTTTTTTTCTTTTACAAGTTGCATTCTTGCTTGCAAAAAGCCCCATGGATAAAAACTAACATTTATAGCTTTAAACGATATTTGTTTGTCGGAGCCAGGAAATTGGAATGTCATATAGGCATTGGCAACAGCCCCCGATGTAGTAAATTTTATTTCATCAATAATAACAATAAATTCTATTCCTCCTATTGTTTTCGAAATACCAACGGGTAAATTACTAGCATTATCGGGTGAAAGCATTTCAACAATGCGGCCTTCGGCTTTAACAAGGTTATTAAGCATCAAAATTTTTTCTTCCAGCTGTTCGGGCGATAAAGTTTCGGGTGTATTATTGCCCGATAAATATGGTAATGCTGATAAACTGGTTACTTGCAATATTAGTAATAACAATACTATTATCTTATTTAAATAACTCATTATAAGATATATTAAAATTAAACTTATAGCCAAATGTTAAGGTAAAATCGGTTATTCGGTTACTTACCTTATTCATTCGGTTTTGAATGATAAACGATATATTAAACTGGTGTTTTTCTTTTAACGTGTACGAACCGGTATTGCGGAAAACCCATACCTGGTTTTTTAAGTTGTCTGCTGTTGAAGTATTGTATGATAATGAACCCGAGAGTTTTAGTTTTTTGTCAAACAAATTCTTATTTGCACCAACTGTTGGCCCTAAAGTTCCGCTGTTATCAATTTCGGGAATTTTGTTGTAATTGGCATTTAATGAACAAAACACACCAGCCTGGGCTTTAACAATATTATGGTTATAAGCAATATTTGCATTGTAAAATACTGTTCCGGGCAGTTTTTCTTTGCCTTGTTCTTGCGATGCCTGCTGAACATTAATATTAACATTAATTGTTTGTTGTTTATCTTTATTGTTAATATTACCAATTATATATGCCACATTTCCGTTTATTGTTTGGTTTATTTGCGTATAGTTTAATGTATCAATATTCTCATATGGATTTGTTTGGTTAATTATTTCAAAATTATTGCGGATATGGGTATATCCGGTAAAATTTGAATATACTAAATTTAAATTCAGGTTTTTACTATATGAATAGCCTGCATTAATATTCCCAACAATTTTTTTTGTGCTCGATAATTTAGAACCATCTATATCGTTTCGCTGATAACCTATTCGTCCCGATATATTTAAAGTTTCATTAAGCAACCGTTTAGTAAAATCAATTGTAATGTTTTCGAAATCGTTGGTAAAATAGTAAGCACCTAATGTTTCGTATCCAGGGTTAACACGCTCGTAGGTTGAGCCAATACCATACGATTTGCCCGTATAATAAAAATTTGCTTTGTACGCATTTACATATGTAGTAGCAACGTTTGTTTTATGCAAAAAACGCGTAGCGTTAAAAAGGCTTTGTTTCTCACTTTTTTCAATTATACGTGTATCGGCATTAATAGCTGTTGATGCAAATTCGGCAGTAAATGAAACACGATTGGCTATCTTTTTAACAATTGTACCACTAATTGCAAGGTTACTTTTAGGCTTTAAATCGGTTTTTAATGGTAATGCATTAATTGAACCAAGCTCATCCCATGCTTTAAAAATATTAATAACATATTCGTCACCATTTGGACAATATCCTAATTTAACAGCATATCCATATCGTGCAAATGCCGGTGTATTATTACTTTGCAGTGTATCTTCGTCAACTGCTTTAAGTAACCGCCCGTACATTAACCCAAATTTAAAGGGTTTATTGCTTGGCTTAATTTCGGCTCCAAAGCCTAAAAACTAATGCCCCGACAAGGTGTAAGGCGAAAAATTCATTGAATTATATCCTATATAAGTTTTGAGCCACTTATACGAAGGTTGCATGCCAAACTGGTTGAAATTAAAGGGATGCGAAAAATTATCGCCATAATTTGAATATGTAAAGCTTATAGGGCAACTTATAATTCCGTAAATTGTAGCGTTTAGGTTACCGTTTAGTACATATGTATAAGGTTCCTTTACACTAAAAGTATCTTTAGTATAAAATAAAACCTGGTTTAATCCAAATCCACCCGATAATGTAATAGGTTCATTCTCACTCAACCCCGATAATTCCTGCGCTAAACTTTTTTCACTAATCAAGATGGCACCAATTAATAATGATGCTAATAATAATCTCAACTCTAATATTTATTATCAATAATTATGTAATCTTTATTTTCCGTTATCCATTTTTTAATATTATTAAAATCACTTTGGTTTATATCATCAACCAAATCGCCATATTTATCATATTCAAGTGGAAAGCCTTCAATATTATAGCCTAACTTTTCAATAATAAAATACCCGCAATGCAACGGTAAACTATTAACCGGGTTATTAGTTACGCAATTAATATTGTCTAATAAAACTATATTTAACAGGTAATCAAATATTGGTTTTTGCTTAGTAAAAATTAAATCGGGCAAAATTGAGTTAATAAAACCATTATTTATATTGGCTGTACCAAGTTTATTTGTTATAAAACTTACCGATTTGTTATTGCCTAAACGCGCTAATGCTATATGTATATGCCATTTTTCAATTGTACTTTTGGCACTGTCAAGTTTACTAAGCAAAATACTCTCGGCGTTTTTACTTTTAACAAATGCTGCTATTTTGTAAAATTCGTTAGTATAAACATTCGAGTAATTTGCTAAACTGTCGATAATATTTTTCGAGTTAATTGAATAATCAAAACTTGTAAACTTTGTTAACATTTTAACCGACTGGCTAACAACAAAAATACTTGTATCAAAGCATGAGTTTGCAATTTTTTCGACAACCATTGCCCTAAAGCTGCTGTCATTTGAGTTTATTGCTGTAATTACAATATACCTATATGCTTGTTTGCGCACATCGGGCATTGTATCGGTGCAGTAATTTGTAAGCAATGGTATAATTGTATCTTTATTATTTTCAGAACATATTAATGCTATGTTCTCGTCAAAAATAACCCCGTTGCGGATATTGGCCATATTACTATCAATAATACTTTTAATATTAGATACCTGGGCATAAATAATATTGGTTATTATTATTAAACAAATTGTTATTAACAGCTTATTACTCATCTGTATATTTTTTTTATAATAGTCAAATTGCTTGCCCCGGTTTATCGGGGTTCGCGTGTAATAAATATCCTTGTTATGGATATTTAGTTAAAATAAAACAAGTTTTTTATAGATAGCAATTAAGGGCTTTGATATTTGTACTTTATATAATTTATCAAATATAAAAATTATATAAATAAATACAAATTATTATTTATTTGCTAATAAATAATTATCACCAAATTACTTATTGTATTTTATCAAGTAATAAATTTATTTATCAACAATAAACTCTGGTTTCGATATTTTATAAACACATTTAGCAGGGTTCCAAATATAAATTTTAACAATATTACCGGGCTTTATTTTGTTTTGACTTTTGTTTATTGTAAATGTGCATTGCTGGTTATGCCACTTATTTGCCATGCGCGGGTTTATTAGATTAAAACTGCGATAATAACCACCGCTATCGGTTTCGACACTAACAACAAACAGTGGTGTTCCATGCCCTTTAATTAATTTTATATCGGTATTTAAACTAATATTTATATAATTGGTGTTTTGAGTGTCGATAACATAGTTGTATATGTTTATAAATTGCGGCAAGGTGTCAACTAAGGCCGAATCGGTTGTATTACTTTTATAACAAACCATTTTTTGTGTTATTGTTGGCTTATCGAACAAATTAAAGTTTACACGCGAATTAGTATTATCAACAATATTGCCTGGCATTAAAGCATTATTGTTTAATATATAATTATCAAGTTTATTAAAATTGTTAAGTTCATTTTTTAGTTTCTGAACTAACACATTATTATTTAACAGTTTAGTTTCGAATTTATTGTAAATAACAAATGCATTATTGCCATCAAAAAAAACAGTATCGAATAAAGCTTTCGACACGGTACGGTTAACTGTGCTTAACGGTATAAACCTATTGCTATAAAAAACAGTTGCGGTATCGAGCCCATACGACATAAAATGACACTTTTGTGGACATTCAATATCATAATTGCTTTTTAAAAGCGATAAAATAGTTGGCAAAATATCGATATGCGACGAAACTGCCTTTATTCGCGAATTTTTTTTAAGCATTGGCGAGTATATTATAAGTGGCACATAAAAATTATCGATACTGCCATCAATATTTATGGCACTTGGCGAATGGTCGCCGGTAATAACAAATATGGTATTTTTATAACGTGGTTGTTGTTTATACTTATCAAAAAACAAATGTAACGAACTATCGCACTCTAAAACCGATTTTAGCATATTATTATTTAACATGCTTTGTTTTTTGTTAACCAGTAATTGTTTATCGAAAAAATTGCCTGTAACATGTACAAACGGCTCATGAATACCCATAGTAAGGTATATAAGCAGTTTTGGCTGGTTTATATTTTCAATAATTTTAAACGATTTGTTAAACATATCAAAATCGCTATAGCGATAAAAACCCACCTGTTTAAACTCCTGTCCATAGCTATTTTTATCGATAATAGTATCGATACCTTGTTTAAACAAAAAATAATCCATGTTATCAAAATCGGAATTACTGCCATAAAAAAAAGAACTATAATAACCGTTACTGTCTAATATTTTTATTATCGAGTTATGGTTTGGCATAGTATTAATTTGCGACATAAAACCATTAACTGCTGGTGGCAGGCTACCCAAAACATTGGGCAAAATACCATAAGTACGTTCGCAACACGACATAAAGTTACAAAAATACAGGCTTTGAGCTGCCAGTGAGTCTAAAAATGGTGTATAACTGCCAAACTTTGCATCACTACCCGAAAAATTCCGGCTTAAACCCTCGACAAATAAAAAAACAATGTCGGGTTTAATATTATTTGTAGTAAAAAATGGCCCAAGCACATTGTCAATATTAAAATCACGCTCGAGCGGATATTTAACATTATCGGGGTTTTGTAAGGTTAACCTTTTAATAATTGCGGCATTAGTTTCAATACTATTTTTATCGATTTTACAATTATTGTTAATTAAACTTAAATAAAAAAATGCCGATTTATTTTTTAATAAATAATTGCCAGGGTTATATAACCCGCTAATTTTTGCAACTGCAAATACTACAATGCTTATAATTATTAATAACAATGCTAAAACATTAGCAACCCTAATAATTTTATTTAAATATTTTGTTAATAAATAATAGGATAAAATAATAATTACAATTGTACTTGTTAGCAATAAACTAAAGCTGCTATAGCTTAACAAAATAGTTAATATTTGTTTAAACGAATATAAAAACAATACATTATCGAGTGGGTAAAGGTTATAAGTAAAAAAAACCGAAAAACAAATTTGAAAAATTATGATAATAAACAATATTAGTTTTATTGCTTTGGAACCACTATTACAAAATAAACTAAACAGAAAATAAAAGGGACATAAAACAATTAAAATTACCAAAGCTACAACGGTATCGACAGCAAAACTTGTAGCAATACTATTAATGTTAAAAACAAAATCAGGGTGGTTGTTTATTATACCAACTATTTCGGTAACCCTGCAAAGCGTAAACACAAAAATAAAAGGTAAAAAAGGTTTAAAATACCTGCCCACAAACTTAACCATATAAAAAATGTAATTATGCCGGTAAATTTAGTATAAATTAATTTATTGTTATACAATTTGCCAATGGCGGCAATGCTATTTGCGAAAAAACCGTTTCACGGGCAAAAAATAACATCTAATGTTTATGAAACAAATAATTAAAAAAACCGAATTAGCATAATTCAAATAAAAAAGCCAACCATTATTAACGGTTGGCTTTTTTAGTATTACCCAAATTTAGCTATTTGCTAAATCGATTTAGACTTTGTAAGCATTTCGCTTCACTTTGTAAGCGAAACGCAACAAATTCTACATCGGGGTTATACCTAAGTAAAGCGTTTGTTCGCATAGCTCCAACCACTCAACTTAGGTATTAGTTGTTTATTTTATTGGGTTATTACCTGTATTTTTGCATTAAGTAAACAAAACACCCAATTAATGCAATTAATATCAAAT
>CAZJCR010000126.1:0-11359 GCA_964544385.1 uncultured Bacteroidales bacterium
CAAGCGCGCCTATTTTAAGGTTTTTAGTTGTTGCGGTAGCAATGGTTTTGCCATTATCGTTAGGTGTAAGGTTAGTAATAACAAGCATGTTTGTTGCTGAGCCCGAAACCCTAAAATTGTCGGTTATTATATTATTGTTTTTTGTCCATTGGTAAGTGGCGTTGTTGCCGGCATTTTCAACTTTTAAAACCAGGTTGTCGGCAAAGCATTTGTTTTGCGATATTGGTTGGGTAGTAATGTTAATGTTTTGGTTTATAGTTAATTTTGCTGCCAGCGTGTTTGCAATGTTGTAATTGCCGGTAATTATGCAGGTGTATGTACCACTGTCGGGTAATGTTACCTGCGATAATACCAGCGTGGCCGAGTTGGTTCCTGAAATTGTGTTCGAGTTTGTTAAGTTAATACCATTATGCTGCCATTGGTACGATGTAATTGTACCTGTTGCATTAACTGTAAACGATGCAGGGCTGCCATTACAAACTGTAATGTTTGCTGGTTGTGTAATAATGCTAACAGGTTGATAAACATATAGTTTGGCAGGTATTGATGTTATTGTGCCGCAGTTGCTTGTAATTATGCATTGGTATTGTCCTTGGTTTATGGTTGATGTGTTGTTTATGGTTAAAAGTGTGGTATTTGTGCCCGAGTAATTGTTAATATCGGTAATATTTTGGTTGTTTTTTTGCCATTGATAGTTGTTGTTAATTCCGGTGGCAGTAATATTAAAATATGCATTGTTGCCTTGTAGTACAGTAATATCAATTGGTTGTTGAGTAATTTTTACCGAGTCGGATACTGTTAAAAAAGCCGCGTTAGAGTTTTGGCTTCCGCAAGTATTTATAAGCCTGCATTGGTATAGGCCGTTGTCGTAATTAGTAACATTGTTTATAGTTAATGTATTTGTATTAGTGCCGGAATAATTGCCTGTATTTAAAATGTTAATGTTGTTTTTTTGCCATTGGTAGTTAATGTTTTCGCCAACTGTAGTTATTTTAAAAATAGCGGTATTGTCTTCACAAACAGTATCGTTAATTGGTTGTATGGTAACAAGCGGAGCCTGTAAAACTTTTAAAATAGCGGGTAGCGATGGTGTTGATCCACATGTTCCGGTTACAGCGCAGGTGTATGCCCCCGAGTCGGTTGCCTGTATGTTTTCGATAGTTAAATTGGGCGAATTTGCGCCTGTAATTGTTGTATTATTGTAACTCCATTGATACGATAAATTATTGCCGTTGGCTATAACTGTAAATAAAGCTTTATCGCCATTACACCTTGATATGCTTATAGGGTTTGTGTTTATTTGTGTAGACTGGTTAACAGTTAAATATGCCGGTAAAGTACTTTGGGTGTTACATGTGCCGGTAATTGTGCAGGTATAGCTTCCCTGGTGGTTTAGCTGAGCATTTTGTATTGTTAATATGTTTGTATTTATACCTATGTAACCGTCGGCCGGGTTTAAATTGTTACCGTCGAGTTTCCATAAATATGTGTTGGCGTTTCCGGTAGTTATAACTTCTATTTTTGCTAACGCGCCCTGACAAACTGTGGTGTCGGTAGGTTGTTTTGTAATTTGGGTTAATGGGTTTACAAACAAAATTGCAGCATTCGATTCAACGTTACCACATGCCCCGGTAATTATACAGGTATAGCTGCCCGAGTCGGTTAGGTTAAGGTTTGATATGTTTAAAGTTGGCATAGTAACACTGCTAATGTTAGCATTGGTTGTTAACGGGTTACTATTTTTATACCATTGGTAAGTAATGTTTTTACCTAAAGCAGCAACTGTAAACCAAGCACCATTACCAACACATTGTGTTAAGTTTTGGGGGTTTGTTAATATTTGTGTTTTTTCATTAATGTTTACTTGTACAGTATTGCTGGCAACATTTCCGCATAAACCAGTAACATTGCACGAGTAAAAGCCAGCATCGGCAGGAGCAGCGTTTGCAACTGACAATATGTTTAGGTCAATTCCACTAATTGTTGTGCTTTGTTGAGCCTCGCTACCGTTTTTGTACCATTTATATAATAAATTGTCGCCGCTTACCCCAAAGTTTAGGTTAATTGCTCCATCTTGACAAATTGTTCCGCCAACAGGCTGAAAAAGTATTTTTGTAGTATCGTAAACGGTTAAATTAGCTGCATTGCTTATGGGGTTGTTACATAAGCCCAACACTTTGCAAGTATAGTTGCCGTTGTTTAATTTACTTACATTGTTAATTATTAGCTGGTTATTATTTGCACCGGTTATGGGGTTGTTGTTGTGGTACCATTGATAACCGGTAATGCTGCCATTGGCCTGTACTAAAAATTGAACATTGTTGCCGGCACATACAGTTTTGTTGGTTGGGTTAACATCGATAATAGTTGTTTTGTTTACTGTAACTGTAGCCGGGTTGCTGTAAACAGGTATGCCGCAGTTGCCTGTTACCATACAATTGTAGCTGCCGGCATCGGTTGTAAGCGCGTTTGTAATAACAAGGGTATTGGTGTTTGTACCGGTAATTGAGCCGGTATTTGTAAGTTCAATACCATTTTTATGCCATTTGTACGATTGAATATTACCGGTAGCTGTAACTGTAAGGTTAGTGGTTTCGCCCTGACATATTACTCTGTTTTGGGGAGTTGTTACTGTTGTATTTTGCGCTACAGTTATAAATGCAGTTTCGCTGGTAGCAGTGTTGCACTGGCCTGTTACAATGCACCTATAGTTTCCGGCATCGGTTTGGGTTAATGTATTTATTGTATAATTATTGTTAATTGCCAGTGCAATATCTGGGTTATTTTTTTGCCATTGATAGCTTAAATTTGTTCCCGTGGCTGTTATAAATAAAGTTAGGTTGTCGCCTTCGCATTTATCAGCACTTATTGGTTGTTGCCCTATTTGGGTTGTTTTATTTACTATTACTGTAGCAGCGTTACTGCTTTCGGTGTTATTAACATAACAGGTATAAGCTCCAATATCGGTTGGCAATAAGTTGTTTATTGTAAGGCTTTGGGTGTTAGTGCCTGTAAAACGGCCGCCTTCGTTTAAGTCGGTTCCGTTTTTTCGCCATATAAATGTTGTTCCTGTCGACACTATCGACAGGTTTAGAGTTTCACCTTCGCATTTTGTTACATTACTTTCGGGTTGTTGTGTAATTAACGACAACTCGGTAACGGTTAAAAATGCCGGAGTAGTTTCAATATCAGAGCATGTTCCGGTAATAAAGCAGGTGTACCAGTCTTGGTCGGTAATGGTAGCAGGGTTAATTGTAAGCGAATTTGAAAGTGCACCGCTAATGTTTGCGCCGTTAGTAAGGTTAACTCCATTTTTTCGCCACTGGTAACCGGTTATATTTCCTTGCGCAACAACGGTAAAGTTAGCACTGTTACCGGTTATTACGGTGTATGTTGTTGGGTTAACATCGATAGTAATATTTTGGTTTACTGTTAAGTTTGCAATTTGGCTGCTTAATAATCCGCACCTGCTTGTAAGCATTAACTGGTATGTGCCCTGGTTTAATATGCTGGCCATATTTATATTTAGTATATCGGCATAAGCCCCGGTTATTTGACTTGTGTTTGTAAGTTGATTGCCGTTAAAAAGCCATTGCCTGGTAATAACCGGCGGGCCTGTTAGGTTTACGTTAAACGATACGTTATTATTTTCGCAAATAATATTGTCGATAGGTTGCGTGTTTATAGTAAGGCTATCATAAACAACTAAATCGGCCGCTGTACTTACCACGTTTGAACAAGCTCCATCAATACCTGACACAATACAATTATAAACTCCCTGATTGCTGTTGGTGGCGTTGTTAATGTTTAAAACTGATGTTGTTATGCCAATAGGTATATTGTTTTGTTGCCACGAGTATGTAAGGTTATCGCCTGTTGCAATAACCTCGAATGTTGCAATTGAGTTTGAACAAACAGTGTCGCTAACCGGTTGTGATACAATTAACGGGGGTCTTCGCACAGTAAGTGTTGCCCCGCCTGATGTAGTGTTTCCGCAATCGCCTGTTACATCGCAGGTGTATTCGCCAAAATCGGTAAATAAAATATTGTTTATTGTTAATGTATTAGTGTTAACTGATGGAATGCGGCTGTTTGTCGATAAAATATTGCCGTCGCGTTTCCATTGGTATAATAAATTTGTGCCCTGTGCATTAACAGTAAAACTTGCTGTTCCGTTTACACACCTTGTAATGCTAACAGGGTTATCAATTATTGTTGTTATGTTACCGGTTGTTATAACTGCATTATTAGTGTTTAGTGTGGTACAACTGTTTGCAATTTGGCAGTATTATGTTCCTGCATCAGTATTGGTATATGCTGCAATTACGTATACCGGGTTTGTTGCCAACGGAACAGGTGAGCTGTTTTTATACCATTGGAACGTTAAATTGGTTCCGTTGGCACTTGCAACAAGGTTTAGTGGCTGGCCAATGCAGCCTGTTTGCGGTGTAGGGTGGGTGTTTATAGTAATGTTTTCCGACACGGTGAGTTCACCCGACAAACTATATACAATATCACATTCATTACTTATTACACAGTTATACGTTCCTTGGTCGGTTGGTAATATATTATTTATTGTTAAAGTATTTGTTTGTACGCCGGTAAATTTGGTATCGTTAAATAATATGTTTGTACCTTTGCGCCATTGATAGTTTAAACCTGTACCTGCTGTGGGGTTAACGCTAAAGGTTACAGTTTGGCCTTGGCAACCAGCAACGTCAACAGGTTGGTTTGCATTTGTAAGCTCAATGTTTTGATAAACATTTAAACTGGCAGTATTACTGTTTAAATAACCGCACGCGTTGCTTACTTTACAATAGTAATTACCTGAATTTGCAAGTAAAGCGTTTGTAATAACAAGCGACTGGTTATTATGCCCGGCAATAGGTGTGTTATCTTTATACCATTGATAATTTGGGTTTGTACCTGTTGCATTAACTGTAAAGCTTACTAAGTTCCCTTCGCAAACACTTGTGTTGTTAAGGTTGTTTGTAATGTTTACCGGTTGGTTTACTTTAAGTAAAGCATTATTACTGGTTTCGTTTCCGCAGCTACCAATAATAAAACAGTCGTAATATCCAGCATCGGCAGGTACAAGCCCGTTTATCGATAAACTACTTGTTTGCGAACCAAATATGTGGGTATTGTCAGTTAAATCGGTACCGTTAAACCTCCATTGGTAAGTAATGCCCGAACCGGTTGCCGCAACTGTAAAGTTGGCATCGTTACCGGTACAATTTTCAAAATCGTTAGGTTGTAAAGTTATTATTGTTTGTTCGCCTAAAGCGCGGGTAATTGTATTCGATGTAATTATGCCGCACCCGTTTGATATTTGGCAGTAATATTGGCCAACATCAACAGCACTAAACGACGGAATGTTGTATAAAGGCAAATTTGTGCCAACTGGTGTAAAGCCACCGCCGTTGTCAAAAAACCATTGGTAGTTTAGGTTAGTACCGGTTATTGTAGTTACAATTATACTTGTGTTTTCGGTAAGGCAATTTGTTGCCGATATTGGTTGTTGGTCAATTATTGCATTTTGGGCAACCGATAAAGTTGCCGGTGAACTGGTTACGTTTCCACATGAACCTGACACAACAACTCGGTATTCGCCGGCATCGGCTGGTGTTATATTGTAAATGTCAAGATGCTGGTTTGTTTGGGCAGGCACAATAGGGCTGTTGTTTTTAAGCCATTGGTAAGTTAGGTTGGTACCTGTAGCTGTTACCGAAAACGATACGTTATTGCTCTCGCACGACGATATGCTTGTTGGTTGAGTAGTAATAACTGTGTTTTGGTTTATAGTTAAATACATTTCGTTGGTATATGTTGTTCCACAGGCATTTGTAATTTTACAACGGTAATTTCCGGCATTTGCACTTGTGGCGCCAAATAATGTGTATGTTGGGTTTGTTTGTGCAGGTAAAATAGGGTTTGTGTTATACTGCCATTCAAAAGTTAAATTTGTTCCGTTTGCCGATGCCGATAATGATACATCACTTCCGGGGCATAATGTTTGGTCGGCCAATAGGGTTGTAAAGGTTATGTTTTCTTCAACTTGTATTGCAGCAGCATTTGTTAATAAATTATCGCAATCGCCCATAACATAACATCGATAACTACCTGCATTGGTAGGTAACAAACCTGTAATTATTAAATTGGCACTGTTGCTGCCGCTAATATTACCAATGTCTGAAACATTGGTCCCGTTTTTTTGCCATTGGTAATTAAGGTTTGTGCCAGTTGCATTTACCGACAGGCTAATATTACTGCCCTCGCAATATAAACCTCCGGTTGGGTGGTTGTTAATAACTGTTTGGTTATTAAGTGTTAATGTTGCATTAGTGCTGTTTATCCATTCGCCACACGAACTTGTTACTTTGCAAAAGTATTGTCCGGCATGGGTATTGTTTATATTGTTTATTGGTTGAGTTTGGTTTGTACCCAGGCTAATAAACGGGTTAACACCATCGTTAAAATACCATTGATATTGTAGGTTGGAACCTGTTGCCGCTATTGTAAAAACTATATTGTCGGCAATACATGCGTTTATATTAGTTGGTTGTTGTGTTATTATAATCGGGCTGTTAACATCGAGTGTACACTCGTTACTTGTTATAGTGTTGCAACTACCTGTTACAATACATCGGTAATTTGCAGCGTCGGTATTATCTAAACTAAGTATTGTTAAGTTATTGGTTAACGCGCCCGAAATTTTTCCGGCTATATTGTTTATGTCGATACCATTTTTTTGCCATTGATATGAAATTGCCCAGCCGCTTGCAGTTATGTTAAATGCCGCGCTCCCGTTATAGCAGCCAATATAACTAATTGGTTGATTGTTTATTACTGTTTTTGGCAACATAGTTAATTTTGCTGCAATACTTGTAACACTTGGCCCACAAGTGCTCGACACTACGCAGTAATAATTTCCAATGTTGGTGGTGTTTATATTGTTTACAGGTTGTATGTTGCTTGTGCCTAAAGCTATTGGTGGGTTTATGCCATCGTCAAAATACCATTCATAAGTTAATGTTTGTCCTAATGCAACAACTTCAAACCATGTATTTGTTGTTTCGCATACAGTAACATCAACCGGTTGTGTAGTAATTTTAACTTTTGGTGTTACTATTACCGATGCATTGCCTGTTCCGGCCGATGTGCATGAATTTGCACTGTGTGTAACATTGGTAATTGTATATGTACGGGTTGTAGCAGGGTTTACTGTAAGTGTGTGTGGCGATGTTACACCGGTTATATTTTGGTAAGTTAAGCCGTCAAAGTATGAATAATTAAATGGGTTAGTACCTGTAAATGTAACATTTAGGTTATGCATCGAACCTTCGCAAATTGTACCGTTACCCGATATTTCAGATGTTGGAGCTTCAATAATATTAAAATACCGGGTTGTGTCGTTGGTGCAACCAAAGGCATCGGTATATGTATATGTAACAGCGTAGTTGTTGGTAACTGGTAAATTTACCGGACTTATAGTTGCTGTACCATTGTTGTTGTCGGTAAAACCAGTAGTTGGGCCTGTAAAAACTCCAGCACCAGTAATGTTGCCGGTAATATTAAATGGTATTGTGTTCGAACAATAGTTTGTTTGGGTTAACCCCGAAAAATTAACTGTTGGCGACGGTTTAACCTCAACGGTCAAATATAATAGGTTAATGCAACCTATATCGTCGGTAAATCTATATGTAATTGTATGGTAACCTGGCCCGGCGGTTCCGGGGTTAAATATTGCTGTTCGGTCTAAATTATCGGTAACTCCTGGCCCCGAAACTCCATCGCCGGTTATCCCGGTATAGTGGCTGTATGCAAAGCTTACCGGCGCGCTGTTGTCGCAATAAAAGGTGCCCAAACCCGATATGCTTGTTAGTGTCCCTACGCGAGTGTTTTGTGTCGATGAGCTTTTACAGCCATAAGTGTCGGTATAGTTGTAAACAATATCATGATAACCTAAAATTGATGTGCCTGGTGTAAAGGTAGCTGTGCCGTTTGTAATATTTTCTGTTATACCGCTACCGGTAAATATTCCCCCGGCATCGTTTGGCGAGCCCGTAATTGTATATGGCAATGTGGTATCGCATTGTTCGCTTAATAAACCTGTAAAACTAACTGTTGGCAGTTCGTGTACAGTAACATTATTGGTGGCTGTATTTGTACAACTATTTGCATCGGTAAAACTATAAGTTATAATATGCGTACCCACGTTTGCAATTGATGGGCTAAATACCCCGCCGCCAACTCCTGTGCCGCTATACATGCCTCCCAAAGGCGAGCCTCCGGTTAATGTAACAGGGCTTTCGTCAATACAAATATCGTTTATGTTTAAAGCTAAAGTAACTACTGGTAACATATAAACTGTAATATTAACTGCGCCGCTGTTAATACACCCGTTATTATCGGTTACAGTTACTGTAAAGGTTGTCGACGATGTTGGACTTGCTGTTGGCGTGGCTGTATTATCGGAGCTTAAAAAACCGCTCGAGTTATCCCATAAATATGTATGTATGCCTGCGCCCGAAGTTGCATTGGCATTAAGAATTGTTGAGTTGCCCAAACAAAAATCGCTGTCGCCGGCACTTGGTGATACAATTGGTAGAGGGTTCTCGTAAATTGTTATTATTACATAATTAATGTAACAGCTGGCAAGTTGGTCTATAGCTTTAATGTAATAATCATCGGCGGTTAACCCGTTATACAATAAATCTGAACCGGCAGCTCCCGACTGCGTCGACACTAATGTCCCTGTTGTTTGGTTCATTAATTGATAATCGATACCCGCGTCAATTGAATAAACTGTAATTGAACCTAAGCCCGACCCGGTGCAAAAGTCGGTTTTTGAAGTTGTTTTTATTATAGGCGTTGGTCTAACTATAATAACATCGGTTGCAAATGCCGAACAGCCTGTGCCTGTTGTATATGTATAAGCAATTGTATGTGTTCCCACGCCTGCCAATGCCGGGTCAAAATTAGTACCCCCAATTACACCCGAACCACTATATATACCCCCTCCTGGGCTGCCGCCCGATAATGCAAACGATGCTCCATTTATACATGCGTATTTTATTGCTATAGGTATTGATAAACTTACTGATGGTACTGGTTCAACCGTTATTGTCTGATATTTTGTGTCTGAACAACCAGTTGTTGGGTATGTGTACGATAGTATAAATGTTCCAGGCCCTGTAATAGCTGGATAAAAATAACCGCCGGCATCAACTCCTGTACCGCCAAAAGTTCCACCCGCGGGCAAGCCATAAGGAGCAAGGTTAATTGCCATGTCGTTTTCGCAAACATTTGGTATGGCTGTAAAACTTACAATTGGTGGGTCAACAACTATAAAGGTCCAATTTTTACTAAAATACGACACGATGTATGTGCCGGCCCCAATGCTGCCGGGGTCAAATGTGGCCGTGGCCGGCGATGATGTTCCTAAGTCAATTATTCCGGTACCCGAGAATGTTTTGTTACCAGGTATTTCGTTATAAATTATATCAATTGGGTCGGTTGTACAATATGTAAATGTTCCTCCTTCAGGTATACCTATACCTTGGTTGGTTGAGTTTATTACTATTTGTCCAATTAAAACATTACTAAGTAATACTAAAGCTAATATAATAAGTAATATTTTTTTGTTGGTTTCATTGTTTGCCTGTTTGTTAAGGTTAACAAACATTATTAACAGTAGGTTCAAATTTTAATGTACAGTTTTATAAGGTACATGTAAATTTATACAGGCAATAAAATTCGGGTGTAAACAAAAAAAGCGGCACTTTGGGTACCGCTTTTTGTTAAATATTTTTTATTATGCTATTGGCTTGTTACGCTTGCGTTTAAAATTCACTTTGTTCTCGGTATGTGCCATAAGGCGTATAATATTTTTTTGGTGTGTTAATATTAACAAAACGCTAATTAATATAGCAAATACAATAAGCGATACCGATGTTTCGTGAAAAACAAAAATTATATTCAGTGGAAAAACCAACCCGCCTATCATTGAACCCAACGACACGTACTTTGTTGAAAGTAACACTACTGTAAAAACCCCTAACGATATTAATGCGGCTACCGGGTGAATGGCAAATACAACACCCAAAAGCGTTGCCACGCCTTTACCACCTTTAAAACCAACATAAACCGGAAAAATATGACCTAATACAGCCATACCGCCAAGTAATAACTGTAAATTAATAAATGTGTTGGTGCTTGGTTCAATAATATTTACTATACGTAAAAGGCTAACGGCTAAAAAACCTTTAAAAATATCGACTAAAAAAACAACAATTCCTGGTGTTGTACCAAGTACCCTAAAAGTATTTGTTGTACCGGCGTTACCGCTACCATGCTGGCGAATGTCGATATTGTAAAACGAACGGCCTATCCAAACCGATGTTGGTATTGAACCCAGTAAATAAGCAACAATGCTTAAGGTGATGCTAACTAAAATTACACTCATTTATCCCTGTTTAATAATGAAACAAAAAAGTAACATTTAAAATACAAAGGTTTAAAATAAACAAAAACCCCGCCAAAATATTGGCAGGGTTTAAATATTATAAAAAAAATAATTTTATAATTGTGGACCCGAAGGTATTAATGCTTTACCAGCAGGGGTATCGCAATATTGCTCAAAATTTTTGATGTATTTTGCTGCAAGCGATTTTGCTTTTTCTTCCCATTCGGTTTTGTTAGCATATGTTTCGCGTGGGTCTAAAATACCTTCCGATACATTATTCAGTTTTTTAGGAGTAACTAAATTTAAGATAGGCATTTTAATTGTTTCGGCTTTTTCAATCGAACCATCTAATATAGCATCAATAATAGCACGGGTATCTTTAATCGATATACGTTTACCAGTACCGTTCCAACCTGTATTTACAAGGTAAGCTTTAGCATTGTGCTTTTTCATTTTGTCGGCTAAAACTTTAGCATATACTGTTGGGTGCAGGGTTAAAAACGCTTCGCCAAATGCAGGCGAGAACGATGGTACGGGTTCGGTAATACCGCGCTCGGTACCTGCTAATTTCGATGTGTAACCGCATAAAAAGTGGTATTGTGCCGAGTTTTCGTCAAGAATCGAAACTGGAGGTAATACACCAAATGCATCGGCACTTAGGTAAATAATTTTACTTGCATGTCCGGCTTTCGATGGTAACACAATTTTGTTAATGTGGTGAATAGGATACGAAACCCTGGTGTTTTCAGTTTTCGATGCTTCTTTTGAATAATCAGGTGTTCCATCGGCTTTAACAGTAACGTTCTCTAATAAAGCATCGCGTTTAATTGCACGCCAAATGTCGGGTTCGTTTTCTTTGCTAAGGTCAATAACTTTTGCGTAGCAACCACC
>CAZJCR010000127.1:0-11323 GCA_964544385.1 uncultured Bacteroidales bacterium
TAAAAAACAGCCAAACTGGTAATTGTTGTAAAAGCAATTTACTTTTTATAAGTTTGTACCGCTACAAAAAAAACAAAGTATTAATACAAACAATAAATTTAAACTAATGGCAATCAGTTACAAAGAACTAGGCCTTGTAAACACAAAAGAAATGTTTGCAAAAGCCGTAGCCGGTGGTTATGCCATACCGGCATACAATTTCAATAACTTGGAGCAACTTCAGGCTATATTACAAGCATGCGTTGAAACCAAATCGCCAGTAATTTTACAGGTGTCGGCAGGCGCACGCAAATACGCCAATGCAACCTTGTTGCGCAATATGGCAAAAGGTGCTGTTGAATATGTAAAAGAACTTGGTTATGCTATTCCAATTGTTTTACACCTTGACCACGGCGACACATTCGAAATTTGCAAAGAGTGTATCGACAACGGTTTTTCGTCGGTAATGATCGACGGCTCGCACCACTCGTACGAAGACAACATTGCATTAACAAAAAAAGTAGTTGAATACGCACATGCCAACGGCGTTACTGTTGAAGGCGAGCTTGGCGTATTGGCCGGTGTTGAAGACGATGTTGTTGCCGAACACTCGTCGTACACCCGCCCCGAAGAGGTTGAAGATTTTGTTAAACGTACCGGTGTTGACTCATTAGCTATATCGATTGGCACATCGCACGGCGCACACAAATTTACACCCGCACAATGTACACGCAACGCCGATGGTATTTTAGTACCACCTCCATTAAAATTCGATATACTCGAAGAGATTGAAAAACGCATTCCAGGGTTCCCTATTGTTTTACACGGTTCATCATCGGTTCCACAAGAACACGTTGCAACTATAAACAAATTTGGAGGCGCAATGAAAGAAGCCGTTGGTATTCCTGAGGAACAACTACGCCGCGCAGCTAAATCGGCTGTTTGCAAAATTAACATCGACTCTGACGGCCGTATAGCTATGACAGCTGCAATACGCAAAGTTTTAGCCGAAAACCCCGGCGAATTCGACCCTCGTAAATATTTAGGTCCCGCCCGCGATACTTTAAAAGTACTTTACAAACATAAAAACGAAAATGTGTTAGGTTCAGCCGGACAGGCATAAAAAATAACAGAATTATTAAAAAAAAGCCATCGCAAAAAAAACGATGGCTTTTTTTATAATTACCAAATTTAGCTAATTACATTTTACTTTTTAATTCGGTATTATTTAAACTAAACTCAAATTGAGCAATTCCCGCTCACTATAAAACTTACAAAATCTAAATCGATTGAGCGAATTGCTCAATTTGGGTTTTACCTAAGTTGAGCGGTTGGAGCAATGCGAACAAACGCTTTACTTAGGTATAACCCCGATGTAGAGTTTGTTGTGTTTCACTAACGAAGTGTAGTGAAATACTTACAAAATCTAAATCGATTGAGCGAATCGCTCAATTTGGGTTTTAATTATTTGAGTTTAAAAAATATTGGCCTAATTTTATAAAACTAACAATACAAAAAAATGCCTGTCCCCAATAAAAACAAAACAGTATTAGTTACTGGTAGTACCGGTTTAGTTGGGTATCATTTATGCCAATTGTTAATAAATAATAATTATAATGTAATTGCATTAAGTACAAAAACTAACAACAGTTTAACTAAAACATATTATTGGGGCAAAAACTACAAAATGCCAGTTATCGATAAAGCCGACACACCAAATTACATTATACATTTAGCCGGCACAAACATTGGCCAGGTAAGGTGGACAAAAAAAAACATGCAAAAAATTATCGACAGCAGGGTACTAACAGCCAACAGCTTATTTAACTATGTAAAAAACCTGCAAACCAAACCCATAGCTTTTATAAGCGCGTCGGCAGTTGGTATATACGGCAATGCACCTTTACAAACACTATTTACCGAAAACCATAATAGCGGCCAGGGCTTTTTAGCAAATACATGTATTGAATGGGAAAAAGCTGCTGATAACTTTGCATCAATTGGCATACGCACGGTTAAAATGCGCACAGCTATGGTATTGGCACAAAATGGAGGAATTTTTCAGTTATTATCAAAGCTCACAAAAACAAACCTTATATCGATAATTGGTAAAGGCACACAATATATGCCCTGGATACATATTAACGATTTATGCCAAATGTATTTACACGCATTGCAAAACAATATATCGGGGGCATTTAACGCTGTTGCACCATGCCATACAACAAATGCCTGCCTTACAAAAGTGCTGGCACAAAAGCTACACAAACACGTTTTATTGCCACCAATACCAGGTATTTTTATAAAACTGGCATTAGGTAAAAAATCGCAATTAGTTTTAAATGGTAATATGGTATCGGCCAATAAAATACAAAATACAGGCTTTAACTTTTTGTATAATAACCTTAACAGTGCTATAAGCAGCCTTATTACAAGTTAATTATTTTGTCGATAAAAATTCGATTAATGAATTTAGCCTGGTTTTTAAGTCAATTAACTCGGTAGCTGACATGTTACCCGCCATTAATTGGTTAGCAAGCCCAACTGGTATAGCAGCTGCCTGCCCTTCCATATTGTACCCTTTTTGAGTAAGTTCAACAAAAACTTTACGCTCGTCGGTATTACTGCGGTTGCGTGTAATTAGCCCCATTGTCTCCATACGTTTTAGCAGCGGGGTAATTGTATTTGTATTTAAAATAAGTTTTTGGGCAATATCGTTAACTGTTAACTTATTTTGCTCCCATAAAACAAGTAAAACTAAATATTGCGGATATGTTATACCAAGTTGGTCCAGATATGGCTGGTACTCGCGTGTAATAAGCCTCGATGCCGCATAAACCGGAAAACAAAGCTGGTTGCTTAATTTTAACTGTTCGTAACCCATAATAAATAATTAACAATATAATAAACCGTAAAATTAATAAAAAGCTACTTTTGCCAAAACCCTGCATAAGTAGCTTTTTATTTGCTAATTAAGCAGCTTTTCAATATGTTTTTCGATAGCTGCAGGAGTAGTTGCCGGCGAGAACCGTTTTACAGGTTTTCCATCGCGGTCCACCAAAAATTTTGTAAAATTCCATTTTACTTTACTGCCAAACCAACCACCAAGCTCACTTTTCAGGTATTTAAACAACGGGTGCGTGTTTTGGCCATTTACATCAACCTTGGCAAACATCGGAAAAGTAACACCATAATTAAGCAAGCAACCCTCCGATATCGACTTTTCGTCGCCAGGCTCCTGATTGGCAAACTGGTTGCACGGAAAACCTAAAATTACCAAACCTTTGTTGCCATATTTTTTATACAACTGCTCTAAACCCTCGTACTGAGGAGTTAAACCACATTTACTCGCAGTATTTACTACTAAAACCACTTTACCTTTGTACTAATTCATACTTACATTGTTTCCCTTAAGGTTTTGTGCCGATAATTGATAAAAATTGCTTTGCATATAATTAATTTTAAATTTATACTCGTTTACGATTGTGTCGTTTACGATGCAAATATAAATACTATTTTTTATATCGCAAGCGATATTTAATTTTTTTTTTCGATATTTTTCTGAATATTAATATTACCTAAGCATAGCAGTTGTAGCAAAGCAAACAAACACTTTACTTAGGTATAACCCCTACAACAACAGAGTAATCATATAAACAGTTAAAGCTCAAATTGCCATGTAAACAATGCAAAAAACGCACTCGTTTGCGCAAAAACATTAAAAAAATAACACTAAACCCCTACATTTTTAACATGTTTAAACAAAATTCGTTATAATTTCGGCCCGTAAAACTTTTAATAAAAATGGAAAACACAATTATCAAAAATCAAAAAAACAGGGAATTAAAAACTTTACAAAACGATATTAATTTTGAAAAAAACTCAAAAAGCACATCGCAAAAAGCAAAAAACAAAAAAGTTTTAACCCCCGACAATTTATTTGATGATATTTGGAATTGGGAAAACAACCCCGAGAACGACGATTTTTGGAAGTAACAACTGTTTTTGTTTTAAAAACAGTAAAAAAATTAAAGTTGCCAATGCCTAAAACATTGAGCAACTTTTTTTTATGCGAATAACTTATTTAAACCTATTACAAATAAATAATTGTGTTTAAAAAAACAATTAAAAAAGTAGAATACCAATGCAAACGTTTTACTTTTGCCCTGTTATTTTTAAAAAATGAGCAATGAGCGGAGTAATTTCGCATCAGGGTATTGTTGAACAAGTTTCGGGCACAACAATAAAAGTGCGTATAATCAACCTCTCGGCATGTGCTACATGCCATGCTAAAGGTGCATGCACGGCTGCCGATAGCAAAGAAAAAATAATTGAAATATCAAAACAACACCACAACTCAAAACCCGGCGATGTTGTTACAGTTGTTTTGGACCAGTCGAAAGGTTACAAAGCCTTGTTGTTTGGATATATACTACCCTTTATATTAGTAATGACTGTACTTATAATTGCAGTAGTTTCAGGAATATCGGAAATTTTATCAGCAACAATGTCAATAATAAGCCTTTTACCTTATTATATAGTACTCTACCTTTTTCGCGACAAGCTAAAAAAAACATTCCAATTTAAAATACTTACCTAAAGCTTTATAATATTATGAGCATGACTATTATTTATACTATTGTTTCATTAGTAATTTTGGGAGTTAGTGCCGCAATTATATTGTATTTTGTAGCCCAAAAATTCAAAGTTATTGAAGACCCCCGCATTGACGAAACCGAGGCAATGCTGCCGGGTGCAAATTGTGGTGGTTGCGGTTTTCCCGGATGCCGGGGCTTAGCCGAGGCATTAGTTAAAGCCGACTCGATGGAGGGTCTAAACTGCCCGGTGTCGAGCCGCGAAAACATGCAGAAAATTGCCGAGTATTTGGGACATGCCGTTGTTGCCGACGAACCAAAAATTGCCGTTGTCCGCTGTAATGGTAGTTGTCAAAACCGGCCACAAACCAACCTTTATAATGGTGCTGCATCATGCGCCATTGAAGCTGCCCTTTATGCCGGCGATACAGGTTGCCAATACGGCTGTTTAGGCCATGGCGATTGCGTGGCAGCATGCCAGTTCGATGCTATGTACATGGACCCGATTACCGGTTTGCCTGTTATTATCGACGATAAATGTGTTGCTTGTGGCGCATGTGTTAAAGCTTGCCCTAAAAACATTATCGAACTAAGGAACAAAGGAAAAAAAGACCGTCGCATATTTGTATCGTGCGTTAACAAAGACAAAGGCGCAACAGCCCGTAAAGCTTGTACAGTGGCATGCATTGGCTGCGGTAAATGCCAAAAAGTTTGCGCTTTTGATGCAATAACTATCGAAAACAATTTGGCATATATCGATTACAATAAATGTAAACTATGCCGTAAATGCGTTGCCGAATGCCCAACAGGCGCGATACACGAACTTAACTTTCCGGAACGGAAACCTGTTGAGCCTAAACAAACAAACCAGAATATTGAAAATAATAACGCATAAGCAGTTTATAATAACTTCTTTAAAAAGGAGGAAAACGTGTTAAAAACATTTAAAATTGGTGGTGTACACCCTGCCGAAAACAAATTATCGGTAAATGCACCTATTATTAATGCAATGTTGCCAAAAACCGTAACAATACCAATTGGGCAACATATTGGTGCCCCTGCCGCGGCAATTGTTAAAAAAGGCGACAAAGTTGTTGTTGGCCAGTTAATTGCCAAAAGTAATGGCTTTGTTTCGGCCAACATACACTCGTCGGTATCAGGAACGGTTTTAAAACTCGACGATATTATTGATGCCTCGGGGTTTAAACGCCCGGCTATTTTTATCGAAGTTGATGGCGACGAATGGGACCCGGCAATTGACCGTACTGAAACAATAATAAAAGAAATAACCCTTAGCCGCGAACAAATAGTTGCAAAAATACAGGAGTCGGGTATAGTTGGCCTTGGCGGGGCAACATTTCCGGCGCACGTAAAACTGTCGCCGCCTCCGGGCAAAACGGCTAACGTACTTATAATTAACGGCGTTGAGTGCGAACCATATTTAACCGCCGACCACCGGCTTATGCTCGAAAAAGGCGAACAAATAGTTATTGGCGCATCGATACTTATGAAAGCTATTGGTGTTGAAAAAGCATTTATTGGAATTGAAAACAACAAACCCGATGCTATTAAAAACTTAGATGCTATTTGTAAAAAATATAATGGTATTAAAGTTATTCCATTAAAAGTGAAATATCCGCAAGGAGGCGAAAAACAACTTATAAATGCAATAACAGGACGACAAGTACCATCGGGAGCATTACCAATTGAGGTTGGAGCTGTTGTTCACAATGTTGCCACAGCAAACGCCGTTTACGAAGCTGTACAAAAAAACAAACCTTTATTTGAACGCGTTGTAACAGTAACAGGTAAAGCTGTTAATACACCATCGAATTTTTTGGTACGTATTGGCACGCCAACATCAATGCTAATTGAAGCTGCCGGAGGTATGCCACAAAATACCGGCAAAATTGTTAGCGGCGGCCCCATGATGGGAAAAGCATTAAGCAACACCGATGCACCTATTGCCAAAGGGTCGTCGGGGGTATTACTTTTTGACCAAACAGAGGCACAACGCCGCCGTATTGACCCATGCATCAGATGTGGCAAATGCGTGTCGGTGTGCGCAATGGGCTTAGAACCTTACCTGTTAATGAACTACTCGGAACGGGCTATGTGGGACGATTGCGAGATTAACAAAATTATGGACTGCATTGAATGTGGATCGTGCATGTACACATGCCCTGCTAACCGGCCTTTGCTCGATTATATACGTTTAGCAAAAGCTACTGTTGGCAAAAATATACGTGCACGAAAACAATAATATTAAAAAATAAATAAAGTGTAAACTAATGAACAAACTTTTAAACGTTTCACCGTCGCCGCACATAGCCGGTAGTTTTTCGGTGCAAAAAATAATGTTTGGGGTTATACTTGCGTTAATGCCAGCGTTGGCAACATCAATATACTATTTTGGCACAGGTGCAATTATTGTTACACTTGTATCAATATCATCGTGCGTTTTATTCGAGTACCTTATCGCAAAATTTATAATAAAAACAAACCCCTCAATAACCGACGGCTCGGCAATACTAACCGGTTTACTTTTAGCCTTTAACGTACCATCGAACCTGCCAGTTTGGATAATAATTATAGGAGCCTTAATAGCCATTGGAGTAGGCAAAATGTCGTTTGGCGGTTTAGGCCAAAACCCCTTTAACCCGGCATTAGTAGGTCGTGTTTTTTTGCTAATATCGTTCCCGGTACAAATGACATCGTGGCCTGTACCAAAAGGTTTTGCTACCGGTTATACCGATGCCATTACAGGAGCAACCCCGCTTGGCTCGTTAAAAGGCAGCCTAATGACAGGCTCAACAGTGCAAGACGCAATGAAAGAACTGCCATCGCACCTTGAGTTGTTTTACGGATACATGGGTGGCAGCATGGGCGAAATATGCGCGCTGGCACTTTTAATAGGTTTAGTGTTTATGCTGTTCAAAAAAATTATTACCTGGCATATACCTTTTACAATAATAGCAACAGTATTTACCTTTACAGGAATATTACACTTAATAAACCCAGCCCAATATGCCAGCCCCTTATTCCATATTTTAACCGGCGGAGTTATGCTTGGCGCAATATTTATGGCAACCGATATGGTTACATCGCCAATGACTATTAAGGGAAGCATTATATTTGCTATTGGCATAGGTGTAATTACAGTGCTAATACGCACATTTGGTGCATACCCCGAGGGAATATCGTTCGCAATTTTAATTATGAACGCGTTTGTACCAATAATAAACAGGTATATAAAACCAACACGCTTTGGAGAGGAGGTAAAAAATGGCAAGTAAAAAAGAATCGACATTTGGCAACATGGTAAAAGCATTACTAATAGTTACCTTAATATCATCGGCAATACTGGGATTTGTTTACGAGTTTACAAAAGCACCAATAGCCCAAGCTCAGTTACAAAAAAAACTTGTTGCAATAAAACAAGTTGTACCGGCTTTTGACAATAACCCCAACGACGAAATGATACTGTTGCCCACCGAAAATGGCGACACCTTAGAGGCTTACCCTGCAAAACTTAATGGCCAAATTGTTGGTTATGCAATACGCAGTTACACAAACAAAGGCTTTAGTGGTTTAGTACGCTTAATGGTTGGGTTAAAACCCGATGGTACTATTTATAACATATCGGTACTCGAACATAAAGAAACACCAGGCTTAGGCTCGCACATGACCGACGATAACTTTATAGCCCAGTTTAAAGAAAAAAACCCTGGCACATATAAACTAAAAGTAAAAAAAGATATGGGCGATGTTGACGCTATTACAGCAGCAACAATAAGCTCGCGCGCGTTTTGCGATGCAGTACAGCGAGCATTTAACGCCTATAAAGGCACAACCGATGCAAACTCGGGAGCTACACATACAACAAACGAAGGAGGTAACCAATGAACCAATATAAAAATTTTACCAAAGGGTTATTAAAAGAGAACCCGGTATTTGCATTATTACTTGGCATGTGCCCCACACTTGGGGTTACAACATCGGGGGCAAACGGCCTTGGCATGGGCTTAGCCGTTACATTTGTACTAATAATGTCGAACATGGTAGTATCGACAGTAAAAAATGCTATCCCCGACAAAGTGCGCATACCCGCATATATTGTAATAATAGCATCGTTTGTAACTGTTGTCGAACTTACAATGCAGGCATTTTTACCATCACTTTTCGAGAGCCTTGGGCTTTTTATACCACTTATAGTTGTTAACTGCATTGTATTAGGACGAGCCGAAGCATTCGCATCAAAAAATAATGTGATAAGCTCAATTGTCGACGGCGCAGGCATGGGGCTTGGTTTTGCCTTTGCCCTTACATTATTAGGCTCGATACGCGAATTTTTAGGTAGCGGTAAAATTTTTGGACTAACAATTTTTGACAGCCACTATGGCATGTTAGTTTTTGTGTTAGCTCCAGGTGCATTTTTAGTGCTTGCTTATCTTATATTAATAGTAAACCGGTTAAACAAAAAAGCTTAGGAGGATATTTTTATGACATACATTTTAATTATTATATCGGCAATTTTTGTTAACAATATTGTACTAAGCCAATTTTTAGGCATATGCCCGTTTTTAGGCGTATCGAAAAAAATAGGAACCGCGGCTGGTATGGCCGGGGCAGTTGTTTTTGTTATGGTTATTGCAACTATTGTTACCTTTATTATTCAAAAAACTGTATTAGACCCATTTAACATAGGGTTTATGCAAACAATAACATTTATTCTAATAATTGCAGCTTTAGTTCAATTAGTGGAGATTATATTGAAAAAAGTTAGCCCCGCACTTTACCAGGCTTTGGGCGTATTTTTACCACTTATTACAACAAACTGTACAATATTAGGTGTAGCAATTATGACTATTCAAAAAGAGTATTCGCTTATTGAAGGGGTTGTATTTGCAATGTCATCGGCATTGGGTTTTGGGCTTGCTCTAATTATTTTTGCCGGTTTACGCGAGCACCTCGACCTTATGAACATACCAAAAGGAATGAAAGGCGTTCCGGTGGCATTAGTTGTTGCAGGTATTTTAGCTATGGCTTTTATGGGTTTTAGTGGAATGGTATAATAAATATTATATATATTATACTACATATCAACAATATACACTTTTAAACTTATAAATAATTACAATTAGGTATTGCATAATAATATTTATTTATATATTTGTTGCTGAAATTTACAAAGTGAAACGGCCTAATATTAAATAATGATTTTAATCATAAAGGTCAAAAAAAAATAAATAATAAATGAACAGCATTATTAACATAGTCCTTTCTTTAGTTCTTGTCGTTGTGATTAGGGACATTAAGGGGCTATAAACGTGCATTAAAATAATATTAACGTCAGGCCCTTCAAATACGAAGGGCTTTTTTTTTACATTATGGATAAATTTAAAATAGCATTACGCAGCAACACTACAAGGGTTGGCCAAACCATGGCCGGCGCCCGCGCGCTATGGCGCGCAAACGGCATGACCGAAGAACAGTTTAAAACACCGGTAATAGCAGTTGTAAACTCGTTTACTCAATTTGTGCCCGGCCATGTACACCTTAAAGATATTGGCCAAAAAGTAAAACAACTAATTGAGGCCGAAGGCTGTTTTGCTGCCGAATTTAACACAATTGCGATTGACGACGGAATAGCCATGGGGCACGACGGAATGCTTTACTCACTGCCATCGCGCGATGTAATTGCCGATAGCGTTGAATACATGGTTAACGCCCACAAAGCCGATGCTATGATTTGCATTAGCAACTGCGACAAAATTACCCCCGGAATGTTAATGGCCGCTATGAGAATTAACATACCAACAATATTTGTGTCGGGCGGGCCAATGGAGGCAGGCGTTTTTAACGGTAAAAAATACGACCTTATTGATGCCATTGTAAAAGGTGCCGACAATAATACCCCTGCAGCCGAACTGCTCGGGATTGAGCGTAATGCATGCCCCACATGCGGTTCGTGCTCGGGAATGTTTACCGCCAACAGCATGAACTGCCTTAACGAGGCACTTGGCCTTGCTCTTCCAGGCAACGGAACTATTGTAGCAACTCACTCTGAACGCTCAACCCTGTTTGAAAAAGCTGCAAAACAAATTGTAAAAATTACCTACGATTATTATCAAAATGGCAACACAAATGTATTGCCACGTAACATTGCAACACGCGACGCATTTTTAAATGCAATGAGTTTAGATATTGCCATGGGCGGGTCAACCAACACAGTTTTACATTTACTGGCAATAGCCCACGAGGCTCAAGTTGACTTTACTATGAAAGATGTTGACACTTTATCGCGCAAAGTACCTTGTATTTGCAAAGTATCGCCCAACGGCAATTACTATATTGAAGACGTTAACCGCGCCGGCGGTATTATTGGTATTTTAGGCGAACTTAGCCGCGCCGGGTTGCTTAATACAAACGTAAACCGGGTAAATAACAAAACACTTGCCCAAACTATTAACGAATACGACCTTACACTTGACACCCACGTTGAAGAGGCAACAGCTATATACTCGGCTGCCCCAGGGCAAACAGGGCTAAACCTTGTTATGGGCTCGCAAAAAAACAGGTTCAAATCGCTCGACCTCGACCGTAAAAAAGGCTGCATACACAATGTCGAAAACGCCTACTCAACCGATGGGGGCTTAGCAGTACTTTACGGAAATATTGCTATTGACGGTTGCATTGTTAAAACCGCCGGTGTTGATGAAAGTATTTTGAAGTTTACCGGCAAGGCG
>CAZJCR010000128.1:0-11078 GCA_964544385.1 uncultured Bacteroidales bacterium
ATAAAGAGAACCGCGATTTAGCGATTCGCTCAAACGCAGTTTGACTTATTTAAAACCGTGATGTTTTTCTCTGTGAACTCTGTGCTCTATGTGGTTAGAAAAATATGCCTGCTGATTTTAGGAAATATCAAATTGTCCCAAAAATAAAACCTGCAATAGTCGATAACATTATAACAATAACAACATAAACTATTGTTTTTTGTGTTCCCATAACGCCCCTTATAACCAGCATATTAGGTAACGATAACGAAGGGCCTGCCAGTAATAATGCCAACGCGGGGCCTTTGCCCATACCCGACGATATTAGTCCTTGTAAAATTGGCACCTCGGTTAAGGTAGCAAAATACATAAATGCCCCAACTATCGATGCGAAAAAATTCGACAAAACCGAGTTGCCACCTACAGCCCATTGTATCCAACTGTTTGGGATAATTCCGGGTATCGATGTGTTGTCGTGCGACGAGCCTAACAAAAAGCCTGCTATAACAACACCAATAGCCAATAGTGGTATAATCTGTTTTGCAAACCCCCACGACGAAATTATCCATTCTCTGTTTTCGCCATTTTCGCTTTTGTCTATCAAAGCAATTGTACTTACCGATGCTATGCCAATTACCATACTAACTAAAGGGTTGCCAAAAATTAACGCGCTTAATAATGTTAAAACAGCACCTGTAATTACCTGCCAGCTTTTAAGTTTAAGTATTGCAACCATCGAGTAAATTAACAAAACACCAAGCACACCTGTTATATGCCATTTGTATGCAAATAAATAAAACCAAAAGCTTGTAGAGTCGTTAGCTGCTGGTTTTCCCCAGTTAGCAAAAACAAGTATTAAAACTAAAGTAAAAAAATGAACCGATGTTTGCCATAATGGCCTGTTTTCGGGCAAATCGGTAAAATTGAGTTGTTCCTGTGCCTTTATTTTTTCTTCTTTACGGTAAATAAACGACATTGTAAGACCAATGATTATACTGAACGATACCGCACCAATTATACGGGCAATGCCCATCTCTGCTCCAAGTATACGCGCGGTTAGTATTATTGCTAAAATATTAATTGCAGGCCCCGAGTATAAAAATGCAACTGCCGGGCCTAAACCTGCCCCACGTTTATGTATGCTCGAAAATAATGGCAATATTGTGCACGAACATACTGCAAGTATTGTCCCCGAAACCGATGCAACCGTATAAGCTACCCATTTTTTTGCCTTTGCTCCAAAATATTTTATTACCGATGCCTGGCTAACAAAAACCGATATTACCCCGGCAATTAAAAATGCAGGCAATAAACACAAAATCACGTGTTCGCGGGCATACCATTTGCTTAAATCGAGTGTAGCACTTAATGCAGTATTAAAAACCTGACTGTTTATTGGTAAAAAAAACACTCCCAAAAAAACAGTAGTAATAAGTAATAGTATTTTAATTTCTTTACGTAATTCCATTTTGTTTTTGTTTAAATAAATAATACTACCAAATAGTATGTGCCAACTAATATAAATATTATCGATACTACGCGCCTAAACCACAGTTCGAAAGTTTTTAAGCTATTGTACATTTTTGCAACATTGCCAACTGCAAATGCTAATAACCATGCAAAAAATATTACAGGTAAACCTGTTGCCACTGCAAAAACTAAAGGTAAATATAAGCCGCTGGCACTGGTTATTGTAATTGGTATTAACATTGCAAAATATAAAACACCGCTATAAGGGCAAAAAGCTAAGGCAAACACAACTCCTAATAAAAAAGTTCTAAGCAGGTTGCCTTTGCTTTTATTACCAATACTATCAGTTAGTTTACTAAATGCCGGAAAATTTATTTTTATAATATCGAGCATTAACAAACCAATAAGTATTAGTATTGGCCCTAAAAGTTTTTCGCCCCAGCCTTGAAAAATCATCGAAACATTCATTTTGCTTGCTCCAAAATATATAATTACAGCAAGTAAAGTATAGCTTGTGGCGCGCCCTAAGGTGTAAACTAAGCCATTAATAAAAACGCGTTTTTTATTTTCAATGTCGCGGCTTATAAAGCCAATTGCCGATATGTTTGTTGCTAAAGGGCATGGGCTTATGGCGGTCATAAGCCCCAATATTATTGCAGTTACAAACGAGTGCCCGGTATTTTCTAAAATGCTTTGTAAAAACCCCATATTACTTTATTTATCAGCAATTAAAGGGTCAACAGTATTTTTTATCTCGTCGTAAAATTTTTGTTGGTTGCTACGGGCATACATAAAACCTTTATCGGTTAAATCGAATTTTGATTTGCCATTGGTAATAATTAAAGCCTGGCCACCAACCGATAGCTTTTTAGCTGTCTCTTTTCCCTCTTTTTCGTCAAGGTTAATGCTTAAAAACTTAATTGTACCATTGCTCATTTGTTTTGGATAAAGTTGCTCAAGGGCTTTTTTAGTTTCCGATTCAACCATGTTGCAGGTTACACAACGGCGGGTAAAATGAAAATAGTAAACCTCTATATCGCCATTAAAATCATTGGCAGTTTGGCTTTTGGTGCTTTGCGAATTGCACGACAAGCTAAATGTTATTAGCAATAATATTAAACTGTTTTTTAGTACTGTTTTCATAATTAAAAAATTATAGGTTTTTTGTTAAAATTTGTTTTATCTCATCGGCCGACGGTACACGCCCCTTAACCTCAACTTTACCGTTTACAACTAATGCCGGTGTCGACATTACGCCATGTTTCATTATTTCCATTATATCTTCAACTTTAGTAATTGTTGCCTCAATACTGTTTTGCTCAACAACATCGCGTGTAATTTTTTCGAGCGTTTTGCATTTTGGGCAGCCTGTGCCTAATACTTTTATTTCCATTATTTTATTATTTAAGTTAATATCATCGGTTGTTTTATTTAGTGCTAAAAAAATCTGACAATAAGTTTTTAGCTTCGTCCCAATTATCCCGGTTAATACAATATTTTATGTAAGGCGGGTTAATCTCGCCTTGTATTAACCCGGCACTTTTTAACTCTTTTAAATGTTGCGATAATGTTGACCGCGCAATTGGCAGCTCTTCGGCCATATCGCCACTGTAGCAACAACGGTTAAGGTTTTTTTCAAGATACTCTAAAATGAATACCCTAACCGGGTGCGATATTGCTTTTGCATATTTAGCCAGTTTCTCCTGATTGTCAGTATAGTATTTATTGTTTGCTGCCATGTTTGTATTTATTTAGTATTTCGTAAAAATACGAAACAAAATTATTAATTTATTTTATATTCGAATATTTTTAAAATTAAAATTTCAGGGTTTTATAATTTGTGGCGTAAAAAAAGGGTTAAAGTTCCGGGGAGGAATCTTTAACCCTAACCAAATTTAGCCCAAAATTTTTTTGATGTAGTAAAATGAAAGTCTGTTTATAATTCTACATCACCTTCTCAGTTTGACTGAAATCCGAGTTCATGATAAAAAGTATACAAATATAATTATATACTTAATTGTATTTAATAAATATTGTTAGCAAAAGGTTAACAACCTAAGGTAAAAAAAGTAACACCTAAGTTGAGCGATTTGCGCTATGCAAACAAACACTTTACTTAGGTATAACCCTGATGTAAAGTTTTGTTGTGTTTCACTAACCAAGTGTAGTGAAATACTTACAAAATCTAAATAGGTTGAGCGATTAGCTCAATTTAGGTATTAAACAATCCTTTTTAGCTCTACTGTATGTTTTGTCGGGGAATTTGATAAACACGCGTATAAGCTGTTAAGCCAAGGTTTGTTCAATTTTATAATTTGTAATACATTCGCGGCTTAAATTATGGTTATATGTTACAAATTGATAATACACTTATTAGTTTCGATATTTTTGATAAATATTTTGTTTGCGACCTTACAGCTTGCCATGGTGGCTGTTGTGTCGAGGGCGACTCGGGCGCACCACTTGCACCTGATGAACCCGAAATACTCGATAGCATTTACCAACAAGTTAAACCTTACATGACTATCGATGGCGTTGAAACTGTTGAACGAGCAGGCAAATGGGTTGTCGATTTTGAAGGCGATAAAGTTACACCGTTAGTTAAAAATAAACACTGTGCATATACCTACCAACAAAATGGTATCACTTTTTGCGCTATCGAGAAAGCATTTATCGATGGTAAAATTGACTTTAGAAAACCGGTTTCATGCCATTTATTCCCAATTAGGATAGCTAAGTACGATGGTTTTGAAGCTGTTAACTACGAACGCAATAAACTTTGTTTAGCTGCCCGTATTAAAGGCGAACGATTAGGAGTGCCATTATATGTTTTTTTAAAAGAACCATTAATTCGCAGGTTTGGCCATCAATGGTACGAGCAGCTTTGCATTGCTGCAAACGAGTTCGAAAAAGGAAACCTGTCGGTTTAAAATTTACTCAAGTAATTGTAATTGCCCGTTTATAACTATTGCATCAATACCCAGTATTTTTGCGCTATTAATAGCATCATTGGTGGTATGTACAATAGGTTCGCCTTTAAAATTAAACGATGTGTTTATAAGAGCTTTAATGCCATGATATTTGTCTAAATAATCGAGTAAATCGTACATAAACTTGTTATCGTTGCGCGTAAAAATGGTTTGTACGCGGGCAGTTCCATCAGTATGTACCGCACCTTCAATTTCGGTAATATGTTCGGGTTTTATGTTAAAATCGAGCAGCATAAACCGCGACAAAGGGTTTATGTTACTTAACCCGCTAAAGTATTTAGTGTTACGTTCAAGCATTATTGGCGCAACGGGTCGATACCACTCGCGTTTTTTACAATGCATGCTTACTTTTTGTGCAAGTTTTTTATTACCGGCAAGCAATAGCAAACTCCGGTTGCCAAGTGCCCTTGGGCCGCATTCGGCACTATCATTACAAATCCCTATTATTTTATTGTTTATTAGAGCGTTTGCTATATCAATAATGTTTTGTTTTTTATAAGTAGTATTATAATTTTCAATATTCCAGTTGTTTATGTACGCGTTTGTGGTTTTAATATTAATATTGTTATGCCAATTAAAAAACGATGCCGCGCCAAGAGCCAAACCCGAATCGTTGCAACAAGGTGGTATATAAACATTGTCGAAAATAGCTGAATTTACTATTTTGCTGTTAAGTAAAATATTTAATGCGCAACCGCCCGAGTAATATAGAGAACTGGCACCAGTAGTTTTTCTTAAATTGTTAAATATGTTAAACGATTCGCGTACAAAAATTTGTTGTATTGTAGCAGCGCAATTTTGGATAAATGCATTTGTATTATCAAAATTTTTAATTTTAATACCAAACCTTTCGAAAGCCGAGTTAAAAAAAACAGTTTTTTTGCCCCAAATATTTTCAAAAAAATTGTTCTCGTGCAGCCATTTTTCAATATCATAACTATATTTTCCGTATGGGGCTAAACCCATAAATTTGCCAGGCACACTGTTTTGTTCGGGTTTTAATGCTTTTACCATCGAAAAAACCAAGGCATTTGCATTATAAAGCGATGTTAACCATTTATACTCCCAACCAAAATAAACATTAGTTAACTTGTTGTTTACATAATGCCATGCCGAAAGGTTGCTTTTGCTGGCACCGCCGTCGTAATGCACCAGCAAACTATTGTTTTTAAAATTTCCATAAAAAGGCAAACAACTGCCAATATGCGCAAGCTCGTGGTTAACAGCATAAGCATCAATAACTTTGTCAAAAAGCCAAAGCCTTCCCTTTTCGGGTACATTCAATAAAATATCGCTGTTGTTAACTTCAAACCTTATATCACCACGTGTATTAATAAAACTGCGCCCGGTAATATTATCGGCAAAAACAAAATCGATATTTTTTTTAAACAATTTTTTTTCTTTTAGCAAACCATAAACAGCATTGGGCATGCCGTTGCTGTGTTTGTGGCGGGTAATCCGTTCAAGTTCAATATTATGTAAAACTGTACCATTTTTAATAACCGATAAGCCATGGTCGTGCGATATTGTTGGATAATTATCATTACAAATATCGTTTATACCATAAATCCCGATAGTATATTTGGGTATTTTCATTAAATTTTGTTTATTGTGCAGCCATTTTAAAAAATCAATAAATTTACTAAAGCACAAACTTTATAGTGCAAATTTTTGTTAATTTCAACAATGTTAAATAAATAAAAAATAAAACTGCTTTAGCAGCAAATAATGCAGGGCAAATATAATTTTGTATAAAATATAATATTTGATAAAAATTACTATTTTTACGGTTATTCGTAGCATAAAAGCTATAATGATGATTAAAACTACAAGGTCTTTATGGTAACAAATGAGGATGTTATTCGACTTATAAATACAATCAAAATGTCATCGACATACGATTTTACCGACTATTCAGACAGGTCGTTTAAGCGTAGGGTTGAAAAAATATTGGTTGATAATCATATGGATCTTAACCAAATGATATTAAAAGTATCGAAAGACAAAGAGTTTCTTGAAAAAATAGTTAAAGATATAACGGTAAATACCACCGAACTTTTTCGCGACCCTGATATGTGGCAAACCTTGCGCCATCAAATTTTACCAAAATTTAAAAAAAACAAATCGATATTTATTTGGCATGCAGGCTGTTCGAGCGGCCAGGAGATTTACTCGATGCTTATTTTACTTAACGAGCTTGGAATGTTTGAACAAGCAAAAGTTTTTGCTACCGACATTAACTCCGACATACTTGAACAAGCTAAAGCTGGCAAATATAAATACCGGTTTAATTTAGGCTATCTCGACAATTTTGATAAAGTAATACGCGAAAACCCTTTTAACTACGAAGATAAAGTTGATGTACCTTACGAAAAATATTTTGACATTGATAAAATAAAAGATACTATAACCATGAAACAATTTTTACGCGAGAAAATTGTTTTCCGTAAACACGATTTGGTTAATGACGGTAATATCTTTTATTCAAAATTCGATATTATTTTTTGCCGCAACGTGATAATATATTTTAACAATAAATTGCAAACACACGTTATCGAGTTATTTAGCAATAACCTGTATCGCGACGGTTATCTTATACTTGGTGCGCACGAGAGTATCTTAGGTTCGGTTGCCAATAATTTTGACCGCACAAAAGGTTTTTATCGAAAAAAACAGTTTTAAAAATAGTACAATGATTGACAGCATAGGAATAGTAGAGACAAAAAAAATTATTGCAGCAATACAGCAGGCATACAACATCGACATGTCTGATTACGCACTTACTACGCTTAAACGTCGTTTTGTGCATTTGCTGAATTATTACAGTTTCAATTTTCCCGATGATTTTTGTCAGGCAATAACCAATAACAATATTAATAGCGACGAACTTATTGACCAATTATTAATAGATGCCACCGAACTTTTTCGCGACCCATCGCTATGGCGCGAACTACGCGAACAATACCTGCCCGAAATATGCAAAACACCAGGGTCGAAAATTTGGATGCCTGTTGTTACCTCGGGCGAAGAGCTATACTCACTTATGATTGTTCTTAAAGAATCGGGGTTATTTGACAGCGTAAGGGTTGTTGCATCGTGCTTAAGCCAAAAGCGGGTTGAGCGTATTAAAGCCGGCGGCTTTTACGACCTTAAAAAAATTGAAATAGGCGAGGCAAATTACACCAGGTTTTCGGGCAATTTCCAGTTCGATTCATATTTTCAAGTTATTGATAACAAAGCAATAATGGACACTTCGTTGATAAAAAACGTTGAGTTCGATAATTTTAACATAGTGCAGGACAACCCTTCAAAAACATACCGCATGTTGTTGTTCCGCAATATTATGATACAATACAATTTACCACTTTACGAGAAAGTAACACGTAAATTAATAAACTCGTTAACAATAGGTGGGTATTTATTGTTAGGTAATATGGAAACACTTGAACATAGTGAGGTTGGGAAAAAAATGCAGTTAATAAACGAAGTTGAAAAAATTTATCGCAAACGAATAGATTGATATGGATATAAAAGCAATAATTATAGGCGGTTCGGCCGGTAGTTTTCAGGTAGTTACGAAAATAATTTCGTCGTTACCGGCTAATTATCCATTACCGGTAATATTATGTTTGCACCGGCTCAAACATGTAAGGTCAGGCTTTGTTGAGGCATTACTTATAAAATCGAAAATGCCAATTGTTGAACCAACCGACAAAGAACCAATTAAATCGGGCAAAATTTATTTAGCACCCGCAAATTACCACGTCTATATTGAACTTGGGAACAGGTTTGCATTATCAACCGAAGACGCTGTTAATCATTCAAGGCCTTCAATCGACTTGTCGTTTATATCGGCGGCATACAATTATAAAAAGAAACTTGTTGGCATTATACTTAGCGGAGCAAATAAAGACGGAGCAGCTGGCCTAAAAAGCGTAAAAGACAATGGCGGGATAGCAATTGTTCAAGACCCTAACGAGTGTCAGGTACCAACAATGACACTTGCATCAATGAGCGCAACAAATGTTGACCACGTATTCTCAACAAACAATATTATCGACTATTTATTACATTTATCATAGATTGTTTACTATGAAAAATATTACCAAACATAAAAAAGATATTTTAACAGCTTTTGCAATAACATTAGTACTAAACATATTATTGTTTGTATTTATTCTATTAGCACAGGGCGGTTTAAACGGGGGTATCAAAATTATACTATTGTTAATTATTACAGTTGTACAGTTATTCGCTTTAGTATATTTAGGTTTTACATCAATAAAAGTTGCAAATCAATTTTATAACTCCGAATTAAAAAGAACAGGCACACACCAAGACGAACTTGCCGAGTTAGAAAAAGTTGTTGAAGAAAAAGCCCGCGAAGCCGACGAACTTTCGTTTAATCAAAATAACTTGTTAACAACAACTGATACTACAAATTGGGAACGGTTTGGTGAATCATTATTGATATCAATTTCGAAACAAATTGAAATTGTAGCCGCTGTTTTTTATAAACTTGAACCCGACGAACAAAAATATGAGCCGATATCAACATATGCATATTTTTCGGACACCCCGCCAGGGTCGTTTTTAATAGGCGAAGGAATTGCAGGGCAAGTAGTAAAGAATCAAAAAGCAATGTTACTCGAAAAAATTCCTGATAATTATATTGAAGTTGTATCGGGTTTAGGTAAACATAAACCAAACAATTTATTATTTTTACCAATTTATCGCGAAAACATAGTTATTGGTTTAATAGAGCTGGCCACATTTCAAAAAATTAGTGCCGGAATAATTCGAAAAGCCGAAGAAATTGGTAAGTTTATAGGCAAAAATGCCCCGGAATTATAAGATATTTGCAGTTAAATAATATTTGATGAAACAAATAGTCGATAAAATATCAAACATCTTGTCCATTAAAATCAAGAACAAAGTAACATTTGTTCCAGGTTTTGTAATGTTAGGCATTATATTCCTTTTTATATCGTGGATAATTGGTTTTGCAGCAATGGAGGTGCAAATATCGTTTAGTGGTTTATGGGCAATGCATATTAAAGCCCCAATATACTTTTTTATCGATATTTTACCGTTTTTAGCAGCATTAGTAGGTTATGTAATTACACAATCGTACCATTTTACACTAACAAACCTTCAGGAAAAAATTGATGAGAAAGACAACATAATTAATACTAATGCAGTATTTGCAAAAAAAATTGGTGAAGGCGATTTAAACGTTGATTTTAGCGAGTTAAACGAAAACGATATTTTAGGGAAATCGCTACTTAAAATGCGCGAAAACCTTAACAAAAGTAACGAAAACGAAAAACAACAAAACTGGATAGCAAAAGGTAAAGACATAGTTTCGGATATTTTACGTATGCAAAACGACCTTGATGAGCTATCGTATAAAACTTTAGTTGAGCTTATTAAATACATAAATGTTTTACAAGGCGCGTTCTACATTTACGACGATGAGACAAAAAAGCTGAAAATGACAGCATCATACGCCTATAACCGACGAAAATACCTGCAAAACGAATTTAATATTGGCGAAGGATTAGTTGGCCAATGCGCTTTTGAGCTCGACACTATTTTTAGACGCGAAATACCCGAAGAGTATGTATCAATAACATCGGGTTTAATTGGCGATAAAAAACCATCGGCTCTTTTATTAGTGCCATTAATTACCGACGAAAAACTACAAGGGGTGTTGGAATTTACATCGCTTGAACCCGATATTGAAGAAGTATCGATAAAGTTTTTAAAAGAATTAAGCGACATTATAGCACGTACTATATTTAACCTTAAAGTAAATACACGTACCGAAAAACTTTTGAAAGAGGCTCAGGAAATGACCGAAGAACTTCAGGAGAATGAAGAAGAATTGCGTCAGAATGCCGAAGAAATGCGGGCAACACATGAAGAACTCGAGAAATCGAACTCGAAATTAGAGACTCAAATACGCGAAGTTGAAAACGCGCAAAAACGCTTACACTCGTTACTCGAAAACGCCTCTGAAATTATATCGATATACGACGAGGATATGAAACTAAAATACATTAGCCCGTCGGTATTAAATATATATGGTTATACCACCGAAGAGATGATGGAAGGAAAAGATATGGACAGGCTTACTGCACGCGGTGTAAAAGAGTTTGGCGACATGTTTGCCAAATTAGTTTCATCGTCGGGTAGCTCCGACAGTATTCAATATACATACATGCGTAAAGACGGCCTGAAAATATTTATCGAATCGGTTGGACGTAATTTGCTCGACGACCCGGCAATTAATGGTATTATAATTAACTCGCAAGATATTACCGAACGCAAAAGAGCCGAAAAAGAAGAGCGCATGAAAAGCAAAATGCAATCGCTTTCGGAAAACTCGCCCGACATGATATTACGAATTGGACCAAGCGGACAGTTCTTTTATGCAAATCCAATTGTTAAAATTTTTACTGGTGTTGACACTAACGAGATAATAAAGAAAAACCTTGACGAAGTTGAATTTAACGAACAAATAAAATCGTTTTTTAAAGAGACATTACAAAAGGTTAAAACATCGCAACAAAAAGCAAATGCCGAAACTACGTTCCCAACAAATTTTGGTGACCGTATAATGCAGGTAAATGCAAT
>CAZJCR010000129.1:0-4223 GCA_964544385.1 uncultured Bacteroidales bacterium
ACATCGGGATTATACCTAAGTAAAGCGTTTATTTGCTTCGCTTTAACCGCTTAATTTAGGTTATATTTTGTAAAAAAAACACCCGCGCAAAATTATGTACACGAGTGTTTATAAAAATGTTAATGAAATATCCATGATGAGGAAATTTATCACTCACGAACCCCGATAAACCGCGGCAAGTAATCTGGTCTTTAAAAACCAAATTATAAACATATGAAAAATGTTTACAAATTGCGGTTACAGTTTAGTAAGGCAAATTAAATAAACATCGTTTTCGTTTATCAAAATTTCTTTGTTAAAGTTGCCTGTACCCGATATATTAACCAGCTCGGTTGTAAAAGGTTGCCCGCTACTTTGGTTTTTTAAAAACTCGACTTGCCTTTTAGTTAACTGGTTTGGTTTGCCAAGCATGTAATACAATGTATAGGGGTCGTTATGCTGGTAGCCAATTTTGTAAGTTTGCATTTGATAGTTACCCAGCGGAACATTTGCTATGTTTATAATAATTTTGCCTTTGTTATTAGGCGGTAAATTGTTAATATAATAAGCCTGGTTGTTAGTACTGTCGGGCAGGGTATGAGTAAAATCCCAAAATAACAGTTGAATGTCGCCATTATTGTTTTTGCAAACCCACGACAAGGTATCGTTGTTAATTAATTCGGTTTGGCCAAGTTTATTCATAAACGAGTAAGCGTGGTAGGCCGGTTTTTTTATGCCTTGTAAATTAAGTAAACCAAAACCGCCATGAAAAGGTGTAACTCGAGGGCCGGCTTCTTCAAAAATATCGGTAAAAACCCAGTACGACATTGAGTTAGCGGCAGTTCCAATTTGTTTTAATTTGTCGAGAATGTAAGCAGCCTGGTGGTAACTGTCGTGCAATGGGTCGGCTGGGGTGTACGACGAGCTCCACTCGGTGTAGTGAAGTTCGAGGTTTGGCATAGCCGATTGTGAAATTTCGCGGCGCGAGTTAATAACATCCTGGCTTACATTCATACGGTTTTTGCTTAAAATGGTGCCTGTGCTTCCAAACTCGTCGAGGTACCCAACATCGACACCGTATGCATGTGTGCTTATAAAATTGAGTGGTATGTGGTTTTTTGTGCAAAAATCAATCATCTCGGGTTCCCATGCAGCACCAGCCGTGGCGGGGTCGCCAACTTTATATGCCGGGTTAACTCGTTTTACACCGTTAGCAGCGTATTTATAAAGTTTAAAGTATTCTTGTTGGGTGCTGCTCCAAAAGCCAGGCGATAAATTTGGTTCGTTCCATACTTCGAAATACCAGGTTTTAACCTCGTCGGAGCCATAGCGGTTTGTAAAATGCGTGGTTAAGTTGTATACAAGGTCTTCCCATTTTTGGTAGTCTTTAGGCGGGGTAACATTACCGCGCCACCAAAAAATTGTTTCGGAGCCACTGGCAAGAGCCTGAGGCATAAAGCCAAGTTCAACAAAAGGTTTCATTCCAATATCGATAATATAGTCGAACAAAACATCGACATACTGAAAGTTGTAGATTGGTTTACCATCGTGGTCTTCGCGGTAAACGGCCATGTCGTCGGTTAATAGCCCGTGCATACGAATGTATTTAAAGCCACAATCGAGTTTAGTTTGTTTAAGTTGTTGTTGCCAATCGGCTCTTAACCCTTCGTTTGCGCGGCCAGCACCAATACACTCTTTAAACATAGTGTTGGTTGGGCCTTTAACAATGTTATAATTTGCATTTATTATGCGTAAGTTTTGGTTGTAATTTTTTTGGGCATTAATGATATTACTAAAAACTAACATAATTGTTAGCAGGTAGATGGAAAATTTTATCATATTTATATTAGTTTAAATTATTTTAATTTGAGGCTCCTTGCATAATGGCATCTAAAGCTTGTTGGTCGTACACGGTATTGTTGCTACGGTTAAATAGTGCCGAGGCGTTATTGCCCATGTTACCGGCGTCCCAATAAAAAGGGATTAAACCGTTGGCAATTGCCTGTTGGGTCATGTATTTTAAAAAATAGGCTCTCGAGTTAAGGTGCAAATCAAGGTCGGGGCCAGATAGCGATGCACGTTTAATAACAGCGTATTCGCCTAAAATTACCGGAATACCTTTGTCAACAAATTTAGTTTTCATACTGGCCATAAGTTTGTCGAGTTCGGCCTCTTCGCCCCATGTAGCATTACGTTCGGGGTTTGTTTGCGAGTGGTAGTTGCTGCCCCAGTAGTAAAACATTTTTCCCCATGTTGCATCCTCTGTCATAAGGCAAAACTGGAAAGGTGTATAGTAGTGTATTTCGGCCATCAGGCGGTTTTCGACCTTATCGGCAGGGAGTTTGTCCATTAATAAATTTGTTTTGTCGATATCGGTTGATGGACCCTGAATAACCAGCACGCGGTAACTGTTACGGCCTCCGGTTGAACGAACTGCATCGATAAAAGTTTGGTGGTACGAGTTAAGAGCGGCCATTTGTTGTGCATTTTCGGCAGGAGGTTCGTTTGCACTTGCAAATAGCAGATGTTCGTCGAAATCGCGCATATGGGTTGCAATTTGTTCCCAAAAAGCTTTTTGTTTTGCGTTAATCACTGCTTGTTGGCTGGGAGTGCAATTTGGTTCGAGCCAGCCTTGATCCCAGTGTATATTAAGTATAACATACATTTGGTTTTTAACACAATAATCGACAACAGTTTTAACCCTGTTAAGCCATTCGGTTTTAATTTTGGCCGTGTTTTTATCTTCAAGATACTGGTTCCATGAGCAAGGTATGCGGATAGCATTAAACCCATTTTGTTTAACCAATTTAATAAGTTCATCGCTAACAAGCGGGTTTCCCCAGGCGGTTTCGCCTCCAATAGCTTCGAGCGTGTTACCAATATTCCAGCCAACAATCATTTTAGCGGCTAATTGTGCAGCATTGCTTTCCATACCGGTATTATCGGGTGTTAGCGGGTTAGTATTATAACTTGGGTAGCTGCCGTTTTGAGTAATTTGTATCTCGAATTTTATGGCACCGTGGGCAGTAATTTCAACAATAGCGGAGCGTTGTTCATTAAGCTCGTTTATTAAAACCGACATTGTTATATCGAAAGTGCCGTTGGAACCAGTGGTTTGGCTAAAATTTATCCAATCAACGGGACAAGCAATATTCCATTGTGGTGCATCGGTAGTAAGTGCAAAAGTAATTGAACCAGCAACAAAGTTAAAGTTTGCCGATGTTCGGTTAGCCGATAAGCTATAAATATACTCCGATGCAGCTTGTATAATAACAATTTTTGCAGGTTTGGCATTGCCGGCGTAAACGGTAATGGTGTCGGAGCGGGGTTCCAATGTTTTGTTTGCAATGGTTATAGTTACCATTGCTTTTTTTGATGTGCCTTTTGTAATTGGTATTAAGATATGCCCGGGTGCCGGGTTTTCAATTTCCCAATTTTGGGCATCGGTTTCGATAGTAATTACCGCGCTGCCGCCGTTTGCATCTATTTCAATTTTATTTTGCGATACGGTTAGTTGGTTTATCGGGTCGTCTTTTTTACAGCTTAAAACTGTAAGTGTTATTAAAAAAAATAATAACGGGGTTTTTTCAATGCTAAGTTTATTTAGCACTGTTAAACATTTTAGTTTAAAGTAATTTATGTTCATAATAATAAAACCAGTTGTTAGTTAAGTAATTACATTAACCCAAAAGTACTGTTACAAAAACTTACAGGCTTTACAAAAAGCCACAAAGTTTTTACATAAATGTTTTATTTGTAAAAATAGTTTAAACAAAAATGCCTAAAAGCTTTGCAATAATGTTAGCGTTTAAGGCTTTCGCGATATTGTGTGGGGCTAATTTTTAAGGCGGTTTTAAAAACGCGGTTAAAGTGGCTTTGGTTATTAAAACCTACTTTAAAAGCAATTTCGCCAATAGTTAAATTAGTTTTCTCTAACAGCCTTTTCGATTCGCTAATGCGGATATTGTTAAGGTAAGTTTTAAAATTACAATTGTACTTTTGGTTAATTACTAATGTAATATGTCGTTGCGCAATTGCTGTTTTTTCGGCAATAATATCGAGCGTAAGGTTACTGTTATTGTAGTTTTGGTTAATGTATTCGATACATTTTTCGTGGTTGACAGTTTGTTCGGTAACATTAACAGGTTTGTAAACAACAGTAACTTTATTTGTTGAGCTTTTTTTATTGAAAATAAATAAAACCACAAAAAAATTAATCAAAATTAGTAATGCCGAAATACCCC
>CAZJCR010000129.1:4233-10880 GCA_964544385.1 uncultured Bacteroidales bacterium
GGCAATAATAAAAAGTTTATTATTGTTACGGGTAAAAGCCAAGGAGTAAATCTCGATAGTTTTATGGTTATTTATGTTAGCCGAAAAAGCCGAGCCAATATTTATGTGGTAAATTTTTGATAAATCGGGTTTTTCGGTATTTAGTTCGTTAATATTGTTAATATCTTTCCACCACTCGGGGTGTTTAAGCTGGTTTAAAGGGATATTGTATGTTACGGGTTGGTTGGTAATATTAATATATTTATGATAAAGCGATTCGGTTTGGCTGTTAATATTGTTAAACATTGGTGTAAAAATCGACAGGCCAACACGGTCGATATTTTTACCCCTGATACAAATACTTATCTGGTTAAATTTTGATGCATCGATAACTTTATTATTAAGTGGGCTAATGCTTAAGCCAACATACGGGCTGTGAAATTTATTGTTTAAAACAAATTTTAAACTAATAACCGTGTCGTTAGCAAAGCTTTCAATTATTCGCGAGTTCCCATGGTTTGGGGTGTCGGTATAATAATCGTATTTATAATTATTTGTACCAGGAAAAATTATGACATTATCAATACCCGAATAAAAAACAGCTATAAAAATATCGATAACAAAAAAAACAAACAATGGCCATAAAAAATACCGCGATTTTATAGTTTTAATTATCGATAGTTGCATATTGTCAATTTAGTTTGCACACAACAATTATATATAAAAATATCGGGGTTTAAAAATTAGTTAAAACTAAACCTAAATTTCAACTATTGTTAAAAAAACCTATAATTTTTAGATTACAAATCAAATAATGATAATTTTGCAGGGCTGAAAAAATAGCTTGCAAAGTATAAAATACAAATAAATTAATTATGGCTACAAAATTGTGGGACAAGGGCGTTGAGACTAATAAATTAGTTGAAAAATTTACTGTTGGCAACGACCGCGAGTTTGACCTTTACCTGGCTCGTTACGATGTTTTGGGCACCATGGCACACATAACAATGCTCGAAACAATTGGCCTTATAACCCGCAGCGAGCTTAATGATTTATTAGCCGGGTTAAAACATATTTATTCGGAAATATTACAGGGCAATTTTATTATCGAACCCGGGGTTGAAGACGTGCACTCGCAGGTTGAACTTTTACTTACCCGCCAACTTGGCGATATGGGCAAAAAAGTACATAGCGGGCGGTCGCGAAACGACCAGGTTCTGGTTGACATGAAATTATATTTGCGCCACGAACTACGGCAGGTTGTTGAACTTACCCATAATCTTTTTGACCTACTAATTGAACTTAGTTCAAAACATAAAGATAATTTACTGCCCGGTTACACGCACTTGCAAATTGCAATGCCATCGTCGTTTGGGTTGTGGTTTGGTGCTTATGCCGAGAGTTTTTGCGACGATTTAACAATGCTTAAAGCTGCTTACCAAATAACAAACCAAAACCCGCTGGGGTCGGCGGCTGGTTATGGGTCGTCGTTCCCGTTAAACCGCACGTTAACAACTCAATTGTTGGGTTTTGGCAACCTTAACTACAATGTTGTTTATGCCCAAATGGGTCGTGGAAAAACCGAGCAAACGGTTGGTTTTGCATTGGCATCGGTGGCAACCACACTGGCAAAAATGGCAATGGACATGTGCCTTTACAATTCGCAAAATTTTGGTTTTGTAAGTTTCCCCGACGAGTTTACAACAGGTTCGTCGATAATGCCGCACAAAAAAAACCCCGATGTTTGGGAGTTGGTACGCGGCAAAAGTAACCGTATAAAAGCGGTTGTTACCGATATTATGTTAACAACCAGTAATTTACCATCGGGGTACCACCGCGATTTGCAACTGCTTAAAGAACAAATTATACCTGCCATTAACGATATTAAAGATTGTTTGCAATTGGCCGGCTTAATGCTTAGTAATATTAAAGTTAAACAAGGTATACTCGACGACAATAAATACCTGTATCTTTTTAGTGTTGAAGAGGTAAACAACTTGGTTTTACAAGGCGTGCCTTTTCGCGATGCCTATAAACAGGTTGGACAAAAGATTGAAAAAGGGATGTTTGGTGGTAATTTTGAACTAAAGCATACCCACGAGGGAAGTATTGGTAACTTGTGTAACCAGCAAATAAGCGATAAATTTAACGCCACTTTAGCTCTGTTTAATTTTGCCGATATTGACAGCGCTTTTAATAAACTGCTTAACCTTTAAAACGACGGGCAGGGTATAGGTTTAAACTTCTTTTTTTGTTCAATCTCGAACTTGTAAATAAGCGATATTTCGTGCGAGCCGCCTGTTGATGTAATTAGCCGCGAAACGGTAAAATCGTAACTATACCCAATATTAAGCCCCATGTATTGAACACCAGCCAAAATAACAATGGCATCGCGACGGCTGTAGTCTTTTATCAATGGTAAATCGCGATACCAAACACCAACAACAATAGGGTCGTAGCTCCAGTAACAACCAATGTCAACCTGGTCGGCAAGGCCTTGGTGTTTGTAGTTTGCCACTACAGTAACGCTTTGGCGTTTAGCTCCAATTAGCCGCTCGAGTTTGTAAAACCTAAAGCCGCCAAAAAGCATGTGTTTAACGGGCAGCCTGTTATCGTATTTTGTTAGCGAAATGTTTGGCCTTGTAAGGTGGTCGGCGGTATAGCCAATCCATAAATTATTAAGGAACAATACTCCCGACAAGGTGCCATCAACAGCATTAGTATTTTTAATTTCGGAACTAAGCAATGGTGTTGTTCCGCCCGATTCGATTTGGCTGCTAAAAATCATTTTCGAGTAATCGATACTGCGTTGCGAGTAATAAATACCTGCGCCCGGCCTAAAAAATATTTTACGGGTAATTTGCACGTTGTACGAGTACAAAAGGCCAAGAGCAAGGTTCGAGTAGCTTGTAGAGCCGGCAATGTCGTTCATGGCAATAATGCCAATACCGCTATTAATTTGCGATGCATTATAATCGAAACTAAATGTAGCAGTTGTAAGTTTACCGGGTAGTCCTGGCCATTGGTCGCGGTAGTTTAGCGATGCCCTGTAACCTTTTACCGCGCCGGCAAACGATGGCGACGAGTAAAGCGGGTTCGAGTAAAACTGCGAAAACTGCGGGTCTTGCCCAAATGTATTTATCGATAAAAATGTAAAAAATATAAATAGTAATAATATGATGCGCATGTTATCGTCGTATTAAAGTTACATCGCCGGCTAATTTAAAAGGTATGCCGTTATTATAAGTTCCTTTTGTTTTCCAAAAGTAAACATCTTGTCCTAACGGTTTACCATTATTGCCATATTTTCCGTTCCAACCTTTTAAAATATCTTTCGAGTAGTATAGTTGTTCGCCCCAGCGGTTAAAAATCCACAGTTCGTAATCTTTAACGCCCGAGTGGTAAGGGTGGAACACGTTGTTTTCGGTGTCGGGCGACGGGTACGAACCGTCGAGAGGGCTTAACCCCGACGGCATAAACGCGTTGGGGAACTTAATAAATCCCTCGCCGCTAACAATAACAGCGTTACGATGTGTAACCGAATCGACACAGCCTTTGTCGGAAATTGCAACAAGCGTAATGTCGTGTCCGTCTAAATACTCGTATGTATATTGGTGAACCGGGTTTTTAATTGTATCGGTGATACCGTCGCCAAACCGCCATAGGTACGATACCGAGTTTAAACTGGTGTTATAAAACTGTACCGGCTGGTCGGGTAACATTACAAATGATGGCGAAAATTTAAATGCCGGCGATGGTAAAAAGTGTACATCGACAATAGCCGTAGCCTGAGCCGTTCCACCATCGCCCTCGATGGTTACCCGGGCAACATAAACGCCGGGTTCGGTGTATTCGTGCACCGGGTTTTGGGTATAAGCTTTTTGGCCGTCGCCAAACTCCCAAACAAACGACGTGTTGTAGCCGTACTGGTAATTACTTTCGAAATTAACGGTATGAGGCACACAGCCTGCCGAGCCTTGCGTTTCGATATTAACAACGGGGCTTGGTGGCGAAATAATAAGTGTTATTGTAGTATCGTCGGAGCAATAATTGCTGTAAACATGCAGGTTTGTGGTAAACGAAAAACCATCGGCTTTAGGTCCCCAGCCATTGTAGGCGTGTTGTAAAACCGGTTCCGATGAGTTTGATGTTTGTCCGTCGCCAAAGCTCCAGTTGTATGTCCAGGGGCCAGGGTTGACAAGGTTACGGAAAGTAATAGTTGTGTCGGGGTATTGTTGCACGCGGTCGATAACAACGTACTCGGCTGCCGGCGACAGGTAAACATCGATGGTGTCGGTAATAAGGCTGTCGCACCCATATATGCTTTGAGCATAAAGTTTAACAATAAATTGTTGATTGTTGCTGCTTGTGTTAATGTATTTGTAAACCGGGTTTTTAAGTTTTGATGTAACGCCGTTGCCAAAGTCCCAGTCGAACGAAACTGCCGGGTTGTTCGATAAGTTTCGAAACTCGACAGTGTGAGGGCTGCAACCAGCGGTGTCGGCCGGGTCGAAATAGTTAAATTTTGAAATAACATTAGGGTACACCGTAATTTTTTGTTCGGCGGTATCTTTACAATTATTGCCGGTTGTGGCTATCATATTAATATTAAACTCAATAACGTTGTCGGTTTGGTTGTTGTAAACCGGGTATTTGGTTTCGTCCGATGTTGATTCGGTACCGTTGCCATTACCAAAACTCCATTTGTAAAAAGTGCCTGCAGGTGCCTGCGACAAGTTATTAATTACAGGTTTAAACGGGTGGCAACCTGCATCGCCAGGGTTACTCGCGGCAATAATTGATGCTAAAGGTTTTGGAAACACTGTAATGGTTTTTGAAATTGAATCGAGGCAGCGGTTGCTGGTACTGGTGTAAAGCCAAACTTTATAATCTTTATTATCGGTATAGCTAAAGTTTGTGTACACATGTTTAAACTCAGGTTCGTCTTGTTCGTAGCCATCGCCAAGTTTCCAAAAGTATCGGGTATCTGCATCAACAACCGCGGTGTTGGTTTTAAAGTTTGTTGTATGCGGGTGGCAGCCGTTCATTTCCACTTCGAAGTTTGGTACCGAGCGTGGAAAAACTACAAGTTGTTTAACAAGTGTATCGGTGCAACCATGTTGGTTTTCGACAACGAGCTTAATGTTGTAAACCGAGTCGCGCAAAGGAGCGGTATTATAGGTGTTTTTATATGTTAGCTGGCGGGCATCGGGTTTTTGGTTATCAATAACTAAATCTTGGGCGCGGCCAAAGTCCCAGGTCCATGTTTTGTTTGTAGTCGAAAGGTCCGATACCCAAAGTTTAAGGTCGGTACAGCCGCTCGATATTTCGTTATTGCCACCCTCGGTTGACAGGTCCTTTTTTAGGGCAAAGTTGGCATTAACATACGAGTACACTAAAATTGACGTGTCGGACAACGATGTGCAGTTTTCGTTACCAATTTGGGTTATAAGTAACGATGGTTTAAAAGTTTTATCGGCATTAACAGCGTGTTCGAATGTTTTTTGTGGCGATACAATGTTGCTAAGTTCGCCGCTGTCGTCGAAATTCCATTGGTAAAGGGCAGGGCCACCTGTACTATTGTTGGTAAATTGTACTGTAAGCGGGTTACAGCCTTGTGTTGTGTCGACATTAAATTTTGAAATTATCCGTGGAAACACCGAAATAACACGAGTAGTGTCGTGGGTGCAGCCGGTATTTGTGTCGGTTACTTTCAGGTTAATATTGTATGTAGCCATGTCGTTTTTGTACGGGTTATCGTAACTGTATTTGTGGGCCAGCGGTGTTGTTTGAAAAACGCTGTCGTTGTTTTGCCCCATGGCCCATTTAAAGTTATTCCCGTTAAGGTTGGCATATTTAAACTCGTACTCAACCGGAGTGCAATTGCTGCCGGTGCGTAAAAAAGTGAAACCCGAAATTACACGCGGGTAGGCGGTAACCTGTTGCTCGCTGCTGTGAATGCAGCCAACCGAGTCGGTAACAAGCAGGCGGACATTATAGGTTTTGTTGGCCGCGGTGCGGTTGTCGAAACTGTGATTGTGTGTAATGTCGTTTGTTGGCGAGTAGTAGCCGTCATTATAGTCCCAAAGGTAAGTAAGTTTATAGCCTTTCGATGTGTTTGTAAACCCGGCCGGTAAAGGCGAGCAACCAATGTTATTGTTGGTTACGGCAAACCGCGAGATTACCTGTGGCATAATTTGTATTGTTTTGGTAATGCTGTCGCGACATTCGGGGTGGTTTTTATCGATACTCAAAAGCGAAATTTTGTAGGTACTTATCGACACCGAGTCGGGTTTCAGGTTTCGGTACTGGTGGTCGAAACTAATTTTCGATTCGGTGGTATGTGTTGCTTCGCCCATGCCAAAGTCCCAAACAAACATTGAGCCGTTAAGTGTAGTGTTAGTAAAGCTAACCGGGTGCGGCGAGCATTTTGTTTGTGTTGAGTAGCTAAAGCCAGCCTGTATAAGCGGGTATGCAGTTACAGTTTTTTGCGTTGTTTGCGAGCAGCCAGCCGAGTCGGTTGTGGTAAGTTTAATGGTGTAGTTTTTATCGGCTGCATCAAGGTTGTTATAGCTGTGTGTGTGTGTACCGGCCGATGTGTCGGATATTTGGGTATCGCCATATTCCCATTTATAAATTAACAAATAACCACTTGAGTTATTAATAAA
>CAZJCR010000130.1:0-10840 GCA_964544385.1 uncultured Bacteroidales bacterium
CATGGTTAAAATTAAACTCAATTACCTGGGCAGGCAAAAAACTGTAACAAAAAAGCGATAATAAAAACAAAAATGTAATTTTTTTCATTCTATAAAGTAATATATTGCTAAAAGCCATTAAATTTGAAGCCGCAAAGTGTTAATAAAATTATATCGAACTTAATGTATTAAAAGTATTTATAGGTAAATAAATACTTTTGAAATATAAATAAAAAGAATTTAAAATTACCAGTATATAATTAAATACAATAATAAATTAATAATTAAAATGAAAATTGCCATTGTTGGAGCCAGCGGAGCAGTTGGCCAGGAGTTCCTGAGTATCCTGTCGGAGCGGGACCTTAACATCGACGAGTTAGTTTTATTTGGCTCGGCACGTAGTGCCGGACAACAGTACAATTACCGCGGAAAAACGCTTACTGTTAAGGAGCTTAAACACAACGACGATTTTAAAGACATTGACATTGCTTTAGTATCGGCAGGCGGTAGTACATCAATTGAGTTTGCTCAAACAATAACTAAGCATGGTACAATTATGATCGACAACTCGAGCGCGTTCCGCATGGATGCCGATGTGCCATTAGTTGTACCCGAGGTTAATGCAGCCGATGCATTAAACCATCAGCGCAATATTATTGCAAACCCTAATTGCACAACAATACAAATGGTGGTTGCTTTAAAAGCACTCGAAAACCTGTCGCACATAAAACGTGTACACGTTGCATCATACCAAAGTGCCAGTGGTGCCGGCGCAATGGGCATGGCCGAGTTAGAACAACAAACCAATGACTTTGTGGCAGGTAAAAACCTTACAATCGAAAAATTCGCACACCAAATACTCTTTAATGTAATACCACATATCGACGTTTTTACCGATAACGGTTACACCAAAGAAGAGATGAAAATGTTTAACGAAACACGTAAAATTATGCACTCCGATGTACAAGTTAGTGCTACCTGCGTACGTGTACCTGTAATGCGAGCCCATAGCGAGGCTATTTGGGCCGAAACCGAATCGCCGGTTACCCCCGAGGCTTTCCGCACCGAATGTGCTAAAACCGTAGGTATTACTGTTATTGACGAACCTAACAACAAAAAATACCCAATGCCGTTCGACATTGCAGGTAAAAACGACGTTTACGTTGGCCGTGTACGCTCCGATATTTCGAACCCTAACGGTATAAGCTTTTGGTGCGTTGCCGACCAAATACGCAAAGGTGCTGCACTTAACGCGGTTCAAATTGCCGAATATTTAATTGCACAAAAAAAATAATAACAATTGTTTTATAATAAAACCCCGGCAGTAAAAAACTTGCCGGGGTTTGTTTTTTATATTGGATAAACTGTCAGGTTTTAATAATAATATCAGTATTTTTTATCGAAAAACCATTTTACTAAACAAAAAACAAAAACAATTGTATATAAAAATAAAAAGTTAACCCCCTAAAAATTATCGTGTAACAAAAAAAACTAAACTAAAATGTAATTTTTTTAAAATTATTTTGATGATATCCGATTTATAATTATAATTGCAACGTTTTCAAATAAAGGTAAATATTCATTACCGAAAATCAATCACTTCATTTTCGTGAATCTTTCAATAAGAAACTAAAACTAAGGATTTTTATCCGACAATAACAAACCGTAACATGATGTATGATATTCTCGAGCTGAACAAGAAGCTTGTTCCTGAGTTAAAAGAAATTGCCAAAGAAATAGGTGTTAAGCGTACCGAAACGCTCCGAAAGCAAGATTTAATCTATAAAATTTTAGATCAACAGGCCATAAAAGTAAGCCAAAACAAAAAAGCTGCAAAACCAGCCGACGAGCCCGAACAGCCTGTAACTAACGAGCCCGACAACGACAATAAACCACAACGCGCCCGTTTACGCAAAACAAAAGAGGCCGAAAAAGTTCTTAGCGTAAACCCGCAAAACCGTATCGAACGTACCGAACCGCCAAAGTCGCTAAATACCGAACAAAAAAACGAACAGGCCGAGCAAAAGCCCGAACCTTTTAAAGAGAAAATTTTAGCACGCACATCATACGATGACCGTAAAAAAATTGAAGAAGAGGAACGCCAATATTCAAAACAAAATAACGAACCACGCCCACAACAAATTGAGCGTAAACCAATAGAACGCCCAGTGCAAAATTACGACAGGCAACAGCGTTCCGATAATAACGACAAACCTTACAGGCCGCAGGAACAACGTACACAATACGCCGATAAAAACGAGCGCACCGAACGTTATAACCGTAGCGATAACGCCGAACGTGGCGAACAACAAAAACGCAGGTACGAACACCAACCACAACAACAAAACCAACCACAAGTAAAAGACGAAAAAGCTAAATACGAGTTCGACAGCCTTATTACAACATCGGGCGTTCTTGAACTTATGCAAGACGGATATGGTTTTTTACGCTCATCGGATTATAACTACCTTAACTCGCCCGACGATATTTACGTTAGCCAGTCGCAAATTAAACTTTTCGGGCTTAAAACCGGTGATACCGTTTCGGGTGCAATAAGGCCACCTAAAGAGGGCGAGAAATATTTCCCGCTAATTAAAGTTGAGGCAATTAACGGCAAATCGCCCGAAACTGTTCGCGACCGCGTTCCTTTCGACTTTTTAACCCCACTTTTCCCTAACGAAAAATTCGACCTTACAAGCCACTCGCAATGCTCTCCATCAACACGCATTGTCGACATGTTTGCTCCAATTGGAAAAGGCCAGCGCGGGTTAATTGTTGCTCAGCCAAAAACAGGTAAAACAGTTTTACTTAAAGAGATTGCAAACGCTATTGCCGCCAACCACCCCGAGGTTTACCTTATTGTACTGCTTATTGACGAACGCCCCGAAGAGGTTACCGATATGGCCCGCAGCGTAAACGGCGAAGTTATTGCATCAACCTTTGACGAACCCGCCGAAAAACATGTGAAAGTGGCAAGCATAGTACTCGAAAAAGCAAAACGCCTTGTTGAGTGCGGCCACGATGTAGTTATTTTGCTCGACTCAATTACAAGGCTTGCACGCGCTTATAATACAGTTTCGCCTGCATCGGGAAAAGTATTGTCGGGTGGTGTCGATGCAAATGCTTTACACAAACCAAAACGGTTTTTTGGTGCTGCACGTAATATCGAAAATGGTGGTTCGTTAACAATTTTAGCAACTGCCCTTACCGAAACTGGTTCGAAAATGGACGAAGTTATTTTTGAAGAATTTAAAGGAACCGGTAACATGGAGCTGCAGCTCGACCGTAAGCTTAGCAATAAACGTATTTACCCGGCTGTTGATATTAACTTGTCGAGCACACGCCGCGACGACCTTCTTATAAGTAAAGATACCTTGAGCCGCTTGTGGGTATTACGCAATTACCTTTCGGATATGAACTCGGTTGAGGCAATGCAATTTTTGCGCGACAGGCTCGTGAAAACTCACAGTAACGAGGAGTTCCTTATTTCGATGAATAACGGATAATTTTATTAGATATATTTTAAGAGGCTGCCTAAATTGATTAGGCAGCTTTTTTTTTTGTACAACTAAACCTTGTTGTTTAAAATATTATAGTGGCAATAAGCAGGTTCTTTCATGTTGTGTTGGCGTAAATGTAAACCATTGCCCAAACAATTTTTCCATTGGTTGCAGGTTTTGCATATACCTGTTTTAGCCCAATCGCGGTTTCGCATAATTTCAAACTTGTTTTCCCATATAAAATTAAAATTATCGGTGTAAATATTGCCTTGCGCAAAGCAACGGTCAATCGACGGGCATGCCGATATTGTGCCGTCGGCTAAAACCGATGCAACCGTTATGCCTGCGCGGCAAAAAAAAGGCGTGTCGCGCACCTGCATCTCGTAATTACCTAAAAAACCCTCGCAACCAAACGATGCTTTAATTTTACCTTGCAACCTTGTTTGTTTTATAAATTCTAATAGTTGTTCTACTTTTTTGTTGTTTACCAGTGCAAGGTTATGAGTTACTGCACGCCCTTTTGGAAATATTGAGAACAGTCGCCATTTTTTTACGCCCAAATTTATTAAAACCTCAGCCAATTGGGGCAGTTCGTCAATGTTTTTATGGTGTACGCAGGTAACAACATCGAACTCAATTGACGTTTTTTTTGCCGCCAATGCAATTGCGTTAATTGCATTGTTATAAGCGTTTTTATTTTGGCGAAGGTAATTATGTTGTTCAAATAAGCCATCAAGGCTTATTGTTAAAGTACGTAAACCACTTAATAATAGCTCGTCGAGCTTTTTACTGTTAAGTGCCATTCCGTTTGTAACAATTCCCCACGGGTGTCCCATTTTGTATAGTTCGGTTCCTATATATGTAAGGTCGTTGCGTAATAAAGGTTCGCCACCGGTAATAACTATTAAAATGTTGTTGCGGTTATAGTTTTTTGGTAATTGCCTTATAACGTTTAAAAAATCGTTGGCGGGCATATCGTTAACTAATGCATTTTTGTGGCAATCGCTACCACAATGTAAACAATTAAGGTTACAACGCAGGGTACATTCCCAAAAAAGGTAATCGAGCTGGTGTGTTTTTGTTAAACTAATGCGGTGTTGCCTAAAAAGCCAACTTAAAAGTTTATGTTTAATACCAGTCATTAATTATTTTTCGATAATTCGATATTGCAAGTAGTTGAATATCCGCCAGCGTACCAACCATCATTACCGGTAAGTTTTGATGCGTCAAAAAATAATACAGTATCGTGCCTTTTGTACGACATGTTAATTGTGCTGTCGATATCGAAAAAATGGAGGTAAACCGAATCGGACTCGGGGAACATTTCAATATCAACAGTATATGTACCGCTGCTGCCGGTTTTTAAGGTGTCGATAATTACATAATTTACCGTATTGTTATAAAACTTTTTCAGGTATGGTATTATGCCAATATTTTCGACAGGTTGTTTGGTTATTTTGTTGGTAACAAGGCCGTTAATTTTAAATTTGGCATAGGGTGTACCATACTCGCAGTTGGTTGTGCCAGGCGTATTTTGGCATCCTGTTAAAGTGCCTGTTAAAGCTATTATTAGCACTATAAGTTTATTGTAGTATTTTAAAAAACTTTGTATCATGGCTCGTTTTTTAGGTATGTAAAATTAGGTAAATGGTATTGATAATAAATAACTAAATCCAAAAAAAAGTTGTATTGCTTAATGGGCTAACTTGTAGTTTTTGTAGTGTTGGTATTTCATTGTTCCACCATTTTTTGTATAGTTGCGATACGGTATCTTGTAAAATAAACCGGTTTGTATGTATATTATTTGTACACCTAACCATTGGTGCTAACGAGGGAAATCGGTCAAACTCCGATGTATTGCTGGTTATTTCAGTTATTCTAATCGACTCAATTGTCCATAAAGCAATATATCCTACTGTAACGCTGTCGGGAAAAAACGACGATATTGGGTTAATTACCGGGTTTTTTATTATTGTTTTGTTGTCCGAATATTTAAGCAATGTTGATATATGTTCTGGTTCTAAATTGGGCAAAAATAAATTGTTGTAAATATTGTTTATTATGCTTATCATAAAATTGTCGGCTGCATTTTGTTCGGTAGTTTTGCTACAGCTAAACAACAGTAATAAAATGGCTGCAAAAATAAATGTTTTTATCATAGTTACGGGTTTATATAAATGTAAAGTTACTTAAATATTACTTAATTTAATGCCTTGTATTATAGATAATTATTATGTATACAACATAATTTATATTTTTAAATAATTGTATTATTTTGTATAAAAATTCGGTTATAGTTATAAATTGTAACTTATAACCTTGTTAATTTTTATTTTTAATATTTATGTTATATAAAATATGCCGAAAATTAATAAACGTATGGTTTATTTGTACTTTATGTTAATTATAAAAATAATATTATTAATTGCTGTTTAATAACATTGCTATTAATTATAAAAATATTGGTTTTTAGTATTTAAACTTTTCAATATTGTTTGTTATTAGGGTGTTAAGCTAAAATAATTGAATATTTTATACCCGTATAATTTAAAAAGAGCATGAATGATGTTATATAATAGCTTGTAAAGTAAGAAACAAAGGTTGAATTTTGTTCGTAGTAACTATCAATTTGAAAGCAGGACATTTTATTAAATATAAATTAATAGTTAGTAAACTAAGTATTATCCGATATTAAAAAAAATTAAATAATTATTATCATGAACCTCGAAAAGATAATGGCCGATGTGGAACGTAAGAACCCCGGCGAAAAAGAGTTTTTACAAGCAGTAAAAGAAGTGTTGGAAACAATTGTCGATTTTGTTGACCAAAACCCAAAATACGACAACGCGAAAATTATTGAACGATTGGTTGAACCAGAGCGTACAATAATTTTCAGGGTTTGCTGGGTTGACGATAAAGGCGAAGTACAGGTTAACCGTGGATACCGCATACAGTTTAACAGCGCAATTGGCCCATATAAAGGAGGGTTAAGGTTTCATCCAAGTGTTAACCTTAGTATTTTAAAATTTTTGGGCTTCGAACAAATTTTTAAAAATAGCCTCACCACTTTGCCAATGGGCGGAGGTAAAGGTGGTTCCGATTTTAATGCCAAAGGTAAATCAGACGGCGAGATAATGCGCTTTTGCCAGGCTTTTATGTTAGAGTTGTTTAGGCATGTTGGTCCCGAAACCGATGTACCTGCTGGCGATATTGGCGTAGGCGCCCGCGAGGTTGGTTATTTATATGGTATGTACAAAAAATTACGTAACGAACATACAGGGGTACTTACAGGCAAAGGTATTAACTGGGGCGGTTCGTTGGTAAGGCCGGAGGCCACCGGTTTTGGAAATGTTTATTTTGCCCAGGAGATGCTTGCTATGCGAGGCGAGTCGTTCAAGGGCAAAACTGTTGCTGTGTCGGGCTTTGGAAACGTTGCCTGGGGCGCAGTACGTAAAGCAACCGAACTGGGAGCAAAAGTTATTACAATTTCGGGTCCCGATGGTTATGTTTATGACCCCGATGGTATTAGCGGTGAAAAAATTGATTATATGCTCGAGTTAAGGGCCTCGAATAACGACATAGTTGCTCCTTATGCTACCGAGTTTAAAGGAGCTAAATTTTACCCCGGTAAACGCCCTTGGGAGCAAAAAGTTGATATTGCATTGCCTTGCGCTACACAAAACGAGCTAAACATTGACGATGCTAAAATGCTTGTTAATAACAAAGTTATATGTGTATGCGAAGCTGCAAACATGCCTTGTACCCCCGAGGCTATTGAACTGTTCCAAAAAAACAAAATTTTATTTGCCCCTGGTAAAGCTGCAAATGCCGGCGGGGTTGCCACATCGGGGTTAGAGATGAGCCAAAATGCCATGAAGCTTAGCTGGACACGCGACGAGGTTGATAGTAAATTGCAGCAGATTATGAAAAATATACACTCTTCGTGCGTTAAGTACGGAACTCAACCCGATGGTTACATTAATTATGTTAAAGGAGCTAATGTGGCGGGTTTTATTAAAGTTGCCGATGCTATGATAGACCAAGGGGTAATTTAGATAATTTTTAAGGTTACATTTTATTTTGTTGGGGTTGGTACAAAAATACCAACCCCAATTATTTATAAATCAATAGATTTTAAAAGTTGGTTATAAATATCAATACCATTTTCAAGTTCGCTAACCAAAATAAATTCGTTTGCTGTATGCGAACGGTTACTGTCGCCAGGGCCAATTTTAACTGTCGGGAAAGTGGTAATAAGTGCCTGGTCCGATGTGGTAGGTGAACCAAAACAATTAATACCTAATTGTTTTGCTGCTTTTACTATTGGGTGGTTTATATCAATACCCGACGAGTTCATTCGAAACGACCTTGCTGTTACTTTGGCTTTAAGGTTTTTACAAATAACATTGTATACATCGGTATTGCTGTAATGTTCGTTGGTGCGTACATCAACAACAAAATTGCAAACATCGGGTATAACATTGTGTTGGGTACCTGAATTTATTTGGGTAACTGTCATTTTTACCGGGCCTAAAAACGGGCTCTCTTTTTCGAATTTATATGTATGTAACCATTCAATATCGTTAATTGCCAAAGTAATGGCGTTAATTCCGCCTGTACGTGCAGCGTGGCCGGCTTTACCTGTCGACTGGCAATCTAAAACCAAAAGGCCTTTTTCGGCAATGGCCAGCTCCATGCATGTAGGTTCGCCAACAATGCCGGCATCAATATTTGTAATGTTTTTTAATAAAAGTTGCATACCGTTTTCGCCCGACACCTCTTCTTCGGCCGACATGGCAAAAACACGGTTGTATTTTAGGTTAAAATTTTCGGACATAATAAACGACATTAAAATACTTACTAATGGACCGCCAGCGTCGTTACTGCCAAGCCCTGTTAGTTTGCCGTTGTTAAGTATTGGTAAAAATGGGTCGGTTTGCCAACCTTGTGCCGGCTTTACCGTGTCGATGTGCGAGTTTAACATTATGGTTTTGTTATTTGGGTTGTAGTTTTTACAATGAACCCAAATATTATTTTTTACACGGTTAATTTTATACCCTTCGTTTTCTAAAAATTTTTCAATAATATTTGCAGCCTCGTTTTCGTTTCGGCTTACCGACGGCGTTGAAATAAGTTGCATCAGTAAATTTACCGCGCTATTTGTTGCAGTTTGGGTAGTGTAGTTTGTCATTTTGTTTTTTTTTAAAACATAAATTTACAATAAAGGCTGGTGCGTTATATGTACCAGCCTTTAAATATTATTATAAAATTGGGAATTACTATAATTGCTCAACTTAGTTTTAAAGCTCTAATATGGTTCCGCTCGATATTTTGTTTCCAAGTTTTACCGATTTAACACCTTTATTTAGTGCAAAATAGCCGTTTTGTAGTTTGGGCAACATTCCGGTATGTATACTTTGGTTAGCTTTCATATCTTCAAAAGTTTTATAATTTAGCACAGGCAGTACCGAGTTATTGTTATTGGCATCGGTTAAAACCCCTGGTTTATCAAAATAAAATACAAGTTCAACAATATAATGTTGTGCCATGGCGGCTGCAATATGCGCGGCAATTGTGTCGGCATTGGTATTTAACAGTTCGTAATTATTACTTTGCGATATTGACGATATAACAGGCACAGCCTCGTTATCGATAAAAAATTTAAGCCATTTTGTGTCAACTATGTCAATGTCGCCAACCATTCCAAAATCGATAGGGTGGGGTGGGCGTTTATGCGCTTTAATAATGTTAAGGTCGCCACCACAAAGTCCAACAGCATCAAAACCTAACTTGTTTAAACCGGCAACAAGTTCTTTGTTAAGTTTGCCGGCACATGCCATAAGTACAACGTCCATATTAGCTTTTGATGTAATACGGCGGCCGTTTACCATTTGGGTTTCGATATTAAGTTTATGGCAAAGTTGGTTAATAAAAACACCACCACCATGTACTAATAGCTTTTTACCTTGTACCGATGCAAAACTGTTGAGCAGTTTGTTAAGTTCATCATCGGTATCGAGTACCCGTCCGCCGGCTTTTACTATGGTTAGTTTTTTCATTTTTACTAATATTTTTTAGTGTCGTTATTTATAAATAATGTAAATAAATGGTTTGTTATTTTGCTTTTTCGATAGCTTGTTTTAGCGAGCTTAAAAATATGTTAATAGCTTGTGGGGTAACATTTAAAGGTGGTAAAATGCGGAGTATTTCGGGCGACGAAAACCCGGTAATAATTCCAAACTCGTTTAGTAAAATGTCGCGTATTTTTTTGCCCGATGTTGGTTCAAAATCGATACCAAGCATTAATCCCCGTCCGCGTACCTCTTTAACAGTATCGAGTTTTGCTATCTCGTTTTTAAGGTTACCACCTTGTACTGCGGCATTAATAATTAGGTTTTCAGTTTCGATAACTTTTAGCACGCTAATAGCAGCGGCGCAAGCTAACTGGCCGCCGCCAAATGTTGTACCTAATTTACCTTTGGCTAATTGCAGTTCGGGGGCAATAAGTGTGCCGCCAACCGGGAAACCGTTGCCCATTCCTTTGGCAGTAGTAACAATATCGGCACTAATGTTATGATATTGATGTGCAAAAAATTTGCCCGAGCGAGCATACCCCGACTGGATTTCGTCGGCAATTAATATAGTGCCTGTACGTGTGCATAGTTCGCGCGCGGCTTGCCAGTAACCCGATGGCGATTCGAAAACTCCGTTTACACCTTGTATGCCTTCAATTATAAATGCTGCGTATTGTTTTGTACTTAGTTTTTGAGTTAGTTGGTCAATGTTGTCAAATTCAACAAAGTCGACATCGAGCTGGCTCCCGAATGGAGCTTGTATGCCCGGGTTATCGGTTACCGCAACAGCTGCGGCACTACGGCCGTGGAAAGCCCCTTTTACTGCCAAAACTTTGTTACGTTGTGTATAAAACGATGCTGTTTTAAGCGCGTTTTCGTTTGCCTCGGCACCCGAGTTGCTCATAAACAGGCAATAACCATTGTAGCCCGATAATTTGCCCAACAAACTTGCAAGCTCGTTTTGTAAAGGGTTTATAAACGCGTTCGAGTAAAATGCTATTTGGCTAAGCTGGTGTGTTAGCGATTTTACAAATTCGGGGTGGCTGTGGCCTATTGATATAACGCCGTGCCCACCATAAAAATCGAGATATTTATTGCCTTTTTCGTCCCACAAGTCCATACCACTTGCTTTTACTAAGGCTATAGGGTATTGTTGGTAAATGTCGTAAACTTTCATCTGTTTATTTTTTAATTTTTATTGGTCAGATACCTGCTTTCTTTTTTGTTACATGAATTGAGCTAATGGCTCAATCGATTTAGATTTTGTAAGTATTTCACTATACTCCG
>CAZJCR010000131.1:0-10812 GCA_964544385.1 uncultured Bacteroidales bacterium
TATAAGCTTCATTGGTAAAAAAAATTAACATTATTGTAATTGATAAATGTTAATTCAAAATAAGCCAATAACAGTTTGTGTTTTTATAACCTAAACCCTATAATTAGTATAACTGTACCCTAAATTATATTAGGGTTTACACTATAAAAAGTAGTATAAATACCACCATTATGTATATTTGGGTATGCACTGTTTTTTTTTGGTAATGCTAAATTGCCGTTAGGCGCGCGGTTTTTAAAACTCGGTAACAAGTTTGTTTTTGATAGCAAAAAGTACAAGTGCCAGTGTATTTTTTGTACCGGTTTTAAGTAAAAGTTTCGAGCGGTATGCCTCGATAGTTTTTGGGCTCAAAAATATTTTTTCGGCAATGCATGGTATCGATAAACCTTTGGCAATTAGTTTAAGTGTTTCAACCTCGCGAGCAGTAATACCAAGTTCGTCGGTAATATTTTGTTTGTGGCTGCCATTGTTAAGGTCGTTAATTATTTTAAGCAATAGTTCTTGCGAAAAGTATGTGTTACCTGCCAGTATTGTGCGTATTGCATTCTCGAGCTCGGCTTTACCGGCTGTTTTTAGTGTAAAACCTTTAACACCGGTATCGATAAATTGCTGGTAATACTCCTGGTTGCCGTGCATCGATAAAATTAAAATTTTAAGGCCGGGATATTTTGCCAATGCTTTGTGTGTAGCCTCAAGTCCGTCCATTACCGGCATGTCAATATCGAGTATAACCAAATCGGGGGTGTGCATGTTTAAAAGTTCGATAAACTCGGTGCCGTTACTGGCCTCGGCAACTACGTGGCCAATTTGCTCCATCTCGATAAGTAGCTTTATTCCCTCGCGAAAAAGCGAATGGTCGTCGACCAAAATAATTTTGCTTACTGTATTTTGTGTAAAGTTATTAACCATTTTGTTGAAAAAAGCAAGGCAAATTTATAAAAATTTACTAAACAAAAGCATACTAACTCAAGCTGTTTGCCGGTATTATAATACTATAGTTTACGCCATTGCCTGCCGACGACTTTATTGATATTGTGCCTTTTAAACCTTGTACCCTGTTATTAATGTTCATAACACCATGCCCTTTACCGGCATTGTGGGTTTTAGAATTTTCGACATTAAAACCACAACCGTTATCGTTGTAGTTTAGTTCAATTGTTTTTTTGCTAACAACGTAACTAATATTAACATTTATTTGGCTTGCTGCCGCGTGTTTAATACTATTGTTAATAAGCTCGGTAATAACCCGGTATAAAGCCAGTTCGATATTAATTTTAAACCTACAGTTAATATCCGAATTAAAAGCAATAATTGGTGCTTTACCGTGGTTAAGGTTATTAATAAAATTAGTAACAGCCACGTTAAGCCCAAAAGCGTTTAGAGTACGGGGGCTAAGGTTGTTCGATATCTCGCGCAAAGTTTGTACAGCCTCGTTAATGTTTTGGTTCCCTTTGTCAACAAGCAGCTTTTTTTTGTCGGGGTTGTTGGTTTCGGCTATCCACTGAAAATATAGCTTTATACCCGACAAAAGTGGCCCGAGGCCGTCGTGTAGCTCTTGCGAAAAACGGTTTCGCTCGCGTTCCTCGCCCTCGATATTAGCGTTAAGTATATTGCGGTCGGCATTTTTTTTGTCGGTAATATCGCGTATAAATATCAAAAGTTGATTTTGGCCTGCCCAATAACTTATACTTAGTTCGGTATCGATAATTTTATTGTATTTTGTACGACAACTGGTTTCGTAAATAGCAAAACCATGCTTTTTAATATTTTCGATATTATTGTTAATCTCGTCAATATTATTATATACCAACAAATTAAAAAACGATAAACTGTAAAGTTCTTTTGGCGGGTATTTAAACATGTGGCAAATAGTTTCGTTTATTTCGAGTATCTGCCCATTTGGGTCAATGCGTACAAACCCGTCCGACGTGGTATCGATTAAAACCTTAAATTGTTGTGTTTGCAGCTCCGACTCTTTTTGGGCATTTACCTGCGATGTAATGTCGTTTACTACCGCAAAAAAAAGTTTACGGTTATTAATTACTTGCAGTTGTAACAATACTTGTACGGGGTAAACAGTGTTGTTTTTACGCTTGTGTATGGTGTTAAAAACAACTTTATTATCGTTACCCTGAATTAGTTTATTAAAATAGCTGTTTAATTTATCGTAATTAAAATCGGGTTTAATATCTAATGGTGTCATGTTATTTAACTCGCTAACAGTATACTTACAACTGCCTGGTTAACATACTCGAATTTAAGTGTTTGCGCATCAAAAACATAAACCTCGTTAATACTTTGGTCGATAATTTGCGCCAATTGCTGTTTTGCGTTTTGTAGTTGTGTAATCGAAGTAATATCGCGAACAGTGCCGTAAACAATATGCTTATCGGGGTCGTAAAGTGCTGTAATATAAATATCTTTAACACTTGTTGTACCTGGTATAATTATTTTTAAGTCGAACTCGTAAGGCTTATTGGTTTCAATAAGATACTCTAACGCTTGTTTAATTAAAGGTTTGTACTCGGGAAGGCACAATTGTGTAATTTCGTCGAATGAATGGTTTTGGTTTTGTAAAGCAAAAATTTTTAGCACACCAGCCGAGCCATTAAGTATATCTGTTTTAAGGCTATACTCCCAGCTCCCGCTTTTTGATGCAAGCTCCGAACGCTCGAGCCTTTGGCGGCTTTGGTCAATAAGTTCTTGTTTTTTACAGTCGTCGGTACGGTCGCGGAAAATATATATTGTACCAATAAAATCGGTGTTGTTGTATAAAATTGGCGATTTTGATAAGCTTACCGGGTAACTTGCACCGGTTTTCGATTCTAATAACGTGTAGTTTATACTGTTATTTGTACTACTGTTATTTTTGTTTTTTTTATTGTTAATTATTTTAAAAACGTTCTCAATGTTTTGTCCAATTGCTTCGGGCTCGGTATAACCGGTTAGCTGTTCGGCAACCTGGTTCATTTGTAGTATAACATTATTAACATCGGTTGTAATTACACCGTCGGTAATACTATAAAGTGTTGTTTTAAACCACTGGTTTTTAGTATAATAATTTTTGTTTAGCTTATACTTTACAATATTTATTTTTTTAATGCGCAAGGTTATAAATACTGTTAACAAAATAGTAATACTAATAAACAAAATAATTAGTATTAAAATTTTTATTTTATTAATATACAGCGAGTTGTGTAACAAAATACCGTAATTTGTACCCGATACAAACATTAACCCCGTGTTGTTGTTTTTAAACACGTTAAGTATTGTTTTACTATTGTTTAAACTTTTGCTTATACAATTAGCAATGTTTCTTTTAAAATAATTATCGAGTTCGGGAAAATGTTTAAAAAAATTATTCGCGCTATAATGCTTAAAACCGCTGTTGTTTATTACATAATAATTACCAGCATTACTGTGTACAACCAAATTATAGATGCATAGGTTACATATATAATTATTGGTATCAAACAAAAAATTGGCAATATCGACAGTTATAATAAGCATTGCAATAACCTGCCCGTTGTTGTTAATAAGCGGCGAAAAAAAACTGGTTACAAGTTTGTTTTTGCCAGCGTGTAAATAAATACTGCTATTAGTTGTTGTTATATTGCTTTTTGCCTGTAAAAACTCATTACAGTTAATAATTGTATCGGCAATATTATTAAGGCTATAAATTATAGAACCATTACTTTTTGTTACAGTTATATTTACAAACTGGCCAAAGTTGGCAATTTGGTTTTTAATGTTGTTATAATAGTTTTTTTGGTTTGTAGATAAATAGTTATTTACATTATTAATTAAAACCGGGTCCGAAGCTAAAATGCCTGTTTGTAACAGTTGTTGCGACATTAATAAATCGAAACTATTTGATTTTTGGTTATTAATATCATATAATAGCCCGTATTGGTTTTGGGCAATATTATTAACTTGTTTTATTGAATAAACAAAAAACAATACAAGTAATACCAATATTGCAAAAAGTACCAATAACGCAGCTATTTTATTAACTGCAAAACGAATGTTTTTAGATAAACACATTAATCAATTTTTTATCACATTTTAAACCATGTAGCAACATTAAAATTTGTATAGTTGTTGTTTTTATAAACAAACTCGTTTGTATGTTTATTGTAAACATAATCGGTTTGCCATGCTAAGTAGTTGTTACTAATTTGGTTAATAGCATCAATAATAAACAAAACCTCGTTGTTTGTAGTAGTAGGGTGCAACGACCACCTAACCCACCCTGGTTTTTCCGACAAGTCGCCATGGTTAATTTTATCGGTAATGGCCATCGATTTTTCGTAAGTTACCTGTAACAGGTAATGGCCGTAAGTACCGGCGCAGGCGCAACCGCCACGCATTTGTATTCCAAAGCGGTCGTTAAGCAATTTAACCACAAGGTTAAAATGAATATTATCGATATAAAACGATAAAATTCCTAACCGGTGTAACATATTATCGGCCAGTATGTGAATACCGTTAACCTGCCTAAGCAAAGAGAAAGCAAGGTTAAGCAATTCGTTTTCGCGTGCAATAATATTATCGGTTCCCATTTTTTCTTTAAGCTTAATAGCCAAAGCCGCTTTTATTGTTTGTAAAAAACCAGGTGTACCGCCGTCTTCGCGGGTTTCAATATTATCGACATATTTATATTTGTTCCACGGGTTAGTCCAGTCAACAGTACCACCGCCTGGCTGGTCGGGAACCGGGTTGTGGTAAATACTGCTGTTAAAAACCATAATTCCAGCCGCCCCGGGGCCGCCAATAAACTTATGGGGGCTAAAAAAAATTGCATCTAAACGCTCGTCGGGGTTTTGGGGGTGCATATCAATATTTTGGTAAGGTGCCGAAGCAGCAAAATCGACAAAAGCAAGCCCGCCATATTTGTGCATTAGCGCGGCCATTTTATGATAAGGTGTATGCACCCCTGTAACATTTGAGCAAGCGGTAAACGAACCTATTTTAAATTTTCGGTTACTATGTTCAATTAATAGTTTTTCAAAATTATCAAGGTCAATTTGTAAATTGGAACCCGGCTCAATAATTACAACATCGGCAAAAGTTTCGAGCCATGGCGTGTGGTTCGAGTGGTGCTCCATATGTGTAATAAAAACAACAGGTTTTTCAACCTGCGCCAAACAATTGTTGCTTTGTAGTTTGCCACATATTTTAAGCCCTAAAATACGTATCAGTTTGTTTATTACCGATGTCATTCCGTAACCTGCCGAAATTATTACATCGGTTGGGGCGGCATTAACATGCGTTTTAATTATGCTTTGGGCATAATGGTAAGCCCGTGTCATGCGCGAACCGGTTTCCGATGTTTCGGTGTGGGTATTGCCTACAAAAGGCCCAAAAGTATTAGTTATTGTTTGTTCAATATCGGCGTACAAACGGCCGCTTGCAACCCAGTCGGCATATATTATTTTTTTTTTGCCGTATGGCGATACAAATTCGGTGTCAATACCAATAATTTTTTCGCGAAAGCGGCCAAAATATTGTTCTAAATTTTGTTTTTGTGGCATTTAAAGTTTTGTTAATATCGATACCCGAAAAATAAGAAAATTACTATATGTTTGGTTTTCAAATTTAGTGTTAAAAAATACCTTATAATATATTTTTGTTTTTTTAAGGTTATATAAAATAGTAATATATATCAATAAAACTAATGGAAACAGCAATAAACCAAACAATAAATTTTGTAAAAGATAAACTACAAAATGCCGAGGGCGGCCACGATTGGTGGCATATTGAACGCGTTTGGCGGTTGGCAAAAAACATTGCAAAAACCGAGCAGCCTGCAAACCTTTTAATTGTTGAACTTGCCGCACTTTTGCACGACATTGCCGACCCTAAGTTTTACAACGGCGACGAAACTATTGGTCCTAACACGGCATCGGCATTTTTAACACGTTTAAACATTGATGCCCAAACAATTGAACACGTGGTTTATATTATAAAAAACATGTCGTATAGCAGTAGTATAGGTGAGCCGGTTAAAAAAAGTAACGAGTTTAATATAGTTCAAGATGCCGACCGTTTAGATGCTATTGGTGCAATTGGAATTGCCCGCGCTTTTAATTATGGCGGATATAAAAACCGCGAAATGTACAACCCGGGCATTGCCCCCAACCTTAACCTTACAAAAAACGAATACAAAAACCATAACGCCCCAACAATTAACCATTTTTACGAAAAACTATTTTTGCTTAAAAACCTTATGAACACTAATACTGCAAAACAAATGGCTAATAACAGGCATTTATTTATGCAACAGTTTGTTGAACAGTTTTACAACGAGTGGAACGGCATTATTTAATGTTTATTAAAGGTACTGCTTTATTTTGGTTGCTCTTTTTAGGTATATTTGCGCGTTGGCTTTAATAATATAAGCGCAGTGCAAATTTGCTACTTTAACGGAAATGTAGTAAATTGCGTCAAACAAATGACGGAATTATGGATTATTTAGTCAGAGACTTATCGGTTAATGTTATTAAGAAATTGCAATCTAATAAAGTTGTAATAATTTTTGGTGCTCGTCGGGTTGGAAAAACTGTGCTTGTAAAAGAGATACTTAATCGAGTAAATGAACCTGTTCTTACTTTAAATGGAGAGGATATAAACGTTCATGATAAACTTGCAATTAGAAGTGTGGAGAATTATAAACAGATTTTAGGTTCATATAAATTTCTCTACATTGATGAAGCACAAAAAATACCTGAAATAGGTTTGAAACTAAAACTCATGATAGATGAAATTGATGGACTTAGAATTATTATTTCAGGTTCATCATCATTTGATATTCATAAAGACGCTGGAGAACCTTTAACAGGCAGAAAATATTCGTTTAACTTATTTGCATTATCTGAAAGTGAATATAATCAAATTGAAAACAGTATTTCTAAAATTGACAAGGTAAGAGAAAGACTGGTTTTCGGGAGTTATCCTGAGTTATTGCATTTGCCTGATAGAGAGGACAAAATTGATTACTTAAACGAAATGGTTAGTTCATATCTACTTAAAGACCTTTTGGTTTTTGAAAACATTAAAAATTCACATAAAATATTCAATTTATTACGTCTGATAGCATTTCAAATTGGCGGAGAAGTATCACTTCAGGAATTAGGAAATCAATTAGGAATAAGTAAGAATACTGTTGAAAAGTATCTGGACTTGTTAAGTAAAATATTTATACTTCATAAAGTTGAAGGATTTAGCAGGAATTTAAGAAAAGAAATCACTAAAAATTCACGGTGGTATTTCTTAGACAATGGAATTAGAAATGCTGTGATTGCAAATTTTAATCCCATTGAAGCTCGCAATGACATTGGCGCTTTGTGGGAAAACTATATGATTAGTGAAAGGTTAAAATATCAGGAATATAGAAGACTTTCATCAAATAATTATTTTTGGAGAACATATGAGCAGCAAGAAGTTGATTGGGTGGAAGAACGAGACGGTTCATTGTTTGGATATGAATTTAAATGGAAAGAAGACAAAGTTAAAATACCAACACAATGGAAAAGTGCATATCCAAATGCTTCTTTTGAAGTGATTAATATGGAGAATTTTAACGAATGGTTGAAATAATTACTAAAGCACACACAATGTATATACAAAATAGGCTTGATAGTAATAATATAGTGGGTTGTAGCCTGCTTAAAAATAGTAATGGTTTAATAAGTTCGAGGCCCGCCATAGCCTACTTTGCATATACTCAACATTAAAATACATTTTTTTTATGACTACTACTAAAACTTTTTTACCTGTAATTGCTTTACTATTTGTAGCTTTTACTGTTACAGCGCAGCCACAAAAGTGGAAAAACAAAAAATACTTTACAGTTATGAGTTATAATGTCGAAAATTTGTTCGACACGCTTGATACCGAAAGTAAAAACGACTCCGATTTTTTACCGGGTTCAGAAAAAGAATGGGGCACAAAACGCTACTTTAATAAAATTGACAAGCTGGCGCAGGTAATTGCATCGGTAAACAAAAACGAGATGCCCGAAATTATTGGGCTTGTTGAAGTTGAAACCCGCGCTGCAGTTACCGACCTTGCAGAAGCCGCCAGTATTAAAAAAGCAGGCTACAAAGTTGTTCACTACGACGGCCCCGACCCACGAGGTATTGACTGCGCCTTACTTTACCGCCCCGACGCTTTTACTGTAATTAATAGTTACCCGGTACAGGTTGCTTTCGCGTTTGCCGGTAATGCACGCACCCGTGATATTTTATACGTGAGCGGAAAAACAAAAACCGATACCCTGCACCTGTTTGTTAACCACTGGACATCGCGCCGGGGTGGCGACGAAACCGAAGATAAACGGAACCATATTGCCAGGGTATTAAAACAATCGGTCGATTCGGTTTTATTAATTAACCCAAATGCAAATATTATTATTATGGGCGATATGAACGACGAACCAAACAACACCAGCCTTACTAACATTTTGGGAGCTCACTTACCCGACAGCTCGAACTGCCTTGTAAACATTATGTACCAAAGTTACCTCGACGGTAAAGGAACATATTATTATAGAGGACAGTATAACATGCTCGACAATATTATTATAAACAAAAAAACGTTAAATAAAAACAAGGGTTTTAGGCCTTATGCAACCCAAGGTTTTATTCACATGCCCGAATTTTTATGCTACATACAAAAAAACGGCGACAAAACTCCATCGAAAACCTATGGAGGTAAAAACTATTTTGGCGGCTATAGCGACCATTTTGCTGTTTACGCGGTTTTTTATCAAAAATAAAAACAACAGGGTTACAATATTATGGAATTTAAAATAAAATCGGCATTTAAACCTACCGGCGACCAACCACAGGCCATTAAGCTTTTATCGGACGGGTTGTTGCAAAACCTGCCTTACCAAACATTATTAGGGGTTACAGGCTCGGGCAAAACATTTACTGTTGCAAATGTACTGGAGCAGGTACAACGCCCCGCCTTAGTATTAAGCCATAACAAAACTTTGGCAGCACAACTTTACAGCGAGCTTAAAGAGTTTTTTCCCGATAATGCCGTTGAATATTTTGTATCGTACTACGACTATTACCAACCCGAGGCATATTTGCCTGTAACCGACACATATATCGAGAAAGATTTAAGCATAAACAAAGAAATTGAAAAGCTGCGACTAAAAGCAACGTCGGCATTGTTATCGGGTCGTCGCGATGTCATTGTGGTTTCGTCGGTATCGTGTTTATATGGTATTGGCAACCCCGACGACTTTAACGCCAACACCATAATTCTAAAAAAAGGCGAAACAATAAGCCGTAACCAATTATTACGGCACCTTGTCGACGCTTTGTACAGCCGCAACGAGGTTGAGTTTGAACGTGGACAGTTTAGGGTTCGCGGCGACACTGTAGATGTTTTTATTGCTTATGGCGATATTGCATACCGAATAGTTTTTTGGGGCGACGAAATTGAAGAGATATACTCGTTTAACCCGGTATCGGGAAACATTATTGAACAACTGACCGAAGCCTTAATATACCCTGCCAATATATTTGTTACAACACAGGCACGTATAAATAAAGCAATATCGCAAATACAAGATGAACTGGTAAAACAAATAGCTTTTTTTAAAGATATTGGCAAACACCAGGAAGCTAAACGAATTGACGAACGCGTTAATTATGATTTAGAGATGATAAAAGAACTTGGCTATTGCCCCGGTATCGAAAATTATTCGCGCTTTTTTGACGGCCGCTTGCCAGGTACACGGCCATTCTGCCTTATCGATTATTTTCAGCCCGATTTTATTACAGTTATCGACGAGAGCCACGTAACACTGCCGCAAATACGTGCAATGTATGGTGGCGACCGCTCGCGTAAAGAGAACCTTGTTGAATACGGTTTCAGGCTGCCTGCCGCGCTCGACAACAGGCCACTAACTTTCGACGAGTTTATGCAAATTACCGGGCAAACAATTTACGTAAGTGCAACACCTGCCGACTTTGAACTTGAGCAATGCAACGGCGTTATTGTTGACCAGGTTATTAGGCCAACCGGCCTGCTCGACCCTGTTATTGATGTTAGGCCAAGCCTTAACCAAATTGACGACTTAATTAAAGAAATTAACGACCGTATTAAAGTTAAAGAACGTGTTTTAGTTACAACACTAACCAAGCGAATGGCCGAAGAGCTAAACAAATACTTAAGCCGTCTGAACATCAGTTGTAACTATATACACAGCGACGTTGACACTCTTGACCGTATTGAAATATTAGAAAACCTGCGTAAAGGTATTTACGATGTTTTGGTTGGCGTTAACCTTTTACGCGAAGGTTTAGATTTACCCGAAGTATCGCTTGTTGCTATTTTAGATGCCGACAAAGAAGGCTTTTTGCGCAGCGAACGCTCGCTTACTCAAACAGCTGGACGTGCCGCACGTAACATTAACGGTAAAGTAATTATGTACGCCGACAAAATTACCGGCAGCATGCAACGCACTATTGACGAAACTAACCGAAGGCGAATTAAACAATTACAATACAACCACGATAACAATATTGAACCCAAACAAATTATTAAAGCCCAGCGTAGCATGGTTAGCAAAGATATTGACGATAAAACGCAGCCAAAAGCTTACACTGGCCCGCAAAAATCAGGTATTGCTGCCGACCCGGTAATTGCATATATGACAAAAGATGCTTTATTAAAAGCTATCGAAAAAACTAAAAAACTGATGGAACAGGCTGCCGGTAAACTCGATTTTATTGAAGCTGCCCGACTACGCGACGAGATGTTTGAACTTAAAAATATGTTAGAAACACGTAA
>CAZJCR010000132.1:0-10789 GCA_964544385.1 uncultured Bacteroidales bacterium
AAAAAATATAGTTGCATTTTAAACCCGCTGAGTATGTATGTTGGTTTAATGCTAACGTTTTTGTTGTTTTTTTAAAATTGTTTGGTATTAATAAAAAATGGGGTTCTAAAAACCCCATTTTTTATGTTAAATTATGTTAAAAATTAACAAAGTCGTTGTCGTTAATATTTTTGTCGCTAAAATTAATGTTAACGCCTTTTTGGTTTTTTATTGTACCTGGCTGTTGGTTTTTTACTGGTTTCGAAATAGCATTTGTGTTTTGTTTTTTTGTTGTGTTAAACTGGTTTTTGTTTTCGTTTGTTTTAAAAAACGATACCATCTCTATAAGTGTCTGCGATTGATTTGATAGTTCTTCGGCACTCGATGCAAGCTCCTCGCTCATTGATGCATTTTGTTGTGTAATTGTGTTTAGCTGTGCAAGAGCCATATTAACCTGGTTGGCACCATTGCTTTGTTCCATGCTCGACGATGTTATCTCTTGTACCAGGCTTGCAGTACGGGCAATTTCGGGTTGTAGTTGTTCGAGCATTTGTGCAGCCTCGTTTGTTACCGACACGCTTTTGTTGCTTAGCGATATAATTTCGTCGGCGGCAATTTTACTGCGCTCGGCAAGTTTGCGTACCTCGGCGGCCACAACAGCAAATCCTTTGCCGTGTTCGCCTGCACGGGCGGCCTCAACTGCTGCATTAAGTGCAAGAATGTTTGTTTGGAAAGCTATATCGTTAATAATAGTAATTTTTTGCGATATTATGTTAATCGAGTCTAAGCTTTCTTTTGATGATGCTGATACTTTTTGTATACCTTTTGACGATGTTTCGCTAATTTTTTCGGTTTGTTGGGCGTTGTCGGAGTTTTGCGATATGTTTGCCGATATTTGTTCCATTGTTGATGATACCTGCTCAACCGATGATGCTTGTTCTGATGCACCCTGCGACAGTTGTTGCGATGTGCTGCTAAGTTCGCTGCTGGCCTGGGCTATTTGGCTCGAGTTTAGTACTATTGTTTCAACAATATTGGTTATGTTAACAATCATAGCCGACAGGCTTTTCATCAAACTTCCTACTTCGTCGTCTCTTTGTTCAAGGTCTTTCGATACTGTTATTGTCAAGTCGCCGTTCGACATTTTGTCGAGCAGGCCAACAGCTTTGAGCAATGGGGTTGCAATACTTTGTGTTAAAACAACTGCACCTATTATTATAAGTAGTATAACAATTACTAAAGCAATTATGCTGTTTACCATAATGCTACGGCTAAGTTTTTCGCTTGCATTATAGGCTGCATCGGCTTCGGCTTGCGTTAAGCCAGTAAACTCGTCCATTGCACCGCGCATTATTTCAAATTCATTGCTGTAGCGCGTAAGGTAAAGAGTTTCGGCTTCGCTAAGTTTATTGTCGTTAATTAAGTTTATAATTTGGTTGGTAAGTTTTTCAACTTCGGTGTAAGCTGTATGGAACTTGTTTGATATTGCCGAGTTTTCGGGTTTGTTGTCGAGCTCCGATGTTTTTTCGAATACCCCGTAACGTTCTTTTGTTTGTGCAATATTCTCGGTTATTGCGTTGCTAAGTTTGGTTATTGCATCATTATTATTACTGTGTTTTACAAGCATTAGTTGCGATAAGCTTATGCTCGATTGGTATGCATCGCGGTCGGCTTGTAGCAGGTAATCGATGCTTACAAGGTGTACTCCGTAAATATTGTTTACCTGGCGGTTTATTACTTTGGTTTGGTATATAGCATACACAAAACCTATTATTGTTACAATTAAAAAAATTGCAAAAAAAAGTGTTAACCTGTTTCCGATTTTTAGATTATTTATTGCTCTCATTTTGTGGTTCTCCTTTCTGGTAATTATTTGAATTAAATAGTTCGGGTTTGAATAAAACAGCTACAAACAGCCAGTTTTGAACTCCTTTTGAGCTGCCTGATTTTAAGAGTTCCATTGTTTTTTGGGCTACTAAAGCTGAGTAACCTACTGATAAAGTTGAATTTGTGTAAAATTTATATGCAAGTACTGCATCTATTTCAATACCCAGATGTTTTTTTGCTGCAACAGGGTTTGTAGGCGTTGAGCTTGCATCAAGTATGTTATTTGAAAGCATAAAATTGTGAAAAGCACCTGATAAAGTTATTTTATTGTTTATTGTTTGGTTGGCTTGTAAAAAAATATCGTTAAGGCCGCCGTTTTTTGTATGGCTTGGAATGTTTGTAAAATAATCCATGTATCCAAAATATCCATGGCCATCGCCAAATACTGTCGAGAACGAGTTTGTTTTATTGTTGTTGTCTAATTCATTATCGCCCGACATGTAATCGATACCTGCTGATAATTTGGTATTGTCGCTAATTTTAAGTGTTGGCTTTAGGTGAAAAAAGCAGGCCGATATGTTATTGCCTGTTCCGCTTTTGCCATATTGGTAATAGGCCATTGCATCAACCGTAATGTTGTTTATTGATAATGATGCATATAGCCCCGATGTACCACGTGCATATACTGTACGGTAACTTGCTGTGGCTTGGTTTCCATCAATTATTGTAAGGAACGACAGGTTAAGTTGGTCGCTAAATTTGTTGTATAAGCGCAATACTGTCAGGTATTTGTACATGTCGACAGTGTAATCTGACTCAAAATTTTTGTCTTTGTCGTTGTTGTACCCAATAACCAAATCGGCTTTGGTTTTGTCTTGGTTGTTGTATTGTAAAATTGCGGCGTCGTGTACTAATGGTGTGTTTCCCCAGTTTTTAACCCCCATAAGGCGGTTTTTGTCGTATGTTATTTCTTGTCGGCCTAATTTAATGGCAATTTTTTCGGTCATTTTATATTTAACATAAGCTTGGTGTATACCAACGCCTGGGCTGTCGGTTCCCCATTTTGTATCGCCCCAAACGCGGCCGTCTTGCAACGACAGGTATGCTGTTAGCTTGTCGGTTTTGTAATCAAAATTTAACCTTGTTCGTTGTAATGTAATAAATGCAGGGTCGGTATTATCGTCCGACAGTGCTTTGTACCCGTCGCGCAGCTCGCTGCGTAAGCGGTACTCGGCCTCAATTTTAAGTTGCCCGTAACTTAGTGTGCTTATTAATATTAACATGCACATTAGTATTAGCCTTTGTTTAACCATAATTGTACTATTTAAGTTTTGTTGTAGTTTAATTATATAATGTAAACTTTTATCAAAACTCACTTTACACGCATATTTAAAACGTTTACAATAATTTTAATGTAAACAACAAATTGCGTAATATGTTTTTGCTTGAATTTTATTTTTGTTTATTGCGGGGTTGCCAATAAAAATTTGCTTAATGTTTTGGCAAAACTTCGATAGTTTTGTTAACTGGTTTTATGTTGTTAAGCGTGTTTATGCCTGGTACGTTGTTATTAATGCCAAACACTAATATTTGCTGGTTTGTAAATTTTTCGGAAAGGTTTTTTAAATATTCAAAAATTTTTGTCGACGAGTGTATTGCCATAAAGGCCAAAACAATATAGTGTGAGTGGTAAATTACGTTAATCTCGCTTAGCGCGCTAAATGGTACCGAGCAGCCTAAATACATTACTTTGTGCCTGTTTTTTTTAAGGGTGTAATAAGTATAAAGCAAGCCAATTTCGTGTTGTTCGTCTTCGGGCAAAAAAAGTACATATTTTTTGCTATCGTTATTATAATTTACCGATAGGTTATCGATAGCAACAATTAATTTATGTTTAATAATATTTGCTGCAAAGTGCTCGTGCACGCTGTTAATTGTACCTGTTTGCCAAAGTAACCCAATTTTACGTAAGAATGGGAAAATAATATCGTTAAATGTGTTTTCGAAACCACGGTTAATATACGACACTGCCAAAAGCTTTTCAAATTTTGTTTGGTCAAGGTTAAACATTGCCATTGTAAAGCTTTGTATTTGGTCTTCAACATCGCTTGAGCGGCTTGTTAGTTCAATAACTTTTGCCGATATTATTTCGGCTGTGTATTTGGCTATATGCGATATTTTAATACCATTTTTATTAAGAATCGATATGTTTAGCAGTTTTTTTAAATCGTTACCATTATAGTATCGTATATTAGTGTCGGTGCGGTTTGGCTCGAGCAGGGCATACCGTTTTTCCCACATGCGTATTGTATGTGCTTTAATACCCGACAGTTTTTCTAAATCTTTAATTGTATATTGTTCCTCTTTCATTACGCCCTAAAATTCATTCTCATAAACAAGCTTTAAACTAATATGTTTTGGTAAAAATAATATAAAACACTTGTATTATAGGCTTGTTTACTGCCTGTTGCCAAAGTAATAAAATTTTATATAAAGATAACTATTAGTTAACTTTACACTTAATTGTTAACAATAGCTTTGCAATAATTGAATTTTAAATTAATATGCAACACTTAATTATGCCCGAACATAAACACATGATTGATAAAATTAACAAAAGGTGTGTTTACGAAGTAAGCAGGGCAAGCTAATACCATTTAAAAATATTTTTTATGATGAATAATAAACAAAGAATTTTATTAGTTGATGATGAGCCCGATATTACTGAATTTATTGGCTTTAATCTTGAAAACGAGGGGTACATTGTTGAAAAAGCAGCATCGGGCGAGGAGGCAATTATTAAAGCAAAAACATTTTTACCACAGCTTATAATACTCGATGTTATGATGGGGGGGATGGACGGTATGGAAACCTGCGAAAAACTAAGGCAAATGCCCGAGCTTAACAACCCGGTTATTACATTTTTAACAGCCCGCAACGAAGATTACTCGCAAATTGCCGGTTTTGATGCCGGTGCTGATGATTATATTGCAAAACCAGTTAAACCTAAGGTGTTGGTTAGCAGGGTTAAAGCATTACTTAAACGAAAACTCGATTTGCAATTTTCGCACGAAAACGGGAATGCATCAATTATTGCAATAAACTCAATTATTATTGATAAAGAAAAATACATTGTAAAACAAAACAACCTTGAACTTATTTTACCGCGTAAAGAGTTTGAACTACTTGTTTTGTTAGCATCGAAACCTAACAAAGTATTTACCCGCGACGAAATTTATGACCACGTTTGGGGCAACAATATTATTGTTGGCGACCGAACTATTGATGTACATATCAGAAAATTGCGCGAAAAATTGGGCAACGACTTTATAAAAACCATTAAAGGTGTAGGATATAAGTTTGTTGATTAACCTTTGAGTATAGGTTATAATGCTATTTTTGCGGCTTGTTTAATTTAAATATTTATTTTATGAATTTTAAAAATGTAATTAACAAGTCGGCGTTATTAACCTTTAAACGCTGGTCAAGAAAATCGTTTGGCGTTTTTCGCAGTTTAAAACAAGTTGTAAAAATTGGTGTATTAACTGCAATTTTTTCAATTATTGCTAAACCACAAAAAGGTTATGCACAAACCGATACAACAAGTTTTGACAAGCACTATAATCTCGACGAGGTTGTTGTTAGCTCGTCGGGGGCGCAAAAAGCATTTACTCACATGCCGCGTATGGTAACAATTGTACCCGGGCAGGTAATATTAAAATTGCCCGCGCAAAGCCTTAACGAACTGCTAAAAATTCAGCCTGGTGTTGATATACGCCAACGTGGACAGCAAGGTGTGCAGGCCGATGTTAGTATTCGCGGGGGGTCGTTCGACCAAACACTTATACTTGTTAACGGCATACCGGTTAATAACCCGCAAACCGGGCATCATAATTTGAACCTGCCTTTCTCAACCGAATCGGTACAACGTATCGAAATTTTAAATGGCCCCGGCACTAAGGTTTACGGGCCAAATGCTTTTACCGGTGCTGTTAATTTTATTACCCCGCAATATGCAAACAATAAAATATTGGTTGGCTTATCGGGCGGTATGCATGGTTTACTAAACATGTTTGCAACTGCAAGCTTTGTTGCAAAAAAAATCACTCATTTTTTATCGGTAGGCCACAACCAGTGTAATGGGTATAAAACTAATACCGATTTTAAGTCGAATTCAGTTTTTTATTCGGCATCGCTTATCGAAAAACCAGGGCATTTTATGGTACAGGTTGGTTATGTTAACAAAGCCTTTGGTGCTCACGATTTTTACTCACTTGCATATCCCGAACAGTTTGAACAGGTTAGCCAGTTTTTAACATCGGGCAGCTATTTTAAAAAAGCTGGTAATGTAACTTACAATGCTAAAGTTTATTATTTACATAGCACCGACAGGTTCGAGCTTTTTCGCGAAGATATTTACAAGTATTCGGATGGTTATTATATTGCCTCAAACTTTGATACTGCAAAATATGTGGCCGGTAATTACGATAAATCAAATTATTACAGTGGGCATAATTATCATTTAACAAAAACAGCCGGAATTAATACTAATGTTTTATATAATAGTTTGTTGGGTAACACCTACATAGGTATTGATTACAGGTACGAGTCGGTTTTAAGCAATGTTTTGGGCGAGGTTGCCGATACTGTAAAAGTTTTTAACAGTAACAAAGGGTTTTATACCAAATCGGCATGGCGTAAGCATGTAAATATATTTTTTGAACACTACTACAGTTATAAAAAAATTGATATTACCGCCGGGGTTTTGGCACATTATAACAATAACTACGGGGCGCGTTTTAATGGCGGGCTCGAGGCAGCTGTTAATATTTATAAAAACTCGAAAGTATTTGTATCGGTAAACCAGGCAATGCGCTTGCCCACTTATACCGATTTATATTACCAAAGCCGTAAAAATACCGGTAACCCAAACTTAAAACCCGAGGAGGCTGTTACTGCCGAGTTGGGGGCAAAATTTTATAAGCCTGCCTTTACAGGGCAAGTGTCGGTTTATGGCCGTCAAATACACAATGCTATCGATTGGGTTAAATACCCGTCGCAAACTAAATATACCACCATTAACTTTACTAAGCTAAATGCTTATGGCACCGACATTTATGCTCAATTACAACCGTCGCAAATTTTTGCCCCAATAGGGTTTGTTAATTACATTGCATTAAGTTATGGGTTTACCAATGTTTATAAAGTACAACAAGACAGTAGCTTGTCGGCTTACGCGCTCGATTATTTAAAAAATAAACTATCGGTGCAAACAAACATTAAAATTTACAAAAAGTTATCGGTAACATTAAGTTTGTTGTACAACCATCGTAACGGAACCTTTACCAGCCAAACCGCCAGCGAAGTTGGTTATTTGCCTTATTGGCTTTTTGATGCCGGAGTTTATTTTAAACATAAAAACTATAAAGTTTTTTGCGATATTAATAATATTTTAAATAAAAAATATGTCGACATTGGCGGTATTGAACAGGCCGGTTTATGGGCAAAGGCAGGTTTAGTTATAGGTTTTGATTTAAATAAACCCGAAACAAATTTGAAATAAACACAATTTTAGTAATATTTGCCAACCAAAAAAGGCGGTTATGGGGTTAAACGACGAGTATTTTATGCGCAAAGCTTACAACGAGGCTTTAACAGCAATTGAAAAAGGTGAAATACCCATTGGTGCTGTAATTGTTAGCCAAAACCGTGTTATTGCACGCGCCTATAACCTTACCCAAACGCTTAACGATGTTACCGCGCATGCCGAGATGCAGGTTTTTACAGCTGCCGCTGATGCTATTGGAGGTAAATATTTAAAAAACTGTTCATTATATGTTACTGTTGAACCTTGCGTAATGTGCGCCGGGGCTGCTTATTGGACCCAAATAAGCCGTGTGGTTTATGGTGCTGCCGACAGTAAACGCGGGTTTAGTAAATTTGGAAAACAACTTTTTCATCCAAAAACCGAAATTGTTGCAGGAGTGATGGAGAACGAGTGTTCACAATTAATGAAACAGTTTTTTGCAACAAAACGTTGATTGCAAAATGCAGGCATTTTCAAATGTAATTTTATGTTGTATTAATAATATAGGCTGCCCGGTTTGGTATGGGCTATAATTTGTAATAAAAATTAAACTTTTATAATGATGAAAAAAACAATATTGTTTTTATTTAGCCTTATGTTGATTACATATGTATCGGCACAAGGCTCGTTAGGTAAAGGCGGCAAGCAGTTAAACGCGGGCTTGGGTTTCTCAAACTGGGGATTGCCCGTTTATGTAGGTGCCGATTTTGGTGTACACCCCGACATTACAGTTGGTGGCGAGGTATCGTTTAGGCTTAATACCAATACAATTGGTATAGCTGCAAATGGTAATTACCATTTTAACAAATTGTTGGAACTGCCAAGCGAGTTTGATTTATATGCCGGCATTAACCTTGGCTTTTATACAGGCAGTAACAACCCGTGGGGTTTTAATGCCCAGGTTGGCGGAAGGTATTTTTTTCAGAAAAACCTTGCTGTTAACCTTGAAGTTGGAGGAGGCTGGCCGTCGGGCGGACGCTTTGGCGTTACTTATATTTTTTAAGTAATTAAACTTTTTATTGCGGCATCCTTAATTAAGGGTGCCGCCTTTGTTTTGTACATTTGGCAAAATTTTTGAACAAGGTGTAGCCGCCATAAAAAATATATATCTTTGGCTACATTTTTTAGGCTGTACTTTATGGCCATTTATTACGTTAATCAAAAATAAATTGATTAATAACAACATAGCTTTAATTGTTTTAATGAGAAATTTTTTATATAAAAGTAAGGCCATAATATTATTAATACTTATTAGTGTTAGCATTTGGGCACAAGCTGCCAATAAAAATAATGTTGCTGCCCAAACCGCAAATTTTATTAACCCGCTACCAGTTGCCGACACAATAATTGCCGATACAGCTTTAACGGGCGCATCGCTAAAAAATTATAATACCCAACAACCCGACACCAACAGCGTAGTAAAACAAGGTGCCGATACCAGCGTGTACACATTATTTGAACACGTTTTTTACTATAACACCGATACTAATATTGTCGAAAAATGGAAGTACAATACAAAAATACATGAGCTGTCGATTATGGTTTACGATTCGACACTAAACGGTTTTCAAAATGTAAACCCTGTTTTTAAAACAGCATACACCAGCACCTATATTGGCTATGTTGGCTCGGCGTCGCGGTCGAACCTTTTTTTTGAACAAAACCCACAAACAGATTGCAATTTTTTACAAAGCTTTACACCCTACCTTAATAATGCCCACGATGTTATTTACTACAGAGTGCGCAAACCTTTTACAATTTTTGATGTAAACATTGGCCCCGAAGATGAGCAAAACGTTGGAGTTTTACATACACAAAATATTAATAAATATTTGAATGGTTTTATAAAATATAATACACATACAGGTAATGGCGTTTACTTTAACCAAAAAGCCCGAAATACATCGGGAGTAGCTGGCCTGTCGTTTATTAAAAACAGGTTTGCTACACATTTAAATTATACTTTCGGTAAAATATCGGTTAACGAAAACGGTGGCATTACCGACAGTTGGTATATTACCGATACAATTTTAAACACCACCGAAATTCCGGTAAGGCTAACCGGTGGGCAAACATTAATTACCGACAAGCAATTGTTTTTTGATCAAAAAGTTGGTTTTATTAAAACTCATAAACCCGACTCGGGTAAAGTTGGAGGCTATTGGTTTAGCGCGCAGTATAACTATTGGCAACAAAAAGTTTTTAAAATATATTCCGACAAATCGGGCACATATTATAATATAATTAAAGGCGATACTTTATCGATATATCAAAATAATTACTATAATAATTTAACCGGCGATTCGATATATTATACCGAAAAAAACCACATGCTAAGGATTAATCTTGAAGAGGTGCCCGGCAAATACCCGTTTGTAGGTTTATATTTTGGCGTAGGCATAAATTTATTAGAACACTCGTATAATTTGCTCGACACCTTAGACAACCAAGGCTCGCATACGCAAAAAAACGCGTATTTCGAGACAGGTATATACCGGCAACGTAACTCGGGTTTTAAATTTAGCGGTAATTATAAAATGTATTTTTTGGGATATAAACAGGCTAATTTTATACTCGACGGTAGTATTAGCCAAAAACTCGGCCGTAAAGCTACAGCTCATGTTGTTTCGGCCAACGCTGAACTTAAAAGCCAAAACCCCGATTATTTTGTATCGCACTATAACAGTAACCATTACAAATGGGACAACAACTTTAAACCAATAAACACCTTATTGTTAAATGGCAATTATACTATTCCGCTTATTAATACTGTTGCTGGGGTTAATTATTCGGTAGTTGGCAACTATGTTTATTATAATTACCAAGCTTTGCCACAACAATACAACCAGCCACTTACTGTTATCGATGCTTTTTTACGCACCAACCTAAAAGTTAAACGGTTTGGCCTTAATGCTAAAGTCGACTATCAATTGTCAGACAACCAAACTGTTATGCCTTTGCCCGATTTTAGTTGCTACCTTGCTTTAACTTATAAGCAACCTGTTTATTTCACGTTAACCGAGGGCAAGCTCATTTTTCAGTTAGGTGTCGATATGTTGTATCACACAGCTTTTTATGCACCATCATACATACCAGCACTTAATGTTTTTGCTGCACAAAACACACAATTAGTGGGCAATTACCCGTTTGTCGGGGCTTTTGTTAATGTTGAGATTAAACGTTTGAGGTTTTTTTTACGGGGAGCACATGCTAATTACAGGTTTACAAAGGCTAACTATTTTATGGCTCCATTTTATCCAACTCCACGTTTCGAGCTTCGCTACGGATTGGCCTGGACATTTTACGACTGATTTTTTTTTAAAACCGCGTTGCAAAAAAAATACTCGATAATATTAATTTAATACTAAAACAAAATTGCAACCACGCTAATTAAAT
>CAZJCR010000133.1:0-1743 GCA_964544385.1 uncultured Bacteroidales bacterium
TTAATCAAATAATCAACGGAAGTATTTAGTACCTCTGCAATTTTATTTAAAATATCGGCAGGTGGCTGTACTCCTTTAACTTCATAACGGCTCATTTGAGCTTTTGAAACTTCTATTTTGTTGGCCAGTTCATTTTGAGATAAACCCAAATCTTTTCTTAATGCCTGTATCCTTTCTCCTAAATCACTCATTTTATCTTCCAGCATTACATCGTTCGTAATATTTGCATCGCTGTTTAATAATCTGGTCAACGGTAATGTTAAAGAGTTTGGCCGGTTTTTATTGTTTCAAACCTGTATTGCATATAATTTTGCTGCCAGTACCATACAGCAGTTTAAACAGACAAAACCTAAGCCAATTAAACGCTAATAATCGCTAAAGCAAAAAGCATTATATTTGTAAAATTTGGTATAGTAAGCCATTAATATATTATAAATGATAAAAATAATTAACATTAATAAGCCGATAAGTAGCATATTATTAATTTGTATATTAACAATAAATATTACAAGTTTAGCAAACCAAAATACCAACAAAATTAAAAAACATTCAACAGCGCAAGGTTTGTCAAACTCGGTAATAACATCGATAACACAAGACAATTACGGGTTTATTTGGATAGCTACCGAAGACGGTTTAAACCGGTTCGATGGTTATAAATTTACAATGTTTAAAAAACTTGCAGGCGACAGCCTTAGCTTGTCCGATAATTTTGTATCCGATATTTATTTCGACAAAAACACTAACCTTATTTGGGCATCGACAAACTATGGGCTAAACTGCTATGACCCACATTACGAGTCGTTTACAAAATACAATTTTATACAAGGCAATAACAAATCGTTATCGAACAATGTAATAACAACTATTGCACCATCGCGCAACGGCGGTTTATGGATTGGCACTTATGGTTCGGGCATCGATTTTTTTGATGTTAAAACACGGCAATGCAAACACATTGTGCCAAAGCCCGAGTATAATTCTACACTGGGCTTATCGAGAGTTTTGGCTATTGCCGAAGACACTCATGGTAACCTATGGGTGGGCTCGCAAGGTAACGGTTTATATAAATACAATATTAAAACCGGCAACATTGTTTGCTTTATGCCCGATAGTAATAAAGGGTCGATACCGTCGGATAACATAAACACAATTTTTGAAGACCGCGAAAATAATATTTGGATTGGCAGCAACAATGGGCTTAGTTGGTACAACCGGCAAAACAACAGTTTTGTAACTTTTAGCAACAACATTGACAAACCCAACAGCCTTAGTTCAAATATTGTTAAAAGCATTTTTCAGGACCACGATGGTATTTTATGGATAGGGTTGCAAAGTGGTGGCATAAATAAAATAAGGGCAACACGCGATATTTTACAAAACCCGGCTAATGCCTGTTTCGAGTCTATTACCGAATCGGACGACGAAACCGGGCTGTCGTACAACTCGGTAACTACTGTTTTTGAGGACCGCGACCAAAATATATGGATTGGAACTTATAGTGGCGGTATAAATATGATTAGTAACACACCCGACCTTTTTAAAAATATTAAACAAAACAAAAACAACCCAAACTCGTTAAGTTACCGCAAAGTTTGGGGTATTTGCGACGACACATACGGTAATATATGGATAGGTACCGACGGCGGCGGAATTAATGTTTACAACCAAAGCGGCAAAATTATAAAAGTATATCGCAAACAACGTCAAAAAAAAGGCTCGCTTAGCGACGATGCAATACTT
>CAZJCR010000133.1:1753-10731 GCA_964544385.1 uncultured Bacteroidales bacterium
CATGCGCGATAACAACAACGGGCTTTGGTTTGGCACCTACAGCGGCGGGCTTAATTATTACAATAAAAACACCGATAGTTTTATTGTATATAAAAACAACCCAGCCGACACTACCAGCTTGCCATTAAACGATGTAAGGGTAATTTATCAAGACAATAACAATAATATTTGGATAGGCACTAATGGAGGCGGAGCCGCTGTTTTTATGCCCTCGACAGGTAAATTTAAAATTTTTAATCACAATAATTTAGGAATTGGCAACAGTGTACGTTGCATTTTGCACGACAACCTTGGAAACTATTGGTTTGGAACCTACGGGCAGGGAGTTTACAAAACCGACGCCAACTTTGACCAGGTTAAAAACTACATTCAACAAATTGGCGACAATAAAAGCATTGCATCAAAAACCATTTATGCAATACACCAGGACAAAAAAGGCCGCATTTGGTTTGGCACCGAGGGCGGAGGACTGTCGATGTTTAATAATGATAAAGGTACATTTAACAACTTTAACGAGTCCGACGGCTTGGCAAACCATATTGTAAGGGCTATTGCCGAAGACAAAAACGGTTTTCTTTGGGTTACTACCAACAACGGCCTTACACGGTTCGACCCCGACACTAAAAAATGTATAAACTTTGACGAAAAAGATGGCCTGGTGTCGGCCGAGTTTACCGATGGAAGTATTTTATTGTCGAACGGCCTTTTATACATGGGTAACATGAACGGCCTGTCGTGGATTGACCCTCAAACAAATTTTAACACAAAAGAGCCATCGGTTTATATTACCGATTTCCAATTATTTAACGACAAGGTTAATATTCAGTCGGCCCAGTACCCGCAAAGCCCTTTACAAAAAAGCATTATCGAAACCAAACAGTTGGTGTTAAACCATAAACAATCGGTTTTTACTTTGGGGTTTATTGCATTTAACTACAGGTCGGCCGATAAATTACAATATGCTTATAAACTCGAGGGCTCCGACAAACAGTGGAACTACTCGGGAAACCTTAACTCGGCAACATACAGGAACCTGCCGGCCGGCAATTATGTGTTTAAAGTTAAAGCATCGGCACTGTCGGGTATTTGGGGCAACTCGTTTACAACAATTAATATAATTGTTAAACCCCCAATTTGGAAAACATGGTGGGCTTATACAATTTACTACATTATTTTAGTTGTAATTACATTGGCTTTAATACGGTATCTTAAAGAACAAAACAAGCTTAAAAACAACCTTTTAGTCGAAAAAGTTACCCGCCAGCACGAACAACAGCTTAACCAGGAAAAACTTAACTTTTTTACTAACATTACACACGAGTTCCGTACGCCTTTAACCCTTATTCAAGGCCCTATTGAAGATTTACTGCGCGAGCACGATTTGGCATACCGTTTTAAAAAGAAACTTTTACTTATTTACCGAAACTCGAACCGTTTGAACCTGCTTATTAACAAATTGCTCGATTTTCGAAAAGTTGAAACCGGGCTTATGGAACTTAAAGTTAGCCACGGTAATATTGTGCAAACAATTAAAGAAATTTGTTTCCCGTTTAACGAGATATTTGTAGAAAAAAAAATACTGTTTACCCTTGAACACCAACCCGACGAAATTATTGGCTGGTACGATGCCGATAAAATTCAGATTATTTTAAACAACCTGCTTAGCAATGCATATAAATATACTAACAGTAACAGCACTGTAAAAGTAACTGTTACGCAAAATAATTTTAACAACGTAACGGGTGTAAATATTACTGTTACCGATACCGGGGTTGGCATACCGCCCGCTCATTTGCCCAACATTTTTAACAGCTATTACCGGGCCGGTAACCAGGCTAATGTTGTTGGCTCGGGCATTGGGCTTGCATTAACAAAAAGCCTTGTCGAAATACATAATGGTACAATTACTGCCCAAAGCACCCAAGGTGTTGGCTCAGTATTTATTATTAATTTACCGCTCGACAAAAATATTTTTAAACAGCACCAAATATGTAATCAAAACGTAACGCAAATATCAAAACCATTATCGCAAATTACACTCGATACCCCCGAAATAACAACAGTTGACGGCTATACCGATAAAGATAATTATCAGCAAAAAATAATGCTTATAATTGAAGATAATAAAGAGATTCGCGAGTATATTAAAGACTCGTTTACCGACGGGTTTACCGTTTACGATGCAGATAACGGCACGTTGGGGCTCGAACTGGCTTTTAAACATATACCCGATATTATTATTACCGACATTATGATGCCCGGAGTTGACGGACTTGAAGTGTGCCGGCAAATTAAAACAAACATTAAAACCTGCCACATACCGGTTGTAATGCTTACGGCACGCAACACGCTTTATCAAAAACAAGAGGGTTACCAAACCGGTGCCGACTCGTATGTTACAAAACCATTTAGCACAATGCTGCTTAAAACACGGGTAAACAACCTTTTACAGTCGCGTAAAATGCTTACCGAGCACATTTCGCGAACAATTCTTTTACAGCCCGACGAGCTGCATATTAACCTAAAAGACGAGCAATTTATTTCAGATGCAATTTCGATAATTGAAAAAAACCTTGATAACGAAAACTTTACCGTTGATTACCTTTGTACCGAACTTGGTATTAGCCACCCTGTTTTATACCGCAAAATAAAGGCTCTTACTGGGTTTAGCATTGCCGAGTTTATACGTAGCATAAGGCTAAAAAATGCAGCCCAGTTATTACGCACTAAACAGTTTTCAATATCAGAGGTTGCATTTAAAGTTGGCTTTAACGACCTTAAACACTTTCGACAATGTTTTAAAGAACAGTACAAAACACTCCCGTCTGATTATATAAAGTACGAAACCGATGAACCCTGACCCAATTTACAATAATAACACGGGTTGTATTGAACAAAATAATGCCGCTTTTGCCTGACAATATGAACAATAATGATGTTTTATTTGCCATTCAAAAACTTAAATGTATATCCAAAATTAAACAATATTGGCAAAAGGCTTTGCTGATAAAGTTTGGTTACCCCGTTTTTCTCTTTAAAAAACAAGAAATAGGCATTTTGATGATTGTATGCATTAAATATACCAATGTTCCAAATTGCTGTTCCCCGTCTTTTGGTTTTAGTATAATTCAAACCAAGGTCTAACTTATGATACGCCGGCATCTGATAAGCATTTCGTTTCGAATAAATATGAATTTCTTTCATTTGCTGTTGCCCATTGTAATAATAATTCTGGGTCAGTATTTCGTATTTCCCTGTGGCTAAAGTTATGGCATTGCCGGTGTGGTATTGCCATACTGCCGATGCTGATAGTTTCTCGCTTATTGCATAGTTTAAAACAATGCTAAAATTATGCCGTTGGTCGTACTTAAAAGGGAACGATTCGCCATTTTGGATACTATTAAATTTTCTTTCTGTCTTTGAAAGTGTGTAGCTAAGCCAACCTGTAAGTTTGCCATATTGTTTTTCTATCATTAATTCAATTCCTTTGGCATATCCTTTGCCATTTTTTTCTACTTTTTCTTCCCAGCTTTCATTTGATGAATAAACCAATACCCCTTCTTTATATTCAATAAGGTTTGATAGTGTTTTATAATACAACTCAGCTGATATCTTATAATTATTTGAGGAAGTTGTATGGGTTACGCCAATGGTAACCTGGTCTGATTTTTCGGGGTGTGCTTGTTGGGTTGAAGGAACCCATAAATCGCTGGGCAAACCGGTACCTGAGTTGGTCAACAGATGGATATTCTGCGACATTTTGCAATATGATGCTTTTATTGCCCACGAGGAAACTAACATATAGTTCAGGATTAACCTGGGCTCAGGAGATTGAAAGAGAGTGCTGTTGGTATAAAATAAATTGTACCGGAATCCAAAATTAGCCGATATTTTTTCGGTTAAATCAAAAACCCGTTCTGCATAAAACGATCCACTGAATGCCTTTATAACATTATTATTGGATGGATTGGTTACCAGAGAATCGCTGGTACTATAGCTGGAATGGATAGCCGAAGGGTTAAAGGTGTGGAATGCTCCTTCGAAGCCTGTTTTAATGTGGTTGGTATTTATTGGTATTTGAAGGTCGGATTTTATGATAAGGTCGTGGATATTTGAGATAAGGCTATATTCAGATGAGCTTCCTATGTTTTGTTCCTTATTAAAAGCTTTAAAATTATTTTTGTTTTCGTACTTATAGAATGTGCTGGCAACAGTAAGGCTATTTGTAACCTGGTTGGCAAAAATGTGCTGCCAGCGTGCCGATATAGCTGTGTTCCCCCACTTTATGCCCGAGTACCCTTTATAATCGAAACCCGATGTGTATTGGCTTTCGTTATATTTATTGTAAAAATTATCAATACCTTTATAAAAAGCCATAAACACCCTATTTCTGTCATTAATAATATAGTTTAGTTTCAAATTGACATCATAAAAATAATAGGCAATATTATCACTTTGTCCGGAAAGGAATTTATTATACAAGAAAGTATATAAATCGAGGTTGCTTCGCCTGATTGAAAACATGAAAGATGCTTTTCCCTTTTTTAAAGGTCCCTCAATAAAGAGTTTTGAAAGAAGCAGGCTCAGGCCTATTTCGCTGTTATACTGTTTGATATTTCCATCGTTGTTTCTTATATCCATAATTGATGAAATACGTCCTCCATAGCGGGCAGGGAAGCCTCCTTTATACAAATCGACGCTTTTTAAGGCAGATGGGTCAAAAACCGAATACAGCCCGCCCAAATGCATTACATTGTATAGCGGCACATCGTCTAAAAGAAACAGGTTTTGGTCGGGCGACCCACCCCTGACATATAAACCGCTGGTTCCCTCAGTACCCTGGCTAATCCCCGGCATAAGCTGAAACGCTTTAAGCAAATCGGGTTCACCGGTAAAGCTGGGTAATTTTTTAACTTGTGCTGGTAAAAGGGTAATTTTACTAATTTCGGTTAATTCCTCGCGCGATTTTTCTCCCTTAACTATTACTTGCTCAAGGCTATTATTTGAAACTAGGGAAACACTAATTATTGTATCGCCGTTGGTATTGAAGCTTATTTGATAAGGTTTATACCCAACATATGAGTATTGTAATTTGACAATGCCTTGCTTATTCAATTTAACGACATAATATCCAAAACTATTACTACTCGTCCCTTTTAAACTAATGATATCATAAATATTGGCACCTATTAAACGTTCACCGGTAAGCGAGTCTTTTAAATAGCCACTAATTGAAATTGTTGATTGTGAACTTACAATATTTATTAAGCATAAACATGTAAATAGAAGCAGGAAAAATCTCATAAAAATGTTTTAATCCTTAAGTATTAATTGATGCACTGAACTTTGATACCCGGCAAATATCCCATATCCGTTTTCGATGTTCGAATACATGTCAACAGGCTCACAATTGTATAAATATTCGTAAAAATCCTTGTCCTGTTGTTGCTGGCTGTACAAATGCCTGGTTAAATATTTCAGGTACAGATAATAGTTTTTACTTACCGAACGGAGTTCTGCATATAAATAACATAAAGGTTTAACACCTTCGGAGTTAATAGTAAACCCTCCAGAAATTTTAACTTTCATGGTATAAGTTAGCCCATTGATCAACTCGTCGGAGAATAAAATGGAAGAAGGGTAATAATCCAAATCGCTTTCGTTAAGTATTACCGGGTCGGTTATTGTATATTCAATAAAATTGGTAATATATTGATAATTATCATCGTGGAATACAAGTTCATAATAATTCTGTTCTCCAGCAGGGTCGGTAAAAGTTACCTGTGCTTCACCTATATGGTCGCCATATTCATTAACAGCAATTGGGAAAATATATTCAGCATTAGTTATTCCAACAGTTGAAGGAACACTGTCGGTTGTATATACACTATTGTAGCCATCGGATTTTACTTCAATGCTATATTTAGCGGATACATTGGGTATGATGCCCGTGTTTATGTTTTTGGAAATAGCCAATGACTCGAATTTTAGCTGGTCATTCTCGTAAACCAAAACCTGAAATGTTAAGGGATTGGTGTTGTATGGTTCGGTAATTGTACCCGAAGTAGACAGCCAAATTTTAATAACCGAATCGGTGGAGTATATGCTGTTTACAACTATTTTGGAGTCGATATTTACATCAAATGAGACTTGTTTTGTGCACGAAAAACAAAATACTAATATTAAAATGATATAATAGCGCATTAATTTTAATTTGTATTAATTATTGACAACCGCAGTTTTGTAAAAAAATCACTTAAACATTAATTATGAGCTTAGTAATTTGGTTTGTTTTTTTAATAACGGCGAACAAAAAAAGAAATTATTTATGTACGCTAATTATTTAAGGTTGTATGTTACCTAAGTTAATCGGTTGGAGCTATGCAAACAAGTGCTTTACATATAGTTAACCCCCCTATTTAGATTTTTCGGCCTTTAACAAACGTAGCTCAGCTAAAGGTTTACAAAGTTTAAATTGTGAACGTGAGTTACTCAATTTGGGGTTAAGGCAGTATACGGCATAGTATCTGTTATTTCATTTACTGCCGAAGCCCTGAAATAACCTAACCCGCCATTAGATATATTTGTTGGAGGTGAGGCTGGTGTTGGAGTATAAACGCCGCCATCATTACGAAACTGTGCTATTAAGGCACTATAATAATTGTATATCTCTTTTGTTATTGAATTCATGGTTATTGTGTATTTACAACCTGCGGTTGGATAGCCGTTTCGCCAATATGCAGTTGTTTCGCCCTGAAATACATTTAAACCTACAATACCCGATGTTATATTTCTGTCGCTCAAAACAGACCTGGGCCAAACAATATCGCCACCTTGTGTACAAAATAAATAATAATCGTTAGTAGACTGATTGTCATTAAACCAAATATATGGGATATAGTAGTTTTCTTTTCCAGTTGATGCAATTGTATAATCATAAGTAACCGAATCGACAGGCGGTATGGGAGGCATGTAACACGATGCCGTGTATTGGTTTCCATTCCAATTTATATTAAGATAATAAGTGTTACCGGGTGTTCCAACCATGGTGTTGGTTTGGTAATATCCTCTATAGTTTCCATAATAGTTTAAGTAACGTGATGAGTCCAGCAAATTACCATTTTCATTATAATTATAGTACCACACATAATCGGGCGATTTAGTTAAGGTGTCGATATTTCCAATATTATCAGAAATAACTACTAAAGCATTGGTAACAGAAGTTACACCGTCTAAATACCAGTTTTCATGAATGGTATCGTTGTTACTTTGATCAGAAAAGGTTGTTTTACTCAAGGTAAGTCTGACATAGTTAGGACCGGGTTTGTTGGTAACAATACCCTCAACAACTAATTTAGGGTTACTGTCGGCAAATTCAATGTCGTACTTTTCAGTACATCTACAACTAACAATGGCAATTGTAATCAAAAAAAATAATCGTATGGCCATAATTAAAAAGATAAATTATATAAATTATATGAAACAGATGGCATTATACCATACAGGTACATTTTATAAACTGAAGCGTCGGTAAAACCCCACGAATTTTGTTTGACATAAAGAGAATAAATATTTTTACGGTTGTACACGTTGTAAACCGATAACACCCATTGGCCTTTTAAGCGGCGAGTTTCATTTTTAGGGTTGCTGTAAGTTACCGACAAATCGAGCCGGTGATAAGGAGGCATTTTGTAATTGTTGCGCGACGAATAGTAAAAAAAAGCTGCCTCATCAACCACGAATACCTGGTCGGGTAGCGTGACAAAGCCACCCGAAGCCAGTTTAAATGTAGTTGACACACTCCAAGACTTATTTATATTTAAGCTGCTGGTAAATGATAGGTTATGCCTGATATCGTAACGCGGCGAAAAATACCGGTTTTGGTTTACCCCGTTAATTTTATGTTGTGTTTTTGCCAGGGTATAACCAATCCAGCCCGAAAGCCGTCCACTTTTTTTCTCAAGCAACAATTCAAGCCCAAAGCTATAACCTTTGCCTGAAAGCAGCTGGTTTTCTATCTGTTTGTTTAAAAACAGGTCGGCATTGTCTTTATAATCGATAATGTGGTTTAGTGATTTGTAATAGGTTTCGGCTGAAAATTCAAATTGTGATTTTGCAAATGTATGATAATAACCTAAAACATATTGGTTCGATGATTGTGGTTTTATATGTTTATCGGCAGGCATCCAGGTGTCGGTAGGGAGCCCAACGGTTGAACTGCTTAACAAATGCATATATTGTTTGGTATAGGCATAAGCCAGTTTTAAGGCATTGTTGTTATTTATTTTTATGTTAAATGCCAGCCTTGGTTCGAATCCATTATAGGTATTAATAATTTCACCCTTGTTATAGCTGGTGCTGTCGGTAACAGCTGTCATATCATAGTTATATGTATATACAATACCCGGGCCTGTATTCATAAAAATGGTGTATCGTACCCCATAATTTAAGGTTAACCAGCTAAAAACCGCTTGTTCGTTACTTAAATAGGCCGTCAGATCGTATGATCTTTTATGTTCTAATGAAAAAGGGGTGATAATGGAAGAAGTATCGGCCGGGGAAATGGAGCCGGGTTTAAAAAAATGGGATATCGCCGCAAGGCCAAATTTAATGTTGTTATCGGGATTCAGATACAATGAAAAATCAGCCTTGGCCCCTGTTTCTTTAATGTTCGATTTCCAATAAAAATTACGAATATCTTCGATTATAGTGTATTGGTAATTATAATTGCTGGAGTAGAGGGTATAATTAGCAAAAAGTTTTGTTGATATAACCTGGTTCCAACGTAAGGTAGTTGTAAAATTTCCCCATTTTAGGCTATTCTGGTTATTAAGTACATAACTGTAGAATTGGTCGTGCCCACAATAGTTACTAAAATATATGTGGTTTTTGTCGTTTATTTTAAAATTCACTTTAGCATTAAAATCGTAAAACCATATTTTGTTATTGTCGTTAAAATTAAGCAGTTTTTTAAGTTC
>CAZJCR010000134.1:0-10727 GCA_964544385.1 uncultured Bacteroidales bacterium
ATAATTAATATTAAAAATTTGACCCAAATTGAGCGATTCGCTCAATCGATTTAGATTTTGTATGTATTTCACTACACTCCGTTAGTGAAACACAACAAACTATACATCGGGGTTAACCTAAGTAAAGCGTTTATTTGCTACGCTTTAACCGCTCAACTTAGGTTTGAGCTATAAATATAGCCTTTGTTTAATGATATTTATCGATAATAATAAAATGCATTTTTTAAATAGTGTATTTTACCTTGTATATATTTGACACATGAACAATAAATTATATCGATAAGTTAAGGTTTTAGAAATATCTTTTAGCAACTCGCTCAATTTATTGTATTTTTACGCCGTAAATAAAAGCTCTTAACTGTTTGTTATAAAAAAATTATATGAAAAGGATACTTGTAACCGGTGGAGCCGGTTTTGTTGGTTCTCATTTATGCGAGCGGCTGTTAAACGAAGGCAACCAGGTTATTTGTCTCGATAATTATTTTACCGGCGACAAACGGAATATTATCCATTTAATGGATAATCATTATTTTGAAGTTATTAGGCACGATGTTACAATGCCGTTTTTTATCGAGGTTGACCAAATTTACAACCTTGCATGCCCGGCATCGCCAGTACATTATCAATACAACCCAATTAAAACTGTTAAAACGTCGGTAATGGGTGCTATTAACATGCTTGGTTTGGCAAAACGCATTAAAGCAAATATTTTACAGGCATCAACAAGCGAGGTTTATGGCGACCCCGAGGTTCACCCGCAAACCGAATCGTATTGGGGGCATGTAAACCCTATTGGCATTCGCTCGTGCTACGACGAGGGGAAACGCTGTGCCGAAACTTTATTTATGGATTATCATTTACAAAATAAAGTTAACATAAAAATTATACGTATTTTTAATACTTATGGGCCACGTATGCACCCAAACGATGGTAGGGTTGTATCGAATTTTATTATTCAGGCACTGCAAAATAAAGACATTACTGTTTATGGCGACGGCCTGCAAACCCGTAGCTTTCAGTATGTTGATGATTTGGTTGAAGGCATGGTGCGAATGATGAACAACACAAAAGGTTTTATTGGCCCTGTTAATATTGGTAACCCAAACGAGTTTACAATACTTGGTTTAGCAAAAAAGGTTATCGAACTTACAGGTTCAAAATCGAAAATTATTTATTTACCTGCCACCCAAGACGACCCAACCCAACGTAAACCCGATATTAGCTTAGCTGGCAAGATGCTCGACAACTGGGAACCAAAAATTCAGCTTGAACAAGGTTTAATTAAAACTATCGGGTATTTTGATAACCTGATAAAAAGCAAAACATATAATATTTAAATTGGTTATATAATATTAGTTTGGGTTATTATCAATAATTAACCTGTATTTTAAAAAAGCAATATAATGGCAAAAATTTTAGTTACCGGTTCAAACGGTCAATTAGGCTGGGAATTACAACAATTAGTAAAAAAAAACAACCAAAACCAGTTTATTTTTACCGACGTTGATACACTTAACATTACAAAAGTTAACGATATTGATACGTTTATAAAAAACAACCCTGTTGATTTTATAGTAAATTGCGCAGCTTATACTGCCGTTGATAAAGCCGAAAGCGACCAGGAAAACGCGTTTTTATTAAACACCGTAGCTGTTGATTTTTTAATTGATGCTGCCGAATTGTGCAATGCAACTCTTATCCAAATATCGACCGATTATGTTTTTGATGGCTCAAAAAACGTACCTTACCAAGAGGATACAGCCACATTCCCGGTATCGGTTTATGGTAACACAAAAAACGAGGCCGAAAAATTAATACTTTATTCAGGTATAAACTCGTACATTATACGCACATCGTGGCTATACTCAACTCATGGCAATAACTTTGTTAAAACAATGTTAAACCTTGCAACGCGCCAAAACGAAATAAACGTTGTTTTTGACCAGGTTGGTTCACCAACTTATGCCCACGATTTGGCCAAAGCTGTTTTAACTATAATTGACCAAATTGATAAAAACAAAGGAGGAAAAAATGTACAGGAAATATACCACTATACTAACGAAGGTGTTACAAGCTGGTACGATTTAGCAAAAGAAATTTTCAGGTACAAGAATATTCCGGTAAAAGTAAACCCCGTATACTCGTCGGCATTTAAAACTGCTGCTCAAAGGCCAAGTTTTTCGGTTTTAGACAAAACTAAAATAAAAACCGATTTCGACATTGAAATACCACACTGGGTTGACAGTTTGCACCAAATGCTCGATACATTATAACTAAATAAATAACTACATTCAACATTATTACAATGCAAACCGATTTATTACAACAAGTAAAAGCCAAGGCTCAACAATGGCTCGATGGCAACTACGACGCCGAAACAAAAAAACAAGTAAAACACCTTATTGACAACGATGAAACCGAGCTTATCGAATCGTTTTATCGCGAGCTTGAGTTTGGTACCGGTGGTTTACGGGGTATTATGGGCGTTGGTACAAACCGAATGAATATTTATACAGTAGGCATGGCAACACAAGGACTTTGCAATTACCTGGTTGCCCAATTTCGAGGCCAAGATATAAAAGTAGCTATGGCACACGACAGCCGCAACAACGGGAAACTTTTTTGCGAAATAGCAGCACAAATTTTTTCGGCAAATGGTATAAAAGTTTTTTTGTTCGACGCACTACGCCCTACTCCTGAGCTATCGTTTGCTATTCGTTATTTGGGATGCAAAAGTGGTGTTGTGGTTACCGCATCGCATAACCCTAAAGAGTACAATGGTTATAAAGTTTATTGGGAAGATGGTGGCCAAATAATTGACCCACACGACAAAAATATTATTAACGAAGTTCAAAAAATCACATCGGTTAACGATGTTAAATGGAACGGCAACAATGAACTTATAAAAATAGTTGGCAGCGAAATTGACAAAATTTATATCGAAAAAGTTAAATCACTGTCATTATCGCCCGAGGTAATTGCACGCCAAAAAAACATGAAAATTGTATATACACCTATTCATGGCACAGGCGTTAAATTAGTACCTATGGCTTTAAAAGCTTTTGGTTTTGAAAACATTATTAATGTTCAGGAGCAAGATATAACCGACGGAAATTTTCCGACAGTAAAATCGCCTAACCCCGAAGAACCTGCAGCCTTAAATATGGCTATCGAAAAAGCAAAACTTACCGGTGCCGACATTGTTATGGCTACCGACCCCGATGCCGACCGCGTTGGAATAGCCGTTAACCATAATGGTCAATTTGTACTTTTAAATGGTAACCAAACCGGCACATTATTATTATATTACTTAATTACCAAATGGAAACAAAACGGTAAACTTAAAGGCTCGGAGTACATAGTTAAAACAATTGTAACCACCGAGTTAATTGCCCAAATGGCTAACGACTTTGATATCGAATATTTTGATGTACTTACTGGCTTTAAATATATTGCCGATATTATTAAACAAAACGAGGGCAAAAAACAATTTATTGGTGGTGGCGAAGAGAGTTATGGATATTTAGCCGGCGAATTTGTTCGCGATAAAGACGCCGTTATGGCCTGCGCACTTATTGCCGAAGCTGTTGCATGGGCTACTGACCAAAACAAAACTGTTTTCGATATATTATCGGATATATATATTAAATACGGTTTTTACAAAGAGAGCCTTGTTAATGTTGTAAAAAAAGGTAAAGCCGGTGCCGAAGAAATAGACAAAATGATGGCCGGATACCGTAGTAACCCTCCAAAAACAATAAACAACAGTAAAGTAGTTACTATAAAAGACTACAAACTAAAAAAACAAATTGATGTTGCCACAGGTACTGAAACACCAATAACATTACCAACATCAAACGTGCTGCAATTTTTTACCGCCGATGGATCAAAAATATCGGTAAGACCGTCGGGCACCGAACCTAAAATTAAATTTTATTTAGGAGCAAAAGCCAAAATTGAAAATGCTGCTGAATACAAAAAAGTTGAAAACGAGCTTGATATTAAACTGGCTGGTATCTGCAACGATTTAGGCATTTAACAAAATGTATAAAACAATAAAAGCCTCATTATCAATACAAAAATTGATTTTGAGGCTTTTTTATTACCTTTAAAACACAAAATTAAAAACAAAAACTATGAAATCGTACAGAAAAGAATTATGGTTCGATATTAAAAAACGACGCGAACTAATAAACATTACCCCCGATATTGAAAACTGCATTATCGAAAGCAATATAAAAGAAGGATTATGTTTAGTTAATGCTATGCATATTACAGCAAGCGTTTTTATTAACGATGACGAACCCGGCTTACACAGCGATTTTGAAAAATGGCTTGAAAAACTTGCACCCGAAAAACCTTACAACCAATATCAACACAACGGGTACGAAGATAATGCCGATGCACATCTTAAACGAACAATTATGGGCCGCGAAATTATTGCTGCTATTACTAACGGTAAACTCGATTTTGGCCCCTGGGAACAGATTTTTTATGGCGAATTTGACGGCATGCGCCGTAAGCGTGTTTTGGTTAAAATTATTGGCGAATAACAAAAATAGCTCAATTTACTTTTATATTTTGGCACTAATATTGTGCAAAATACACTGTTACCCAAATTGAGCGATTCGCTCAATCGATTTAGATTTTGTAAGTATTTAACTACACTTGGTTAGTGAAACACTAACAAACTCTACATCGGGGTTATAACTAAGTAAAGCATTTGTTTGCTTTGCTACAAACGTTCGACTTAGGTGTAAAAAAATAATATAATACTTGGCTATTTATTAATATTAAATTTTATTGATAATTAAAACCTAATGTACATTTTATCGATAATAAATATCATAGTTTTATCAAAGCCTTAAAATATTATATTTACCCAGCACAAAACCTGTAAAACTAAATTGCCTTTACAATGAAAACACTTATTGACTTATTTGAACAAAACGTTGAAAAATACCCCGAAAACCCAATGCTTTGGGAAAAAATAGCCGATAAATATGTTAGTACCACCTACAAAAGCGCGCAAAAACAAATTGAATATTACGCTGCCGGTTTACTTAATTTAGGTTTAAAAAAAGGCGACAGGGTTGCATTACTGTCTGAGGGTTGCAACAACTGGGTATTTAGCGAGTTAGCAATACTTTACACCGGGGCAATAAACGTACCGTTATCAATAAAACTTGAACCATTAGAAATACAGTTCAGGCTAAACCATTCAGAATCGAGGTTTTTAATTGTATCGAAACGGCAAGCCGATAAAATTGAAAAAATACGACCACAATGCCCGAACCTTGAGCGCGTTATTTACCTTGACGGGAATCAACCCGGTAACCCCATGGATATTAACTGGGACAATATTTATAAAACAGGTATTGAACAAATTATGGACGACCCCGATTGTATTAACAACATAAAAAAAACAATAACCGGCGACGATTATGCCAACATATCATACACATCGGGAACAACCGCCGACCCCAAAGGTATTATACTATCGCACCGCAACTATACTGCAAATGTTGAACAGTCGTTAACATTAATGAGCATTCCCGATAGTTTTAAAACGCTGTTAATACTACCACTCGACCACTGTTTTGCCCATGTTGCAGGTATTTATAGCTTTATTGCCTGTGGAGCAAGCATTGCAACTGTTCAATTAGGCGAAACACCTTTGCAAACACTAAAAAATATACCGATAAACATAAAAGAAATTAAACCTAATTTGCTTTTAAGCGTGCCTGCATTAGCCAAAAGTTTTAAAAAGAATATTGAAAATGGCATAGCCGAGAAAGGAAAAATTACAAAGACATTGTTTTCGATTGCATTAAAAACTGCCTATAAATATAACCGCCAGGGCTACAATAAAGGGAAAGGAGCCAGTATATTATTATGGCCAATAGTTAAATTTTTCGATAAAATATTATTCAGCAAAGTTAGGCAGGTTTTTGGAGGCGAACTTAAATTTTTTATTGGTGGCGGGGCATTGCTCGATATTGAGATGCAACGTTTTTATTATGCAATAGGAATACCTATGTTACAAGGTTATGGTTTATCAGAGGCAACACCGGTAATATCATCAAACTCGCTCAATAAACACAAATTAGGGTCGTCGGGGCATTTAGTAAGCCCAATTGAACTTAAAATATGCGATGATTTGGGCTTTGAAGTTGCTCCCGGCGAAAAAGGCGAAATAGTTATTAAAGGCGAAAACGTTATGAAAGGTTATTGGCGAAACCCAATAGCTACAGCCGATACAATTAAGGACGGCTGGCTACACACCGGCGACTTAGGATATGTTGACAACGATGGCTTTTTGTATGTTTTGGGGCGTTTTAAAAGTTTACTAATATCAAACGATGGCGAAAAATACTCGCCCGAATCGATTGAAGAAACGCTTGTTTCAAAATCGCAATACATTGAACAAGTTATGTTGCACAATAACCAAAACCCATACACTATTGGTTTAGTTGTTCCGAACCATGATGCCATACGCAAAGTATTAGACGAAAAAGGCATTGACATTAAAACCAGCGAAGGAAAAAGCGAAGCTTTAAAAATAATACAACAAGAGATTAATAATTTTAAGAAAGGTGGACGCTTTGAGGGCGAATTTCCGGAACGCTGGTTGCCAGCAGCAATTGCTGTGTTAGAAGAACCTTTTACCGAACAAAATAAGTTTATTAATAGTACCATGAAAATGGTTCGCGGTAAAATTACCGAACATTACCGCGAACGCATTGATTTTTTATACACTCCCGAAGCTAAAAATATAATAAATAATATAAATATCAGGGCGTTTGAAAAAGTATGTAATAATTAAATTAAACGCCCCGAATTTTTAATCATTATTTTAATTTGCGAATTAAATTCTTCGGCTTTTAATAAATCTTCAATATTCAGGTGTAGCCTGTATCTCCAATAATGACGGACATTTGCAGGTTCATTTATACGTTCGTTGTGTGGGTTTTGCAACCGTAATTTGAGGTCCAATGCCAGTAAATCCTGAAATGGCAAAACTACCCACATTGAATTTGAGTGTAAATGTTGTTCAATAATTAGCTTGCATACCCAAGGTTCGGCAAAAGCAGGTGCTTCGCCCCATTGTTTTAATTCGGAGTTAAAAAATAACTGGGTTAGTTCGCGGTTTTCTTCCCACCAGCCCCTAATAGTGCTCATATCGTGTGTTGATGTTGTACAAACCGACATATATGGTGTATTAGCAGGGTGCGAGAATTTTATTTTTGGATTTTTGGGCATTCGCTGTATTTCGAGGCTTAATATTCCAAATATATCCATCACTTCGGGAACCGATGCTGGTATCATACCTAAATCTTCGCCGCATATTAACATATTTGTAGCATTAACTAATGCCGGTAATTTTTCAATAGCCTGTTCTTTCCAAAAATTTTCGTGCCTGTGATAAAAATAATCGATGTATAATTCGTCGAGTTTTTGTTTTTGATAATTGTCGAGCTCTCGGTACGAGTATGTTGAATGCATCGAAATTCGCGGATAATATTCTTGGTTATTGATATTTGAAGGTAAAAAAATAACCTCGGCTGCTAACCGCATTAAACCATTATAAACTACCAAATCGCCATTTACAAGGCTCTCGGGGCCATTATCGCCAACAAGGTTGTTATAAATTTTACGCTGGGTATCAAAAGTCGGTTTTAGTTTATAACAACCTGAGGTATACTCGTCGAGATATTTTTGTTTAACATCGTGGATTAAATTGCCAAACATATCGATTAACATGTGTTCGCGAATATAAGGCATGCAATGACGGTCAAAATCGAACCATATATTTTTTGTAGCCAACTCGTTTAAGGTTATGCTATACGATGGGTTAAAGTGCCCTAATATACCTTGTACAGCATGTTCAGGTATCTCCCAAATCCTAAAAAAACCAAGAATATGGTCAATGCGGTATGCATCAAAATACTCAGCCATTTTGGTTAACCGGTTACGCCACCAACTATAATTATCGGTGGCCATAACTTTCCAATTATATGTTGGGAACCCCCAGTTTTGGCCATCGGCCGAAAAATCGTCGGGCGGGGCCCCCGCCTGCCCGGTAAAGTTAAACAGGTGCGGTTGGTGCCAGGCGTCGGCACTTGTACGGCTAATACCAATTGGTATGTCGCCTTTTAATGCAATATTTTTTTTAAGTCCATATTCACATGCATCTTTAAGTTGAATGTGTAATAAATATTGTACGTAAAACCAAAACGAAATTTTTTTATAATCTTTATTCGAAGTGCTTAATAATTTAGTTATTTCATCTATATCAAAAACCTGGTGTTTTTTCCATTTATTAAAATCAGATGTACCATTTAAATCGCGCAGATAAGAAAATACTGCATAGGGTTCGAGCCAGTTCTTGTTTTGATCAAAAAAACTTTTAAATCCGGCTGATTCGAAGGTTTTATCATGGTTTTCGTCGAATAATATTTTTAAATACTCTAGTTTTGCCTTTAATACATTAACATAATCAACTGTATCAAGACTATTGAATTGTTTTTGAAGTTTTTTATACTCATCAGCAATTTGGAGGTTTGATATTGTACCTGCCTCAAAAATATTTAAATAAATTGGATGTAAAGCAAAAACCGATATTGATTTATACGGGTATGAGTCGAGAAAGGTATTTGTTGAAATTGTATCGTTAACAGGTAAAACCTGCACCATTTTTAAACCTGTTTTGCATGCCCAGTCAAAAACTAATTTCAAATTTGTAAAATCGCCAACCCCAAAACTCGATTTAGTGCGAATTGAAAAAACAGGTATACTTACGCCAGCTCCTTTCAAGTTTTTATCGGGATACCTGAAAATATTGTCATTAACTATTATCGCGTCGGTATTTTTCGATGTCAGGTTAACCAAACGATTGTCGCCATCTTCCCATAAAACTGTACTTTTATCGACCGAGTTGATAATGATATATTTATATTGTATAACCGATGGCAGGTTAATTATATCGAAGGTAATTTTCCAATTTGGATAGCTATAATCTGACATTGGTATGGCTTTTTGCGGGTCCCAATTGCCTAATTCGAAACAATTACCAACAATAGCCACTAGCTGACCTGGTAAAACACGTGGGCACAACACATTAATTTCAACCTTGTTAGCTAAGCTATTATACCGTCCAACCTTTTTATCGCGCCTAAAAATTGCTTTTGTAAAAGCTGTTGTGTTCCATGCATATTCAACATTTCCCACTGGCCGCCAAATATCGTTTATCGATAAAGTATTTAGTTTTTGGTTAGCTGATATTTTAAACTCGCGTTGTTGCGAAATTTCATTAATAATTGTCTTATCGGCAATTATAAAATAATAGTAATTGAAATCGGAAACGTTGCTGACAATAATTTTTGTTTGCCAGCGGTTTAAATCGTTACAAGTAAGTTTAATTGCTTTATTGGCATCAAAATTACCTAATTCGGGTATTCCGCCACAAAGGTACAGATTTTGCCCCCACTGAGTGTTGCATAAACATTCAAAATTAATTTCCATATCAGTATTTTTTTATGTTGGGGCTAATGGGGGATTAGCTTACTAAATGTACTAAAAGAATATAGATTGCCAAAATTGTTTGTCGCAAATTAATCATTAGTAAGTAAATTTTATAGCTCAAATAATTTAATTCCGATAATCACGAAATAGAGTTTGTATAAAACAGTGTGAGAAACATGAATTATAATCAAATCTATCGATTCGCTCAATCGATTTAGATTTTGTAAATATTTCATAAACTTGGTTATTGAAACACAACAAACTCTAAATCGGGATTATACCTAAGTAAAGCATTTGTTCGCATAGCTCCAACCGCTCAACTTAGGTCAAACTTTGCGGTTCTCTTTATTCTCTGCGGTTTGTAGTATTTTACTTGCTGATTTTAGGTATATACAAAAAAAGCGAGCCAAAGCCCGCTTTTTATTATACGATATACAATAATATATTATTCGACAACAAGTTTACGAACAATAACATTATCGTTATTAAGTGCTTTAATTTGATAAACACCTTTAGCAAATTCATTAACATTAATGTTAACAAAAGCCTGGTTGTTTACATCAATTGTTTTAACAACCTTACCTTCAATGTTAACAACCGATAATGTTGTTTTACCTTTAGCTGCAAGTTCGATAGTTAACATATCGGTAGCAGGGTTAGGATAAACATTAAATTTGTCAACACCTGTGTAATTTACATCAACACTATTGTCGTTATTAAACCAAACGCTTATTGTAGTATCTTTTGTAATACGAGCGGTACGATTAACATTTTCGGGTGTATTATTTAACATTGCCTGGAATGTAATTTCACCGTATTTTACATTTTCAATTTGATACTCAAATAAATAAACGTTATTTGGATCGGTCATTACAACTGGTTTCGAAATTAACGAAGTTGATAATTTAATAACGTCAGATGCGGGGTCAAAAGCTTTTAACTCATATTGACGTGCCATTTGAACAATAAAGCGTACTTTAAATTCAGGCAACTCTTCGTTGTTGAATAAGTCAGAAGTTGAGTTTGAACCCGAAACAACATTGTATATACGACTATCGTCGATGCTCGAAGAGAACTCGGCTTTTTTAAGGTCGTTGTCGATGATATATTTATAACGTACATACTCACCAGGATAATATTCAACCGGCGATTCGTAAGTATAAACACCATCACCATCGGCATCTAACATTTCAACCGATTCC
>CAZJCR010000135.1:0-10725 GCA_964544385.1 uncultured Bacteroidales bacterium
CCAGGACCCCATCCTTAAAAGGGATGTGCTCTACCTGCTGAGCTACTGAATCAAACACTAAAGAACATAAAAAAAGCGGGCGTATCCCGCTCTTTATTTGTGATCCAGCTGGGGCTCGAACCCAGGACCCCATCCTTAAAAGGGATGTGCTCTACCTGCTGAGCTACTGAATCAATCCTTTTTTTTAAAGCGATGCAAAGATACTATCAATATTCATTTTTCCAAACCACGTGTCCCCTTTTTTTCCGTTTTTTTTCATATCAACCTTTATTGTATTGGTTTTCATATTTTTAAAAACAAATATTTTTGCTTTTTTTATAAAAACAATTGCAAAAACAATGTTCTTTACTATTATAAAGCCATATTTAACCTAAGTTAAACCAATATTATTGATATTAAATAGTGCTTTACTTACAATCATTACTAAAAAACTACTCACTTTGCGTTAATGCTGTTTTTTTTGTAAAAAAATTCTTTTTGTTCATAGTATTTTCTGCTTTATGCTATATTTTTGAAACCGTTTTAACACTATTGCCTAAATTGAGCAGTTTATAATATACTGACAAGCAGTTTACTTAGGTAATACCCCAATTTAGAGTTTAATTGCATTCACTAACTAAATGTTTATAAAATCAAAATCGATTGAGCGAACCGTTTAATTTGGGTATTATTGATATATTATATTGGTTGTTTATTTAAAGTAAAAAGTAAATGAAACATACGTGATAAGGAAATTTATCACACACGAACACCGATAAACCGGGGCAAGCAATCTTTGACTATAATAAAAAAATATAAATAAACAGATGAAAAATTTTAACAAAAAAACTGTAATAATAACCGGAGCGTCGTCGGGAATTGGCAAAGCAACAGCCTACGAATTTGCAAAAAATGGCGCAAACTTAGTTTTAGCGGCGCGCAGTATTAACATATTAAACCAAATTAAGCCCGAAATTGAACAAATGGGGGTTAGTGTAATTTGTATTAAAACCGACGTTACAATCGAATCTGATTGTAAAAACCTTATTGAACAAGCACTGCAAAACTTTGGGCACATCGACATATTAATAAACAATGCAGGGCTGTCGATGCGAGCTTCATTTATCGACGTTGAAATTACAGTACTAAAACAACTTATGGATGTTAATTTTTGGGGAGCTGTTTATTGTACAAAATACGCATTGCCACAGTTAATAAAAAATAAAGGAGTTTTGGTTGGAGTTTCGTCAATAGCTGGTTTTCATGGGTTGCCAGGGCGTACCGGATACTCAGCTTCAAAATTTGCATTACACGGTTTTTTAGAAACCATACGTATCGAAAACCTTAAAACCGGTTTACATGTAATGGTAATTGCCCCGGGGTTTACATCGAGCAACGTGCGTAAAAACGCCCTTACAGCCAATGGCAAAAAACAAGGCGATACACCGCGTAACGAGAACAAAATGACTACCCCCGAACATGTTGCAAAAGTTCTGATAAAATCGATACGAAAACATAAACGCAACAAAATATTATCGTTCGAGGGTAAAATTACAGCCCTTTTTCAACGTATATTGCCCGAACAAATTGATTGTGCTTATTATAAAGCAATGCTAAAAGAACCTAATTCACCTTTAAAACAATAATTATTGAACAACCATGTTTAATAATTTTTAAGACATAAAAATAAAAGCATTTGAGTTAATTATAACAATAAATTAAAAAATGAACAAAATAAAATTAATGGGTATATATGGAATTACCTTATCATTATTAATATTTGGATGCAAAATGTCTGATTTTTCGAATAATAACTCAACTGAACAAACAGATGATAAAATTTGGGTTTACCTTGAAATTAAAAAAATCTTACCTCGTGATACATCAGACTTTTATTTTTATGGTCAAATAAATAATACAATAGTGGATAAAATAAATAAAAACCCAAAAATTGATGGATTATTTATTTTATCTGATATTAGATATTGGAATGATGATGATTTATTACAAGTTTACGAAGATAGCAAAGACAATGGATATAAAATTTTTAGAATTAGTGATATCCAGTATCTAACTTCGTATAAAACAGACCCAATATTTAATATTGAATTAAATCAATTACACGAAAGTGCAAAAAAAATAAGAAACGAAAATATGCCACAACAAAACATATCAAATAACAAGTAAATTCGACTTAAGTTGAGCGGTTAGAACAAAGTGAACAAGAGCTTTACTTAGGTTAACCCCTATGTAGAGTCTGTTGTATTTCACTAACCAAGTAGTGAAATACTTACAAAATCTAAATCGATTGAGCAAATAACACAGTTTGGGTTTGAATCAAACATTTCAAACCAATACAACTCTCATAAAATAAACATTTAAACACTACCAATTGCCACTAATAAAATATTGTTGCAACCAAACTGCGGGAACCTCCATAATCTCTAAACTCGCATAAATAAATACCCTGCCATGTACCCAAATTAAGTTTAAAGTTTGTAATTGGTATTGTTAACTGCGCACCAAACAACGAGCTTTTAATATGTGCAGGCATATCGTCGGGGCCTTCAAAAACATGAGTATAACAAGCATCACTCTCGGGCACCATTTTATTTATAAAGCTTTCAAAATCGTAACGTACCGATGCATCGGCATTTTCGTTTAACGACAAAGCCGCCGACGTATGTTTAAGGTGCAAGTGCAATAAGCCTGTTTGAGGTAATTTTGGCAAAAAACCAATAATCTCAGGTGTTACTAAATGATACCCCCGAGGTTTTGGCTTTAACATAAATTCATTTTGTTCTATCATATTTTTTTTTTGCAAAATTAAAACAATTACGCAATTATGATTTTAATCATAATATGTAATTTATTACACCTTTTTAGTTATATATTTGAATTAATTATATACTTTTGCTTATGAATTAATACAATATTAATCAAATTTATAAATTATTATAATTGATAATATTTATTAATCCAGCGTGTAAGTTTGTTTTGGTTTGGAGCCCGGCAATTAACTATTTGCCGGGCTTTTGTAATTTGTTAATAAAAGCGTTTTGATTATTAATAATGTAAAGCTAAATTTATTGCGCAATATCAAATTTATCATAATAAATTTGAGTAATTATAAGCATATAATATTAATTATCAACAAATTAACAAAAAGTGAACCTTTGTATAGCCGAAAAACCCAGTGTAGCCAAAGAAATAGCTCGTATATTAGGAGCCAACACCCGCAAAGACGGATATTTTGAAGGCAATGGCTACTTTGTTAGCTGGACATTTGGCCATTTATGCACACTAAAAGCCCCCGACGATTATACCGATATTTGGAAAACATGGCAACTAAACACTCTTCCGATAATACCACCACAATTCGGGATAAAAATTATTGACGACCCCGGCATAAAAAAACAATTTAAAACAATTGAATGGTTAGTAACAAAAAGTACACAAATTATAAATTGTGGCGATGCCGGTATCGAAGGAGAACTTATACAACGCTGGGTACTTTTAAAAGCAAAAAACAACAAACCACTTAAAAGGTTATGGATATCGTCGCTTACCGACGAAGCAATTAAAGAAGGTTTCGAAAACCTGGCCGAAGGTTCAAAATATAATAATCTTTATGCAGCAGGAAACGCCCGCGCAATTGGCGACTGGCTACTTGGCATGAACGCATCAAGGGTTTACACTCTTAAATATGCCAACGGAAAAGGTGTTTTATCGATAGGCAGAGTACAAACACCAACACTTGCCCTTATTGTAAACCGATATATCGAAATATCAAACTTTAAACCCGAACCATTTTGGGAACTTAAAACACTTTATCGTAATGTTATTTTTAATGCCACAAAAGGGCGGTTTTTAACCGTTGACGATGCTAATAACGCACTTGAAACCATAACCGGCAAACCATTCACAATAACATCGTTTAATAAAAAAGAGGCCAAAGAACAACCACCAAAACTATTCGATTTAACATCGCTGCAAATTGAGTGCAACAAAAAATTTGGGTTTACTGCCGACGAAACACTACAAATAATTCAAAAATTATACGAAACAAAACTTGTTACATATCCAAGGGTCGATACTACATATTTACCAAACGATATTTATCCAAAAATTAAAACTATACTCGAAAAACTTACACCATACCAAAATATTATAAAACCTTTATTAACCGAAAAAATACGAAAAAACAAAAAAATTACCGACCACCACGCAATTATACCAACCGGCGTATATCCGTCGGGGTTAATATTAAACCATAAAAAAGTTTACGATATTATTACAAAACGCTTTATTTCAGCGTTTTATCCCGATTGCACAGTTATGAACTCAACCGTAACAGGCGAAGTTGAAAAAATTGAGTTTAAAGCTACCGGCAAAATAATAATAAAACCAGGCTGGCGCGATGTATATGCTATAGCCGACAAACAAACCGATAACGATAACGAACACGCCGAGCAAACTGATACCGAAAGCCAAATTATGCCCGAATTTATAGTAGGGGAGCAGGGTCCACATTCGCCAGGTGTAACTCAAAAAACAACACAACCACCTAAACAATTTACCGAGGCAACCTTGTTACGAGCTATGGAAACCGCGGGCAAAAATATTGACGACGACGAACTACGCGAAGTAATGAAAGAAAACGGTATTGGACGTCCATCGACAAGGGCAAATATTATTGAAACTCTTTTTAAACGAAAATTTATTTATCGCGACAAAAAAAACCTTTTACCAACTACAACAGGCATTCAATTAATACAAACTATTAACAACGAACTACTTAAATCGGTTGAACTTACCGGGCTTTGGGAAAAAAAACTAAGGCAAATTGAAAATGGCAAATATGAGGCAAATTTATTTTTAGACGAGATGAAACAAATGGTTACTAACTTAGTTAACGAAGTTATAACTGAAACATCAAAAACCATAAATATTATTGTCGACAATAACAATAAACCTGATAATAAAGAAGCTACAAATACAAAAAACAAAAAAAAGACAACAAAAAATACAGCCAATCAAACCCAAATTGAAGGTTTAACTTGCCCAAAATGCAATAACGGTAAGCTAATTAAAGGTAAAAATGCATATGGCTGTTCAATGTATAAAAACGGTTGCAATTTTGTTATTCCATTTAACATAAATGGCATAACACTTAACAATAAACAGGTTAATGATATTATTAACAAAGGTAAAACTCAAAAAATTGCTGGTTTTATTAATGATAATAACAATAAATACGACGGATATATTAAACTAAACAACGATAAAACTATTGTAATTGAGCCGGTTGAAAAGCATGTTAAAACAAACACCAAACCAGTTGACAAACAAAACCGCGACGAACAAAAACTGATTTGCCCAAGTTGTAATAAAGGCATTTTACTTAAAGGTAAAAATGCTTATGGATGTAGTAATTATAATAAAGGCTGTAATTTTATTATTCCGTTTGCAAATCTGGAATTTAGGTTTGGTACAACTGATTTAAATAACGAAATACTTAACAACTATATTAGGCAAAAATAGTTTTGATTATGTTTTTTACAATTAAAATTCAATATTCATAATAAATAAACACTTTAAAAGATTTATATAAAAAGATTAGAAATAAAAATGATAATTTATATTATGTTAAATAGAGCATTTTTTAATAAAGGCTGCAAATAATTTGCAGCCTTTATTGTAATTATTCGGCTGGTAAGTTTTTTACCTTCTCGTTATATTCTTTATATTTTTCCATGTAAGCATCGCTATCGTTACGCAATTTAAAACAAATCTCTTTAAGCGTTAACAATGTCGATTTTTCGTTAGGGTCAATTTTATGAGCTTTTTCAAGATATGGCAAAGCATTTTCAAGTTCTTTAAAAGCCACTTTAACAGCCTCTTCGTAACGTTTTTGTTCTTTTGGTGGAATATCGTTAGCAATTTTCAGCAAATCGGCACCTTTATTAAAAAATAAAGCTCCCAAATTATAATAAGCATCAAAATACTCGGGATTAATTTCAACTGCTTTTTCATAACTTGATTTAGCCTCGTCAAACATTTTCTTTTTGTCGTAAATTGAACCTTGGGCAAAATACAAAGTTTGGTTTTTATTGTCTTTTTCAATAGCTTTCGATATATATTCCAACGCCATATCGCTTTGTTGCGAGCCTAAATAGTAATTAATAAGCTCAAAAATAATGTTCACATCTTCGGGGTATTGAGTTATTCCATCTTTAAGAATATTTACATAAGCTACACTGTCGCCACGTTCTTTTTCGATGTTTGCAATGTAGCCATAAACTTTAGCACCTTCGTACCCGGTTTTTGCAGTAGCTAAATAATAATAAACAGCTTTATCGTATATTTTAGCACGGTCGGCAGCAATACCTGCATTAAAAATAACCATAGTGTCGATGCGCCCAGGTTCAACAATTGTATCAATACGCAAGCTGTTTTCAAAGGCTACCATGGCTTTTTCAAAAGTACTTGCATTAAAATATTCGATACCTTTATTAATAAACACCAAACCCATTAATTTAAGCTGGTTATTAATTTCTTTTGTAACCTGTTTTTTTACATCAAGGTTAAGTGCTTTTAAATAAGCATCGAGAGCTTCTTGCGCAGGGTTTTCACTTAAAGTTTTAAATTTTTCGTCTTGTGTTTGGGCAATTGCCTGATAAACCTGTCCACGTACATACCATGTTTTGGCGTTGTTTTGTGTTTTTTCGTGTCCACAAGCAAGGTCAATAGCCTCTTTAGCTTTGTCTAACTGGTTATACTGCGGTTTAATGTAGTTTAAAGCACTTTGTACTTTTGAGTTTTGAGCAGATAATAAACCAAAGCTCATTGCAAAAGCAATTATTAATGCTATTTTTTTCATTGTTATCGTGTTTAAGTTAACTAAATAAATTTTAGGGTATAAATATAAAATTATTTTATTAATTATTTTCATCTGGCTCTATTTCTGTGCCATTGTCTTGTAAATCAACATTTTCAATGGTGTTTTCGTCGTCTTTTGACGATGCCACATATGCAATTGCTGCAATTTGGTCGTTTTTACGCAGGTTAATAAGTTTAACGCCCTGTGTAGCACGCCCCATAAGGCGTAACTCCGAAACGGCCATACGAATTGTAAGCCCCGACTGGGTAATAATCATAAGGTCGTTATCGTCATTCACATCTTTAATAGCAATTAGTTTACCAGTTTTTTCGGTTACGTTAATAGTTTTAACACCTTTGCCCCCACGTTTGGTAATGCGGTAGTCGTCAATATCCGAACGTTTTCCGTAACCATTTTCAGAAACAACTAAAATGTTTTGTTCGTTATTTTCGATGCAAATCATACCAATAACTTCGTCGCCTTTTTCAAGGGTTACTCCTTTAACACCTGAACCAGTACGTCCAATTGGCCTAACATCTTTTTCGTTAAAACGAATGGCTTTACCACTGCGCACGGCAAGTATAATTTCGTGGTTACCCGAAGTAAGCATTGCTTCGAGTAAAATATCGCCTTCGCGTACTGTAATAGCGTTAACACCATTTTGGCGTGGCCTTGAATAAGCCTCGAGCGATGTTTTTTTAACAATGCCTTGCTTAGTTGCCATTACTATAAAATGGTTGTTAATATAATCGGTATCGGTTAATGTTTTAACATTAATATATGCTCGAACAACGTCGTTAGGGTCAATTTGTAAAAGGTTTTGTATTGCGCGTCCTTTTGATGTGCGTGTACCTTCGGGTATTTCGTAAACTTTTAGCCAAAAGCACCGGCCCATTTGTGTAAAGAACAACATTGTACTATGCATGTTGGCAGTGTACAGGTGTTCAATAAAATCGCTGTCGCGGGTATTGCTTCCTTTTGCTCCAACCCCGCCCCTGCTTTGAGTTCTAAACTCTGACAAAGCTGTACGTTTAATATACCCTAAGTGCGATATTGTAATTACAACTTCTTCGTCGGCATAAAAGTCTTCGGGGTTAAATTCACCGGCATCGGGAACTATTTCGGTACGACGGTTATCGCCATATTTTTCGCGTACTTCAATAAGTTCGTCTTTAATAATTTTCATTCTTAACACAACATCATTAAGTACCTGGTTAAGGTATTCAATAAGTTTTTTAATGTCTTCGTACTCGGCATGTAGTTTGTCTTGCTCAAGTCCTGTTAATTGGCGCAACCTCATTTCGACAATAGCCTTTGATTGTATCTCGGACAACCCGAATCGTTGCATTAAAGCTTCGCGTGCCTCGTCGGGTGTTTTTGAAGCCCTGATAATTTTTATAACCTCGTCAATATTATCGCTGGCAATAATGAGTCCTTCTAAAATATGGGCACGTTCTTCGGCTTTGCGTAGTTCGTAACGTGTACGCCTAATAACAACGTCGTGGCGGTGTTCAACAAAATGCACTAATAAATCTTTAAGGTTAAGCATGTATGGCCGTCCTTTAACAAGTGCAATGTTATTTACGTTAAACGATGTTTGTAGTGGGGTGTATTTGTAAAGTTTATTAAGAACTACATGTGGAATTGCATCTTTTTTAAGGTCGTAAACAACGCGCATACCTGTACGGTCCGACTCGTCGTTAACATTGCTAATTCCTTCAATTTTTTTATCGTTAACAAGCTCGGCGGTTTTAATAATCATCTCGGCTTTGTTAACAATATAAGGTATTTCGGTAACAATTATGCGGGTTTTGCCCGAATCGGCGGTTTCAATTTCGGCTTTACCGCGAATAACAATACGACCGCGACCGGTTTCAAAAGCCTCTTTTATTCCTTGATAACCATAAATAATACCACCAGTTGGAAAATCGGGGCCTTTAACAAACTGAGTTAGTTCATCAATGGTAATATCGTTATTATCGATATAAGCGCAAAGGGCATTAACAATTTCGGTAAGGTTATGTGGAGGCATGTTTGTAGCCATACCAACAGCAATACCCGATGCCCCATTTACTAAAAGGTTTGGTATACGCGTTGGCATAACCGTAGGTTCTTCGAGCGTATCGTCGAAGTTTAATTGCATGTCGACGGTTTCTTTTTCAAGGTCGGCCAGTATCTCTTCCGATATTTTTTTTAACCTTGCCTCGGTATAACGCATAGCAGCAGGGCTATCGCCATCAACCGAGCCAAAGTTTCCTTGTCCGTCAACTAAGGGGTAACGTAACGACCATTCCTGAGCCATACGTACCATTGCATAATAAACCGATGAGTCGCCATGTGGGTGGTACTTACCAAGAACTTCCCCAACTATCCTTGCTGATTTTTTATAAGATCTGTTAGAAAAAACACCTAATTCGGACATGCCAAACAATACCCTGCGGTGCACGGGTTTCATACCGTCGCGTACATCGGGCAATGCTCGGGCAACAATCACCGACATAGAATAATCGATGTACGAAGATTTCATTTCCTCCTCAATGTTTATCTTTATAATTTTTTCTCCATCAGCCATTTATACAAAATTTTAATTAAAATTCGTGTTATTTTTTTAAACCCCTAAAGGTACAGTTTTTAGAGTGGCAAATTTATTATAATACTTATGTATTTCAAGTAAATTATCAACAGGATTTTGTTTATAATTGAATTTGCAAATTTGGTTAATTTAATTTGAGCAATTACTAACAAAAAAAATACATTGTTTTGTACAAATGAATATTAATAATATAAGTTTTATTTATGTAATTATTAAAACAAATGTGATAAACTTATATGTAATATAAATAACCGATACAAAATATTTTTTTAGTTTTGCCTAATACAAACAAACAAAAATATGGATTCGAAATATTCAGAACAAATGCGCGAGATAATAGGCTACAGCCGCGAGGAGGCAATAAGGCTAAATAACAAAACAATAACCCCCGATCATTTATTTTTAGGTTTGTTACGCGAGGGTGAGAATTTAGCCGTTAGCATGCTCGACGAACAAGGCGTATCGTTAATTGAAATAAAAAATACAATTGATAAAAAACTAAAGGGCAAAAACAGCACAAGCATAAACGAAACCGAAAAGATACCACTTTTAAAAACAACCGAGAACGTGCTAAAAATTGTTTATCTTGAAGCACGTAGCTTAAAACATAAACAAATATTTGCCGAGCATTTGTTACTTGCCATATTACACGACGAAAACATATATACAACACAGTTGTTAAATAAATTCAATGTAAATTATACTATAATTAAAGATATGATGCAAAAAGAACAAACCAGGAGTATGGCCGACCATAATTATGATGACGATGATGATGATTTTGGAGGCCGGCATGAACAGTCGGGTTCGCCACAACCAGGCTCGCCCAAAGGGAGCTCGGACACCCCGGTACTTGACAATTTTGGTGTTGACCTTACAAAAGCTGCCGAAGAAAACAGGCTTGACCCCATAGTTGGCCGCGAAACCGAGATAGAACGTTTGGCGCAGATATTAAGCCGTCGTAAAAAAAACAACCCGGTACTTATAGGTGAACCCGGTGTTGGTAAATCGGCCATTGCCGAGGGTATGGCTTTGCGTATTGTACAAAAAAAAGTATCGCGTATACTTTTTGGCAAAAGGGTAATAGCACTTGATTTAGCATCGATAGTTGCAGGTACAAAATATCGCGGGCAGTTTGAAGAACGCATGAAAGCAATTTTAAACGAACTGCAAAAAAATAATAATATAATATTATTTATTGACGAGATACATACAATTGTTGGAGCCGGAGGTGCAACCGGTTCGCTCGATGCTGCCAACATGCTAAAAC
>CAZJCR010000136.1:0-10696 GCA_964544385.1 uncultured Bacteroidales bacterium
TAAAAATAATTAGTTGCGTGTTTTAATAAATTTAGTTTCGGTTATTTAATTTGTTAAGCTAATGTACAAATAATTTTATAACAGAATAATATATTTTGTTATAAAAAATATTTTTTTAAGTTATTTAAATTATGTAAACTGTTTTGTGGCATGTATTAACTTGTGCAGGGTAATGCAGGGTGGGGCAATGGTTTTGGTTATATAATCAAAATGAGCGATTCCCGCTCACGATAAAAACTTTGTAAGCCTTTTGCTGCACTACATTTATGAAAGGCCACAAGTTCTACATCGTGGTTAACCCTAAGTTAAGCAGTTGTAACGCAGTGAACAACTGCTTAACTTAGGTAATAACAGGTTAGTTATTTACAACAGTTTCAATTATTTTGTTTTTATAGTGCTTATCATCTTCTAATTGTTTAATTTTTTCAAGTAGTTCTTCTTCGCGTATTTTCATAATTTCCTGAGTAGCTTTAAGTTCTTCAAGGTTTTGCCGCATTTCTTCTTCTTTTTCGACCAGTTCGGTTGCTTGTACCTGCGTTTTACGTAGCAGTTCGTTTGTTGTTTGTTCGGTTTTAATTTTTTGTAAAAAAGCTGCAATGTCAATAGCAGCTTGTTCTAAAAATTCAATTTGGTAGTTTTCGATGTTTTTAAACGATGCAATTTCAAAAATGCCTAAAAGTTCATTATCGTAAATGCAAGGTACAATAACAAGGTTTGTTGGTGTTGCATTGCCAAGCCCCGAGGTTATTTTAATATAGTTTTGAGGTATATGAGTAAAGTACTTTGTAGCTTTTTCGAAAGCAACCTCGCCAATTAATCCCTCGCCAATTAATACTGTATTGTTTTGCAAGCGCGCACGGTCAAATGCATAAGTGCCTTTTTGCACTAAAACTGTTTGGTTATTAATATATTGCGTTATAAAAAGTGTTCCCTGGTTGGCATCAATAATATTAACTAATTTTGTAATAATGTTGTAATAATGTTTGTTGTTATCGGAGTAATTTGCAGTAAGTATCGAGTGTATTGTATTAAAGCTTTGGTTTTTCCATATACGGTTTTCCGAGTCGGCAATTTGTTTTTCGCGCTCGTTTGCAATTTGCAGCAATTTTTTGCGCATGTCAACCAACGCGCTACCTAACTGGCCGTGGTTATTAAACACGTTAACCTCTTTTTCGAAATTACCGTTACCTACAGCCTCGGCAAAGTCGCGTGTATTTTTAAGGTTAATGGTAAGGTTGTTTATCGATTCTTTCATGTGCGCAATTTCGTCGTTGTTGTAAATTGGTATCTGGTCGGGCAGTTCGCCATCGCCAAGGCGTGTAATGTAGTGGCGCAGCGTGCTTATTGACCTTACAACATGTGTCGACGTGTATAATAGTATAGTTACAATTATTGCCGACAACATGAATATTAGCATGAACAGGTTTATTATAAGTTTATCGATATTTTTTTGCGTGTTATTATTAATTGTACCCGACAGTTCGGTTAGTTGCCCCTCGATACCGGAGTTGGTTTTGTTAATTTGGTAAATGTATCCCGACTCGCCTAAATACCCAATTTTTGTTTCGGTATCGATAACTTTATAAAATATATCGCGGTAATTTGCCAATGGCTCTGCAAGGTTATTATAATCGTCGGGCGATAGTTCAAGCATATCAAAAAACTGGGTGCAAACGGCATTGAATTTTTGTCTGTATTGCAAATCTTTTCGTAAAAGATAATCTTTTTCGTGGCGGCGTAATGTTAGCATTAATATTTGGTAATCGGGCTTGTTAAGTTTGTTAATAGCCGTTTCAACAGCGTGAATTTTTTCGCGCATCATACCCTCGAGCCCGTAGTCTTTAAAACCTTTTTCAATATAGGCTCCAACAAGGGTATCGAGCAGTGTATTGTACAATGCAAACATGTTGCCTGTTTGTTGTATTTTAAAGTTTAGGTTAAGTTTCGATATTGTTTTCGACTGGTTTAATAGCTCTAAATTATGGTCAATTTGTAGCAGGTCGGCTTTAATTTGGTCAATGTATTTGCTTTGCTTTGTTTGGTGGAAACTGGTGTTGTAAACTTCGAAAACCATAAACTCTTTTTCGGCTTTTCGTATGTTAAGTGCTTTATTTTGAATATCATTTATTAAAGTTACATGTTGTATTTGCTTAAAAGTATCGTTTATAACGTGGTTTGTTATAATTCCAATTGTTAACAAAAGCAAAGTAATAAAAGCAGCACTGGCTGCTAAAATTTGTTTAATGGTAATTTTTTTGAACATTTTTTTTTGCCTTAAAATTAATTTTTACTAATTGGTATTATATTAAATTAATGTTAAAATACTATTGTTTTATGATGCTTTTACCTTTGTTGAGCGGTTTAAGCAAAGCCATTAATTACTTTACTTAGGTTTAATAAAGTGTATATGCGGTTAACAAATTTTTGTTTATGTGGCTTAACGGTTAGTGTATTAATAAATACTATTCACCGTTAAGGTTAAATTATTACCTAAGTTGAACGGTTGGAGCTATGCGAACAAACGCTTTACTAAGGTATAATTTGGGTCTAAATCGATTGAGCCATTAGCTCAATTTGGGTTTGACTCATTTATAACAGTAATGTTTTTCTCTGTGAACTCTGTGCTCTCTGTGGTTATAAAAATATACTTGCGGATTTTAGGAAGCATTAAAAAAACTGTTTTTGTGTTTTTTTTTGTAATTTGTTTATAAAGTGTTTACCCAAAAAGGTTTTGTTGTTATTGTAAATTGTTGTTGTAACTGTCCTTTAATTACAATAGGTGGCATTAGGCAATTGCCTTTTGTTTTTGCATCAATATAATAAACTATACTTTTTGTTTCATAAGGGGCAATTGAAAAATCGTACGAGTGATAGTTTTGTGTAACGGCTGTAAGTATATTATTACTTGTTTCGCTAAATGCTTTTAGTTGCCAGCACGATGGCATAATTACCCGCCCCTGTACATGTGGTATTGTTTGGTTTGTGTTCGATGTATATTTAACAACGGCATAAAACGAGTTGCCAACGGGTATATTTTGAGGCGAAATAGGTTTATTGTTATAGTCGAAAAACTGTAAATCAACTAATAAACCATCCCATTTATTTGGTACAAAATAGTCGGTGTGGGGTAAGCCGTAATAAGTAATAATGCTGTACAAAGTATCGTCCGACATGTTTTTAATATCAACCGAAGTTGGCAAAGTAAAATTTACAGGCCAGTTTGTAATAAGCATAGCCGAGTTACTGTTAATTATGTTCTCTTTACCTTTATTTATGCGGTAAGTTACTTTTTTTACATTGTTTGTTTGCTGGCTGCAATTGTAAATGGTTGATATTGTACAAGCATCGGTATATGTTGGTATGCCGTTGTCGGAGTATTTATAGCCCGATATTACTTTTAATATGTTGTTTAGTTTGCTTTGTTGGTTTGTTTTATAATAAAATGTAGCTATGGTGCAAAGTAAAATGTTGTTATTGTTATTGTTTTGTAACAGGGTATTAATATTGCCAAAAGTAGTAAACAGTTGTTTGGCAAGTTTGGTTTTTCCGGCTTGCAAGTATGCAAGTACGCAGTACATTTTTGCTAAATCGGGTATATTATTATTTTGTAAAAGTTTTTGTATAAGTTCAAGGTCGGGGGCATTGGCTAATGCTAATGTGTAGTGTAAATATGCATGGTTTGTAATTAGCCCGGGGCTATTAATAATTGCAGTATGCGCCTGTCTTTTTTGATAAAGTAACCAGTTGTTATATAACCCGGGGGGTATTTTGTAACCTTGTTTTTGTGCCAAAACTAAAAAATGGCCTACATAAGTTGTTAACCAGTTGTTATTTATGTTTGTACCGGCTATTAGTGAAAATGCACCCGTTTTTGTTTGAAAATTTTTAAGTACAATAATTGTTTGGTTAATCTCATTTTCGATGTTGTATTTTTGGTTGTCGGGTATTTCAAAAGCTTTGTCGATAAAAAGCAGATGATAAACTTTTGATACAGTTTGCTCGCAGTTTAACGGCCAACTGTTATCAATATTATTGTAATAGTATGGGTATTGGTTTGGTAACTTGCCTAAGGTTATTGTTGCGTAATTAGTGCCTCGTATGCCAACGGGTTTAAAACCGGTGTGCCAGTTTTCGTTTGGAGCTGTTTTGTGCAGTATTTGTTTATATTTTAAAGGTATTTTGTTGTTTATATCAAAACTTATTAATTGTGTTTGGGTATTATTGTGGTGGTTTACAGTTAGTTTAAACCCGGCTTTACCTTGTAAAGGTTTAAACTTAACTATAACTGGTACAGTAATTTTGTTGTTTACAAGTGGTTGTGTAATATTGGTTGGCCCATTAACCGACAAGTTATTTGGGTTCGAAATGTCAATGTTTACAAATTTATCATCATCATTATCGGCAAATATGTTTATGTTAATTTCAATCTCGTCCGACGGGGCAACTTGTTTTTGTGCATCTACTTGTACAAGCAGTTTACTGTTTACAAAAATTGGCAGCCACACTGTACCAAATTGTTTGTTTTCAATATTCGATGCTAAAATAACTAATTGACCGTCGCCAATAATTTCGGGCACTTTTATAGTGTGAGTGTTTATTTGGCCGGCATTTAGCTTAAATGGGCCGTCAATGTATTTAAAGTTATCGTAACCGGCTGTTGTATTGTTTATGGGTAGCGCATTGTTTAAACTATTTTTATTTATGGTATCGTAATTTGTTGATATCGCATTTCCCCAAACTGGCATGTTTGGCATGGTAATGCTCTCAAAGTATTGTAATGGATTAATTATATTAATTTGTTTGTTAGGGGTAAAAACAATAACCGAATAGTACATTTGGTTTTGGTTTTGTTCAAAAACACTAAACTCAACAGTTTTGCCGGCCTCCCAGTTGCCTGGCATTAGCAGGCGCGGCAATAATTGGTTATTGTTATTCGATATGTTTACTAAAATATTGTTGTTTAGCTGGTGTTTAGTATTTATTGCATTAGTGTTTATTACCGATATTTTTATTTGTGGCCACATGTTTTGTGTTACTATATAGTTGTACTGGTTTGTTCCTTTATTTATTTCAACTAATTTATAATCAATTATATTGCAAGTATTTTCAATTATAAGCCACGCGTAACAGTTATTTAAACTTTCGATAAATAGTTTTAATGTATCGTTAATATTGTATTGTTTTTTGTGTGCCCACAGGTTGTTTTTCTCAATAATTGTAATTGGTTTTGCGTGTTTTATTGTGGTTACTGTTTGTGGTACATTATTAATGTTTAATGTGCTTTTATACTGGCCTTGCCTGTTGTAAACCTGTATTTTAAGTGGTTTTATAGCAACTATTTGCGACGGTATTTTTATTGTTTTTAACCCGTTATGTAATGTTACCTTTTTTTTGTCGAGCAATGTATTGCCCGACAAAAAGTTTACAATAATATCTTGTTTGCCTTTTGTATATATGTTTTCATCGTTTATCGATACAATATTAAGTGAACCCGACTCGCTATTTATTCCTATGTATGGTGGTATGCCATTAATAACTAACAATGTGTCGTATTTGTAATGCGAACCATCGATATCGGTAATTAAAAGGTTTATATAAAGTTCCGATTTGTAAAAACTATAGTTTTTAAAGGGCCAAATTGTTATTTTGCCGTTATTGTCAAAGTTCAACACTTGGTTATATGTTAATGGGGTATTGGGCAAATTTCCAAACTTAAGGTTTTCAAAATTGTTATGCGTTGTTTCTTTGTTTTTTAGCGCCATCTCAACTTTTACAGGTAAGTTTTTAATTACCAGGTTATTGTTTCTTGTTGCGTCAATTTTTATAAGGTTTGTTTGTTGGTTTTTTGTTGGTTTTATTACCGATATATAAAATTTAACTGGTTGTTGGTAATTTGGTATTATGTTTATGTTAGTAGTATATGTTTGTGTACCGGCATCAACAATAATTTTTGCTTTGCCTTTTGATGCTTTATTGCCTAAAGGTATTTTAAATGTGTAATGGCTTGTATTGTTATTTGGTTTAACCTGTTTTGCTATAACCTGATTATTAATATCGGTTATCGATAAGGTAATGTATGGCGTAGTAATTTTGTCGGCAGCTATAAAAACAGCATTAACAGTATCTGATAAAAAGTAATTGGTAACTGGTGTAAACAGGTATGCATTAATATAATTGTTTTTTACTTTGTTGTTATTGTGGTTATTAATTTTTAGATAGTTATAATCGGTTGATTGCCATGCTTTAATAAAACCAATTTTTGATGCTTGCGGAAAATATGCAAAGCCTTTTTCGTTGGTTTTTGTTGAGCCGGTTTTTTGTTTCTGATAGTCGTAAAACTCAATATTGCATTTATTTAAGGGTTTGTTGTTGGCTAAATTCGATACAAAAACATAAAGTGTGTCGGTGTTCGATAGTTTTGCTGTTATGTTAATGTTCGAAAAAGTAAGGCCTGTTTTTATTGCTTTTCGATACCCGTAAAAGCTGTCGTTGCATGGCATCAAGGTATCGTTTTGCATTGAGTAGTAATTGTTATCGAACATTTGCCAACGGTTGTCGTAGGTTTGCCCGTTACAATTTTTTATGGTGCTATTGTTTTTGTCGAAACCTATTGCAACATGATAAAAGCCGTTTTTGTTGGCTTTTATTTCCGACAGTGTTAAATTGTATTTTCGCCATTTATCGGCATCAAAATTTGGTAAATTGTCAATGCTCACTGTTTTTGTAAAAATACATTTTCCAACTTTTTGCAAATTGTTAAAACTGTTTAAGTTGTCAAATTGTAAATATTGCATCACGTTGTTTTCGGCAATTTCGTAAACTTTAACGTTAACCGATTTTAGGTTAATTGCACTAAACTCAAAAACTGGTTTACTGTCGGGTATTATAACTATTGGGCTGTGGTAAAAATTTTTAAGTTTAGGTTCAAGGTTACTAAAATCAACAACCTGGCTTATTTGGTTTTGCAGGTTTTTACCATTTGTCGACCGCAGGTTTTTGTTTATGGTTATTGTGTATTCGCCATCAATATTGTTAACTGGTTTTATTATTAATTCGTTATTATTAATGTAAAAATTAAAGGTATCGGCCGGAAAAATACTTATGCACGCACCTAATTGTTGGAGTGGGTCAATGGCATCGGTAAAACCAAAAACAATGTTTTTTTGGGGTTTATAGTTTAATGTTCGCCAAGCATAATTAAACTGGTTTGTGTTGTGTAAATTTATAACTAAACTGTCCGATAAGCTAAAGCCATGGTTGGTAATGTTGTATTTTAATGTAATGTTACCGGGGGTGCCGGGGCGTTCAATACTATCGATAATAAACCTGAATGTTTTATTGTTTGAACCATATTTTATCAAAATTTTTTTATCGATGTTTTTTAAAAAGGCACTTAGGTTTTTTTCAACATCGGTTAGTTCAATAAAATCTGAGAACGATATATTGCCGGTTATGTTTATATATTGATTTGTAGTACCAAAATATTTTTGTTCAATATCGGTAAATTGTATATCAATTGGCAGGGTTTTGAACTTAAACCTAAAATTCCAAAACGGGTTTTCGTCGATAAAAATTTCGCTAAGGTTTAAATTGCCTGTAAACAATGTATTATAGGGCAGGGGCTCAAGTGGTTGAAACTCTATGGTTTTATTATCAACCCAGTATGAATGTCCTTTTATTTCGGGGCTAAATGTTAATAAATCGTTTTCGAGTATCTCGTTATATTGGTAATCGTGTTTCGAAAATGGTGTCGAAAAAACTATTTGTATTGGTTCTGTCCGGTAAACATAACCACCGGGGTATTCGGTTATAAGGTCTTTAAACTTTTCGGGGTCCGATGCATGTTGCTTTATGTACGAGTTAAATGTAAATGCAAATGCTACAATTACAAATATTATAAATATAAGTTGAAAAACTTTTTTGCCCACTGCTATAGTTTGTTAATATTATTTAAATATAACAGTTTTATTGTTTTATGGTTGCTATTTTTACAATAAAATATATCAACTCTATTTAACTAAATATGTTAATTCGTTTTTTTTTTGATAGTATTATATTAGCTCGGCAAATTATTTATAATTGTGCTTATATAATATTAAATATCTAATACCAAAGTTGAGCGCTTGGAGCTAAGCTAACAAACGCTTTACTTAGGTATAATACTTACAAAACCTAAATCTATTGAGCAAATCGCTTAATATGGGTAACAATAAAATATTTTGGTAAATTATTTTTTGTTGTCTTCAATTTTTTGATAAGCTGTTAACATTCCCCTAATAAGTGCTGCACTAAATCCTTGGTGTTCCATCTCGTTAAGGCCAGTAATTGTAATACCTTTGGGTGTAGTAACTTTATCAATTTCGGCTTCGGGGTGGTTACCGCTTTCTAATAAAATTTCGGCAGCTCCTTTTACTGTTTGGTTGGCAATTTGGGTAGCCATTTGCGAGCTAAATCCTATTTGTATTCCGGCTTGTACCATAGCTCTAATAAAACGCAACACAAAGGCTGTACCGCATGCCCCTAAAACCGTAGCCGACTCCATTAGTTCTTCGTTTATTACAAGTGTTGTACCAACACTGTCAAAAACCTGTTTTACAATTTCAAGGGTTGCTGCCGGGGTTTTATCGCTACAAATACATGTTGCCGACTGCGATACCGATGCCGCAACGTTTGGCATTGCTCTGTAAATATTAGTAAAGTTGCCTGTTTTTTCTTTAAGGGTTTTTAACGGCACACCTGTTGCCAACGACACTAATATGTGCTCATTTGTTAAGTATGGTTTTATTTGTTCAAGTACTTCGGGTATTTTAAAAGGTTTTAGAGCCAATAATATAACTTTACTCTCGTTTACTGCAACTATATTGTCGGTTGTAACTTTTACCCCTTTTTGTTCAAGTGGTTTTAGCAGGTCAATATTACGGCGGGTAACAACTATTTGACTGGCATTTATGTTACGCAATAAACCTTGTGTTATGCTAAATCCTAAATTTCCACAACCTAAAACTGCTACTTTATAATTAAATGTGCCCATTTTTATTAGTTTTTTATTTGGTGCGAAAATAGTTAATAGTTTGAAATATTTAAAGTTAAATATTGTGTTAGTATAACAATATCAAAATCTACTTTTATCAAAAAACCATATTTTTTGCACAAAAAAATACCCAAATAGTTAGTTTTAAACTATTTGGGTAATGCAATAAATTGTTATAACGTAAATAAATTAATTCTCTTCGGCACTTTTAGGCAGGTCAATTTTAATTTTTATTTGTTCAGTTTTTTTGTCAAAATTAACGGTAATAGTATCACCTTCAACAATTTCGGCTTTAAGTATAACTTCGGCCATTTCGTCTTCAAGGTATTTTTGTATAGCCCTTTTAAGCGGACGTGCACCATATTGCACATCGTAACCTTTTTCGGCTATATAATCTTTTGCTTTTGGTGTTATGCGTAAGGTATATCCAAGCTGTTTAACACGGTCGTAAAGGCCTTTAAGTTCAATATCAATAATTTGGTGAATATGTTCTTTAGTAAGCTGGTTAAACATAATAACATCGTCGATACGGTTTAAAAACTCGGGTGCAAAGGCGTTTTTTAGTGCTTTTTGTATAACGCCTTTTGCCATTTCGTTCGATGCCTCTTGTTTCGAATTGGTACTAAAACCAACACCAGTACCAAAGTCTTTAAGCTGGCGGGTGCCAATGTTCGATGTCATAATTAATATTGTGTTCCTAAAGTCGATACGACGGCCTAAACTGTCGGTAAGGCGACCCTCGTCGAGCACTTGTAATAAAATATGAAAAACATCGGGGTGGGCTTTTTCAATTTCGTCGAGCAAAACTACCGAATATGGTTTGCGCCTTACTTTTTCGGTAAGCTGGCCGCCCTCTTCGTAACCAACGTATCCGGGAGGCGCCCCAACAAGCCGCGATACCGAGAATTTCTCCATGTATTCGCTCATGTCAATTCGTATAAGTGCATCTTTATTATCGAACAAATATTGGGCTAATACTTTTGCCAGTTGTGTTTTTCCAACACCTGTTGGTCCTAAAAATATAAATGTGCCAATGGGTTTATTGGGGTCTTTTAATCCGGCACGGTTACGTTGTATCGATTTAACAATTTTCTCTATTGCTTCGTCTTGCCCAATTATATCGGCTTTCATATCTTGAGCCATGTTTAACAGTTTATTGCCCTCGGTTTGGGCTATGCGTTGTACCGGAACGCCTGTCATCATGGCAACAACCTCGGCTACATTATCGGCCGACACTGTTTCGCGGTTTTTTATCAAATCGCTTTCCCATTTGTTTTTCTCGTTTTCAAGTTGTTCTAAAAGCTTCTTCTCGCTGTCGCGGAACGATGCTGCCGATTCAAAGTTTTGACTTTTAACTGCTTGTATCTTATTTTCACGTACTGTTTCAATTTCTTTTTCTATCTCTTCAATACGTTTTGGTACTTTAATATTCGATATGTGTACCCTCGAACCCGACTCATCGAGTGCGTCAATTGCTTTATCGGGCAAGTGCCTGTCCGATATGTAACGATTTGTTAATTTAACGCAGGCCTCAATAGCATCGGGGGTGTAGTTCACGTTGTGGTGTTCCTCGTAACGGGCTTTTATGTTGTTCAATATATCAACGGTCTCTTCGTTCATTTCAAGCATTTTTTGCCAGTAATACAGCGCATCGCGGTATTCTTT
>CAZJCR010000137.1:0-10469 GCA_964544385.1 uncultured Bacteroidales bacterium
TGGTACTCCTGCTTTATTGAACTAAGCACACGCTGTTCGGCTAAAATGGGTATTGGCTTTTTCATTAAATAATTAAAAGCGCGCAAATCGTCGATACCCGCGGTGTGATCTTTATGCTCGTGGGTAAGTAAAACAGCGTCGAGGCGCGATACGTTGGCCATTAACATTTGCTGCCTAAAATCGGGGCCAACATCGATAACAAAATGCGTAAGCCCTGTTTGTACCATTATTGAACTGCGCAACCGCCTGTTACGCGTATCGGTACTATTACAAACCCCGCATTTACAACCAATTACAGGTATACCATGCGACGAGCCGGTACCTAAAAACGTGATTTTCAAAATTACAAATTTTGTGTTTGGCTAATATAGCCCATTTTTAATTACCTGATAATTTTAATATCGTAAAGTTTACCATATTTTTAGCCCAATACATTAGTAAAACATATATTTGCAAAAAAAATAACATGCAAAAAGGCAAACTATACCTGCTTCCAAACACACTTGGCGAATGTGATATAAACTATGTTTTACCAATACAGGTACAAAATATTATAACCGAACTAAGGTTTTTTATTGTCGAAAACATACGTACAACAAGGCGTTACCTGCGTAAACTCGACACATCGTTCCCTATCGATAATTGTACTTTTTACGAACTTAACCAGCACACAAAACCCGCCGATATTAACAGCTATTTAATTCCGGTTTTTAACGGCAACAATGCCGGTATAATGTCGGAGGCCGGGGTACCCGGTGTTGCCGACCCCGGTGCCGACGTGGTTGCCCTTGCCCATAAAAATAACATTACCGTTGTGCCACTTGTTGGGCCGTCGTCAATACTTTTATCAATTATGGCTGCCGGGTTAAATGGACAAAGTTTTGCATTTAACGGTTACCTGCCGGTTAAACCCGACGACCGCTCGCGGGCTATTAAACTTTTTGAACGCCGCTCGCAAACCGAGCACCAGTCGCAAATGTTTATTGAAACACCTTACCGTAACCAAAACCTTTTTAACGATTTTTTAAAAACACTGGCACCTAACACCTTACTTTCGATAGCTGCCGATGTTAGTTTAAATACCGAACAAATTAAAACACTAACTGCTAACGACTGGAAAAAACAAACAATAGAGCTTAACAAACGACCGGCTATTTTTATAATTCAAGGTTAAAAAACATATAACAAAGTAGTTTGTATTTAGCACCAACACGTATATTTGCTAAATTTAGCATATCAAAAATAAACAATTAAATACTACTACTATGATTGAACTAACACGCGAATTTATACACGGCTTGCCCAAAGCCGACCTGCACTGCCATTTAGATGGTTCGATGCGCGTTGAAACTATTATTGAACTGGCAAAAGAACAAAACGTTAAACTACCCAAAGACAACGTTAAAGACCTTACAAAATATCTTGCTGTTGGCATGGACTGCAAAAGCCTTGAAGAGTATTTACGCCCGTTCGATGTTACTTGCTCGGTACTACAAACAAAAGAATCGCTTATACGCGCTACTTATGAACTTGCACAAGACTGCGCCGCCGAAAACATTTGGTATCTCGAGATTAGGTTTTCGCCAATTTTACATACTAACAAAGGCCTTAAACTTACACAGGTTATCGATGCTGTTTTAGAAGGCAAAAAAAAGGCCGAACGCGATTTTAACATTATAATAGGCATAATTATTTGCGGTTTGCGCCACACAACTCCCGAACTGTCGTTAACTTTGGCCGAACTGGCTGTTGCTTACAAAAACCGCGGCGTTATTGGGTTCGACCTTGCCGGTGCCGAAGACGGTTTCCCGGCTAAAGACCATAAAGATTCGTTTTACCTTATTGTTAACAACAACATAAATACAACGGTTCACGCCGGCGAGGGATACGGCCCCGAATCGATACACCAGGCTATTCACTACATTAGTGCTAACCGCATTGGACACGGTACACGCTTACGCGAAGATGGCGACCTGCTAAACTACGTTAACGACCACCGCATACCGCTCGAAATGTGTATAACATCGAACGTGCAAACAAAAGCTGTACACTCGTTCGACGACCACCCTATTAAGTTTTATTTCGATTTAGGTATTCGCGTTACCCTTAACACCGACAACAGGCTAATATCAAACACAACCCTTACCGACGAGTACATGCTTGCCATCGAAAAATTCCACTTTACCGGCGACGAACTTAAATATTTGATTATTAACGGGTTTAAATCGGCTTTTTTGCCGCTAAAAGATAAAGTTGATTTATTAAGCCGTGTAACAAAACAACTCGAGGAAAAAGGTTTAATAATTAAACGTAATTATATTTAAAATTAACAAAGCATTATTAAAGCATCGGTGTAAACCGGTGCTTTTTTGTTTTATTACACATTATAACCTAAGTTGAACGGTTGGAGCTATGCGAACAAACGCTTGTATTTAATCACAAAAAAAATTATTAAAGCCTTAAGCCTTTTAGGTATTGTGCTTTATTAATTTAAAACTTATTCAGGGTTATTAAACGGTATCAAAAGTGTAAAGCGTACCGGCTTTTACCTGCTCGCCTTTAAACCTGTTGTATAATAACAATAAAGCGGGCAACTGAGTACAATGTGCAGGCATAACAATAGCCGGGTTTAGCTTATCGATAAAATTAAGTGTTTTTATAGTTTTACTGTTGGCCATTTGCAGATGAAACCCGCCAATAATGCCCCATACTTTTTTTACCCCGGTAACAGCCTGTGCATGAGCTATTATATTGCAAATACCCGAGTGGGCACACCCCGAAACAATAAACAACCCTTTTGGGGTTGTAATTGCAATAGCTGTATCGTCGGGTACAATATCGGGTGAACCGTCGGCCAAATAAAAACCTTTTTCGGTGTTCTCGAACCCAATTTTGCGGGGTATTTGACCCAAATAAAACATGTTTTGGCTTAATGCAAATGGCTGGTTGGTTTCAATTATATTGTACTTTTTGGCTAACTGCCCTTTAGTAATGTTAAGCCCAATTGGTTTGCGCTGTTTACCCGAAAACCGTTGTACAAAAGCACCCGGGTGGCAAACTAAGCTAACGCCGCCAAAATGTATTAGCCCGTTACCATGGTCGTAATGGCCGTGGCTTAAAACAGCATAACTTACTTTTTGTAACGGGGCATTCAAAATTATAGCGTTATCAATAAATAAATTACTTTGCCCGGCATCGAACAAAACAGTATTATCGTACTCAACAATATACGACAAACCGTGCTCGGCCCGGCATAAACCCGATGCACAATTATCGACAAGTACGTATATTTTAACTTTCATATACCAATTAAAAATTATAACCCAAATTGAGCAAATTGTTCAATCAATATAAATTTTGTAAGAGTTTTACTAAACAAGTATAGTTAAACATAACAAATTCTAAATCGAGGTTACCTATGTAAAGATATTGTTTGCTTTACTTTAACCGCTCAACTTATGTAAAAGTTACCAACATGTTTAATAATTCCGCCTCCGTAAACAATATCGTTATTATAAAATACTACCGATTGCCCGGGGGTTATTGCATCAACATTATTATAATATTCAACTTTTAGCAAATTGTTTTGTGGCCAAATACGCGCCAAACCGCCCGCGTTACGGTATCGTATTTTTGTAAGCAGCTCGGTGCCGGGCTCAATATTGTTAGTTGCCATAATGTTAAGGTTGTCGGCATAAAATACTTTGCTACTAAGTTCATCACGGTTACCAAGCACAATAGTGTTTGTTTGGGGGTCAATTTTAACAACGTACAAAGGGTGGCCAACAGCAATATCGAGCCCTTTGCGTTGTCCAATTGTATAATTAGGGTATCCTTTGTGCATTCCAAGTTTTTTGCCTAATGTATCGACAAAATACCCAGGTTTATAGTTTTGCTCAAAGCCTGGTACATTTTGTGCCAAAAATTTACGGTAATCGTTATCGGGTATAAAACAAATCTCTTGCGACTCGCGCTTTTGCGATAATTTTACAAACCCTTTTTCAAAAGCAATGTCGCGCACTTGTTGTTTAGTAAGGTTACCTAAAGGGAACAATGTACGTTTTAAATTATCCTGGGTAAGTGTCCATAAAAAGTACGACTGGTCCTTAGTTTTATCGATGCCTTTTTTTAGGGCATAACGGTTATTAACATTAACAATTTGTGCATAATGGCCGGTAGCTATGTAATTGCACCCAAGTTCATCGGCTTTGTTAATAAGTTCGCCCCATTTAATAACAGTATTGCACATAACACAAGGGTTTGGTGTGCGCCCGGCAAGGTACTCGGCAATAAAATTATTTATTACAGTTTGTTTAAACAGCTCGCGTGTATCAAGCACATGGTGGTTAAACCCAAATTTATTGGCAATTTGTTTGGCCTCAAAAATAGCATCGACACTACAACAACCAGTTTGTTTTTCCATACATGCTGTCGAAATTGTGTCGTAAGGCCTAAAAGTAACCCCTTCGAGTTGGTATCCTTGTTCAATAAGCAACATAGCGGCAACAGTACTGTCAATACCGCCGCTCATTGCCATGAGTACTTTTTTGTTACCCATTATGTAAAGTGCTAAGTTTTGTAATTTATTTGCGCATAAACCACTCGGGGTCGTTTGCATGTTCGGCCGGGTCTTCAATTTGCCCTTTGTTTTGCTCCATTTGTTCAAGCATTAGTTCGTTCTCTTTTTCTAACCCGGGGCAAACACCATTTTTATAATGATAAACTTTTTCGAGCTTACCGTTTTGCGAAAATTTAAGCCAGTCGCCGTCCATTAAATCGTTTTTAAAATTACCTTGTTTTTGTAATACTCCGTTCTTAAAGTACGATTTTGCCTCGCCTTCGAGCTTTCCGTTCACGTAAGTCGACTCCCACATTTTTGGGCCTTCGACATAAAATTTTTTCCAATTACCGTGTTTTACTCCCATTTGCCAGTTCACCTCTTCAATAACAATACCATCGGCAGTATATTGTAAAAATGTACCATGTTTATTGTTTTGTTTATATGACTCTTGTAAAAACAGTTTACCTTGGTCGCTGTAGTATTTCCAAATACCTTCTTTATTTTTGTTGTTATAAGTACCGGTAACAGCTTTGCTACCACTTGCGTGATAAAACTCGGCTATAATTGTATCGCAGTTTTGCAAATAATTTAGTTTTGCATAAAGGTTTCCGCGAATATCGTATCGATAAAATTGCCCTACCGGCCTGTTATCAACAAAAAAACCTTTGTATTTAATGTTGCCGTTACTGTGTTTTGCCTCCCACCGGCCTTGTTTGTTACCGTTAATATCGGTATAGTTATAAAGGCTGTCGCCGGTTTGGCCAATATTTTGGCATAAAACAGGTATATGCATTAATGTAATTATTAACGCGGTAAACAGCAGTTTAAATAATATTTTTTTACGCATAATATAATATTGATATACAATGTATTAACAACAAATCAATTAACTCGCATTTTGTTTTACGAAATAACATTAAATACTACAATTAACCAAATGTACATGCTATAATAGAAAAAGCCCCCCAACGGGAGGCTTTAACTTACTATGTTTTTATTAAGTATTTATTTTACTTCTTCAAAATCGACATCGGTAACTTCGTCGGTTTTTGCGCCGCTTTGTTGTTGGCCTGCATTGGGGTTAGCATTAGGGTTAGCATTAGGTTGTGCCCCTTGCTGAGCCTGTTGCGCGTTGTAAAGGTCCTGCGATGCTGAATGGAATGCATCGTTAACTTTTTGGGTAGCTGTATCGATAGCCGATAAATCTTGTGCTTTATGCGCCTCTTTAAGCTGTGCTAAAGACTCTTCGATAGTTTTACGTTTGTCGGCGGGTATTTTATCGCCAAACTCTTTAAGGTTTTTTTCGGTTTGGAAAATAAGGCTGTCGGCAGCGTTAATTTTATCGATTTTTTCTTTTGCTTTGGCATCGGCATCGGCATTAGCTTTTGCTTCATCGCGCATACGGTTAATTTCGGCGTCGCTCAAACCCGACGATGCTTCGATACGTATTTTTTGTTCTTTACCTGTACCACGGTCTTTTGCCGATACATGTAAAATACCATTGGCATCGATATCGAAAGTAACCTCGATTTGTGGTACACCACGTGGTGCCGGTGCAATACCGTCTAAGTGGAAACGCCCTATGGTTTTGTTGTCGCGAGCCATTGGGCGCTCGCCTTGCAAAACGTGTATCTCAACCGATGGCTGGTTGTCGGCAGCAGTTGTAAATGTTTCCGATTTTTTTGTTGGTATTGTTGTGTTCGACTCAATTAGTTTTGTCATAACACCGCCCATTGTTTCGATACCTAACGATAAAGGTGTAACATCGAGTAACAACACATCTTTAACCTCGCCAGTTAACACACCGCCTTGTATTGCGGCACCAACTGCTACAACTTCGTCGGGGTTAACACCTTTCGACGGGGTTTTGCCAAAAAAGTCTTCAACAACTTTTTGTATAGCAGGTATACGTGTTGAACCGCCAACTAAAATTACCTCGTTAATATCTGATTGCGATAAACCGGCATCGCTTAAAGCTTTGCGGCAAGGCTCAATTGTTGCACGAATAAGGCGGTCGGCAAGTTGTTCGAATTTAGCGCGCGACAGTGTTTTAACAAGGTGTTTTGGAACGCCGTCGACAGGCATAATGTATGGTAAGTTAATTTCGGTGCTCGATGAGCTCGATAATTCGATTTTAGCTTTTTCGGCAGCCTCTTTAAGGCGTTGTAATGCCATTGGGTCTTTGCGCAGGTCAAGGCCTTCGTCGTTTTTAAATTCGTCGGCCAACCAGTCAATAATAACCTGGTCAAAGTCGTCGCCGCCAAGTTGGGTGTCGCCGTTAGTCGATTTAACTTCGTACACACCGTCGCCAAGTTCGAGTATCGATATATCGAAAGTACCACCGCCAAGGTCAAAAACTGCAATTTTCATATCGCGGTCTTTTTTGTCGAGGCCATAAGCCAACGATGCTGCAGTAGGTTCGTTAATAATTCGTTTAACGGTAAGCCCTGCTATTTCGCCAGCCTCTTTAGTTGCCTGGCGTTGTGCATCGTTAAAATAGGCCGGAACGGTAATAACTGCTTCGGTAACTTCTTGTCCAAGATAATCTTCGGCGGTTTTTTTCATTTTTTGTAATACCATTGCCGATATCTCTTGTGGCGAATAAAAGCGGTCGTCAATTTTAACACGTGGCGTGTTATTGTCGCCTTTAACTACGGTGTATGGTACCCGTTCAATTTCGCGCGACACGTTGTCGAATTTTTCACCCATAAACCTTTTTATCGACGATATGGTTTTTTGTGGGTTGGTAATTGCCTGGCGTTTTGCAGGGTCGCCAACTTTACGTTCACCGTTGTCGATAAATGCTACTATTGAAGGTGTTGTACGTTTTCCCTCGCTGTTTGGAATAACAACAGGTTCGTTACCTTCCATAACCGAAACGCACGAGTTCGTGGTTCCTAAGTCGATTCCTATAATTTTACCCATTTTAATTGTATGCTTAAAATATTATTACCTAATTTTCAATGTGTTTTTCAATGATTGTGCCAATAGCATTTTTAACACATTTATTGCAAAACTGACATAAAATAAAGCTTACAACTAAAAATATGACATTTAAGTATGTCAAAAAGTCAACATGGCAAAAATACAACTGACAAAACTAAACATATATTAGTTGTACCATCGTCCGCGTTGGTCGGCAAAATTTAGTTTTTTGGTATAAAAACCTACGGCAAGGCTATCGATTGACGGGCCTGTAATTTCTTTATCGATAACCGAAAATGTGTAACGGGCATCAAACAAACCTATTGCATTAATAACATTAGAATAATCGGCTTGTTGACCAAAACCCGAAACCGACTCTGACATATTTAAATATGTATTCAAGTTTTGCCCGGCTGCTAAATATATAAAGTCGATTGTTTTAGCTACGCGTTTAACTCCTTGTTTTTCAGGTATTTTATTACCAATACGCTGGTAAAAAATACTACCGCCAACTGTTTGGCTCATTTTTGATCCCTGATACTCGTTTGGCATTCGCACTGCCGACGCTACCCTGCGCGGGTACTCAAGGTCGACATAATGGCTTGTGGTGTCGGTGCCGAGTATTTCGGAATAATGGAAACGCAAAACTACCTGGTACGATTTTCCGTAATACGCTGTACGCCATTCGGTTGATGCAGGTATGCGATACTCGCTCATGTTTATTTTGCTTTTAATTACATCGTTCGGAAATGGCGACTCAACTTTTAGGTCGTAAATTGTAATTGCCTCCGATGTTATTGTATCGTAAGGTTTTGTTGGAATAATTATTTGTAATTTGTATTTGCAACCATTTTTTAAAGGTTGTTTTGTTTTGTAAAGATAATTGCTTTGTGTACCAAAGGTTCCGGTGTCGCCTTTATAGTTAAATTTGCTTTTTTCAATTTCGGATACCCGCTCAAGCAAAATATTGTAATTAGTTTCCTCCCAATTAGTTTCAATATAAGGGCTAACCGAATTGTCGATAATTTTGTACTCGGTTAGTGAAACGTTAAGTACCGCGTTGTATTGAGTCGAATCGCCCTGTTTTGCCATTTCATATGCATCGGTATCGCCTAAAAAAGCTTTATTGATTCGAAAATACTGGGCTGTATCACTTTGGTTTATTAATGCGTAAACAATTGTTTGGTCGCTCCATTGGCCGTTAATTTTAAAATCGTCGTCGTTACAAGCATAAAAAATAACCGATAATATAATTGCAATAAACGGAAGTGCTTTGTTTGTCATAATATAATGTAGTTAGTAAAAAGTATGCAAATTTAACTAAACACCGCTTTTATGCAATAATGTTTTAGTATTTAGCTTTGTTTTAACAAAATTTAATACTATTACCCAAATTGAGCTAATCGCTCAATCGATTTAGATTTTGTAAGTATTTCACTACACATAGTTAGTGAAACACAATAAACTCTACATCGGGGTTAACCTAAGTAAAGCGTTTATTTGCTACGCTGTAACCACTTAACTTAGGTATTACTGTTTAATATTATAAATTTTAACTGTACCGGCATCGGGCACTGCATCAAACTCGATAAAACCAGTATTGTTAGTTTTAGTAACACGGGTTTTAATTTTTAAATTGTTTTGTATTGCACCCGCGAATCGCCAGTTTTGGGGCAACTGTCGGCTAATTGTAACTGGCAGGTTATAGATATTGTTATCTAAAGTATCGGTAATATTTACAACAATAGTATCGTTAACTACACTTAATTCGTTAATATTTAAACAGTTGCGCTCACGAATATATTTAACAGCGTCAATAAAAGTAGTAACCCAAACACTATCGCGAATAGTGTTATAATACTCAAGAGTAGCTTGTAAAACATCTGATTCTATTGGAGAGTAACCACCGTCGTTGTTAATACCGTGTAATAATAACACAGCCCACCCCGACATGTTAACAGCCTGGTTTTTAATTTGAATAAAGTCGTTTACTGTATTAATCGAACCTTTAGTACCACAGGTTATTGAGCTAATATTGTAAAAATCGTTAGGGGTAGTTTTTTCGATATTACCTTGGCAATGGCGGGCTGCAATATAGTATTTTTTAAGGGTATCGGTATTAACCGGTGGTATGCAATAAGGATAAGCAAACGAATAACTGCTTTTGTTAAACCTGTTAACAAGGTTTTTGTACGATAAAATTAACTCGGCAACTGCTGCGCTGTCGGTAATGGTAGCTAAGTTAGGGTGCGACATTGTATGGCTGCCAATCTCATGCCCATTGTTTACTGCATTTGCAAATAATTGCCAATTTGGCGACCAGTTTACAACCGGGTAAAAAGTTGCACAAAAATTATACTTATTAAACATTGGTATTGCAATATCAAACTGCCCGGTGGTATTATCGTCGAACGTAAATGTTATTGCAGCTTTTGTAAAACCTTGCCAGTTTGCCACTTTATATTCGGGCTTATTGTTTTGTGAATATACGTTAAGTATAAAATGTACAGCTAATAATATTAAAAGTGTTTTTTTTATCATAATAAAATTTTTTAATGAATTATGTTTATGTGGGTTTTAAGTGTTAACGGTAGGTTCATAATATTTTAATGTGTATTTTAACACAATAGCAAACTTTTTTAATAATGTATATTTAAAATTTCAGCTTGGCAAAAATGGTTATTATAATGCAAAATTAATTTCAAAAAAACAGATAGTTTTTTCAGTTTTAGATATTTTTAAGCAAATTATGGTGTTATGTTAATTAAAAATTAACTATCGATAATAATTAATTTGTACTATCTTTTAAAAATTCGGAAGGGGCTTTACCGTAATAATCTTTAAAACTGCGAGTAAAGTACGATGGCGACGAAAACCCGGTTTTAAAAGCCACCTCGGCCAAAGTAAACTGCCTTGTTTCGATAATTTTAAGAGCCTGTTTAAGCCTTATGGTACGTATAAAATCGACAGCAGTTTGCCCGGT
>CAZJCR010000137.1:10479-10690 GCA_964544385.1 uncultured Bacteroidales bacterium
GCGACAAATTAAGCGTGTCGGCCAACGATTCAACACTAAGTTCAGTGTCGGTAATATGCCCGGTTACATAATTAACAATTGTTTGTAAAAACTCTTGGTCAATTTTATTATGGGCAAGTTGTGCTGGCATAATATGTACCTCTTTGCTCATTTTTTGGCTAAGCATTTGCCTGCTATAAATAAGTTGTTTTATTTGTGCAATTAAAAATTT
>CAZJCR010000138.1:0-1950 GCA_964544385.1 uncultured Bacteroidales bacterium
GTCGCAAGCCCTTGACCAGGTTAATATTGAAGATAAACAGGTACGTAAAACAACATTAACACGCCTAAATCCTAAATTAACAACAATTTTGCCCGATGCTACCGGCAGTATCGAGGCTATGATAAAAACATTGCCCGGTGTATCGTCGAACAACGAGCTTAGCTCGCAATACTCGGTTAGGGGCGGCAATTTTGACGAGAACTTGGTTTATGTTAACGATGTTTTAATTTACCGGCCATTTTTAGTACGCTCGGGGCAACAAGAGGGGCTTAGTTTTATTAACAGCGACATGGTTTCGTCGGTATTGTTCTCGGCAGGTGGTTTCGAATCGAAATATGGCGACAAAATGTCGAGTGCGCTTGATATAAAATATCGCAAACCAACTGAGTTTGGAGGTTCGGTTTCGGCAAGTTTGCTTGGTGCCAATATTATGTTGCAAGGCGATTCAAAAAACCACCGGTTTACACATATATCGGGCTTTAGGTACAAAACAACCAAATATGTTTTAAACTCGCTCGAAACCAAGGGCGATTACGACCCTGTTTTTTTCGACTTTCAAACTTATCTTACTTACAACATTAGCCAAAAACTTGAAATTAGTTTTATAGGCAACATTGCTCTTAATAACTATACCTTTATACCAACCACGCGCGAAACAAAATTCGGAACTATCGACGAGTCGTATAAACTTACAATGTATTTCGACGGGCAGGAGGTTGACAAATTCGAGACTTATACCGGAGCTTTGTCGCTTGCATATAAAGTTACCGATAACTTAAACCTTAAGCTTATTACATCGGCTTATAGCACTATCGAGAGCGAAACATTTACCATTCAAAGCCAGTATTTTTTAAACCAGTTAGATACGCAGTTAGGCTCCGAAACTATGGGCGACAGCATTGCAAACGTGGGAGTGGGTACCGGTATCGAAAGCGCGCGGAACTACCTCGATGCCCAGGTTTTTAGCATCGAGCACCGTGGAATTTGGTCGAAACCAAATAACCTTTTTCAATGGGGCTTACGTGCCGAACGAAGCTATATTAACGATAACCTTAAAGAGTATGTACTGCTCGACTCGGCCGACTACTCGCTGCCGCTTTGCGACACGGCTCTTTTAGTTAAACAAAGTTACAAGGCACGCAATAATATTAACGCCAACAAATTTACCGCATTTGCTCAAAACACATACTCGTTCAACTTTCAAAACGTCGATGTTGATATTAACGCCGGAATACGCGCGCATTATTGGGGCTTTAACAACGAACTTGTTATTAGCCCCAGGTTTAGCCTGTCGGTTGTCCCAAAATGGCAATCCGATTTTCTGTTCAGGTTTGCCGCAGGTTACTACTATCAACCACCTTTTTATAAAGAGTTACGCTTGCGCGATGGTTCGCTTAATAACAACATAAAATCGCAAAAATCGGTACACTTTGTATTAGGGAGCGACTATAATTTTAAAGCATGGAACCGCCCTTTTAAATTAGTTACCGAACTGTATTACAAAATATTAGATAACCTTATTACCTACCAGGTTGATAATGTACGCATAATTTACTCGGGTAAAAACGATGCCAACGGCTATGCAATGGGGTTCGATATGAAAGTAAACGGCGAGTTTGTTAAAGGTGTCGACTCGTGGCTTAGCTTGTCGATAATGAAAACCGAAGAAGATGTTTGGAACGATGGCCATGGATACATACCACGCCCGGGCGACCAAAGAGTTAACGCGTCGATATTTTTTCAAGACTACCTGCCAAATAACCCGTCGTACAAAATGCAGTTACAACTTAATTTTGGTACCGGCCTGCCGTTTGGCCCGCCCGAATCGCCACGCTATTTTTCAATCAATAACCGTACAACGTCGTACCAAAGGGTTGACATAGGTTTTTCGAAAGTACTTAAAAGCGAAAACAAATTTTACCCCAAAGGCCACATTTTACATAATGTTAA
>CAZJCR010000138.1:1960-10673 GCA_964544385.1 uncultured Bacteroidales bacterium
GATGCCTGGATAGCTTTAGAAATTTTTAACCTTATGGACCGCGAAAATACTATATCGCACGAGTGGGTTTACGACTACAGTGGCCGCCAATATGCTGTCGAAAACAGTTTGACCGGACGAAGGCTTAATATTAAACTTAGCGTAAACTTTTAATTTAAACCATATTACGCCTTACAAAAAAGCGTAATCGATTAAAAAAAGGTAATTCAGCATTTTAATACCTAAGTTGAGCGGTTGGAGCTATGCGAACAAACGCTTTACTTAGTTATAACCCCGATGTAGAGTTTGTTGTGTTTCACCAACCAAGTGCAGTGAAATACTTACAAAATCTATATCGATTGAGCGAATCGCTCAATTTGGGATACATTTATAAGTAGGTTGTATATTACCAATTTATTTTGCTAAAGCTTCAATACCAAGCATTGTTTTAATTTCCGATATTTCGGCTTTCAGTTTTTTTAATTCTTGTAATTGGGTATTTTGTTCATTTACCAATGATTCTAACTGGCTAATTTTTTCAACCTGTTTTGCAAGTTCCTGCTGAGCTTGTTTAAGTTCGGTAGTGCGTTTTTCAAGAGCTTGTACAGCAATAAAACTCACGCCTAAAAAGTCGGCTGTTGCAATAAGGGTATCGCATCCAATATTTCCTATTCCATCGTTACCAAATGCATTATAAAAATCCTGAGCCATTGGGCCATAATGGCGAAAAGTAGCTGCATCCTGTCCTTTATAATTCCACGATGTTAACCTGAATTTGCTTATTTTATTCAGGAAATCTTCGCCATTAACTGATTTGAAGTTCTCTTTTTTTGTTGAGTCGGAAACCGATGACCATGATGCGGCTCCGGCACTTAAATAAACACCGGTAGTACTGTTGCTATTTGTATAAAAGTAATATCCGTTAGTAAATCGGGCCGCAAATACGTTAGATACTAAATTGTAGAATGATGATGTTGAGGTTCCATCGCAAACAATAAATTGGCCATTATTTTCGCAAGTTGCATATCTACCTATTGCTGTGGCGTTTGAATATCCTTCCTGAACCCCTGAATACTCTCCAATTGCACATGAGTTAGTTCCCAAATTTCTGGCATTATAACCTAATGCAATGGAGTAATTTCCTTTACTATATGCCAAATATCCTATACTTACCGAATTAATCCCTGCGGCAAGACAGTTAGTGCCCATTGACACTGATGCCTCTCCTGTAGCTTCGCAACGGTCGCCAGCTGCTATTGAGTAAGTTGCTTTTGCTTTTGAATTATACCCAAAGGCAGTTGCTGCCGACTGAGTGGCCTGAGAGCCGTTGCCCATAGCTACTGAATTTGCCCCGCTTGCTGTGCAAGTATTGCCGGCTGCAATGGCACATGAAGCTGTAGCTTTTGAATATTGTCCTACTGCAAATGTATATGAATCAGTAGCCTCGCATAATATTCCAAAGGCGGTTGAGTAATTACCTGATGCTTTATTCGATACTCCACTGGCAAACGAATATGAGCCAATATTTATGGCATTCGAATAGGTGCTATTGTCGGCTCCTACACGGAAAGCACCTTTGCTTTTATCAAAAAACATGCGGCTGCAATGGTCTGTTATGCCTGAATAATCTAATGTTGCCGAGCCAAATACAAAATCATCATTGGCATAATTACCATTAGCATTTGAAGTTATACCCGTTGTAGTTGAAAATGGGCTTGCCAAACTACTTAAGCTTACTGTATTACCACCAGTTCCACTAATTGAAAGGCTTGACCCCGATAAACTTAATGTTTGTAACTCGTTTGTTACACTGCCGTCAACTTCGGTAAAGTTGGTTAAGTAACCATTGTTCGAAACGTATGAATCTACTTGTGCCTCGGTAAGTTTTGTATCAATACTGCTTAAGTTTATTGAGTTGCCCCCGCTAATTGATAGTGTTGAGCCCGAAAGGCTTAATTCCTGAGCATCGGTATTGTCTAAGTAAGTAGATAAACTAACCATAGTGGCATCGCCTGTTAACGAAAGCGTGTTACCGGTAAGGCTTAAATCCTGAATTTCGTTAGTAGAACTGGCATCGGGCAATGTAATGCTGCCCCCGCTATTCGATAACGAAACAGTACTACCCGACAGGCTTATTGTCTGTATTTCGTTTGTTACACTGCCGTCAACTTCGGTAAAACTGGTTAAATAACCATTGTTCGAAACGTAACTGTCAACCTGTGCTTCGGTAAGTTTTGTATCAATGGTGCTTATGTCAATTGAGTTTCCGCCGCTAATTGATATTGTTGAGCCCGAAAGGCTTAATTCCTGGGCATCGGTATTGTCTAAGTAAGCAGCTAAATTAACTGTAGTAGCATCGCCAGTTAACGAAAGCGTGTTGCCGGCAATGCTCAAATCCTGTATTTCGTTTGTTGCATCGGCATCGGCATCATCAACGTTATCGGCAAAAGTGGCTGTTAACGAACCTAATGAGTTTGTACGGTTCAATGTTATTGTTTTAGTAGTTGTTCCGACAACCCCAATTGACGCCACAACGCCATCGGTTGAACCGGCTGCACCAAGTTGGTCGTCGGCGGGTTCCCAGGTTAAAGTTGTTGAGTTCCATTTTAGTATCTGTCCATTGCCAGGTTCGTTTATTGATATATTTCGTCCTCTAATTTTTTCGACTGAAGTTAAACCCGTTTCCCCGGTAACATCACCTGCTAAAACAGGTTTGTTGGTAAGGTCGTTGTAATTACCCGAAAAATCGTCCGATATATTTGTATCCCAGTCTGTAAAATCTGGTTTTCCCGATAAGTCGTTATAGTTGCCACTAAACCCCTGTGGTAATGTTATTGAGCCCCCAAAGGTTAGTGAAATAGTATCTCCGTTAATTGATAGTTGTTGAATTTCGTTTGCCGGATCGGCATCGGCATCGGTGGTGCCATCTTGTAAAAATGCTAAATCAACACTGTTGCCGTCAGCTATCGATAAGGTTGTGCCGTTTAACTCTAAAGTCTGGTCGTCGGTGTCGTTACCTGTAAATGGAGCCAGGTTTATTTCGGTAGCATTGGCATTATTAGTAATTTTAAGGGTGCTGCCAATAAGTTCAAGGTCCTGAATCTCATTTGTAGTACTGGCATCAACCTCTGTGGTTATATACCCGTTGTTGGCAACCATTTCATCTACTTCGGTTTCGGTAAGTTTTGTATCAACCTGGCTTAAGTCAACACTGTTGCCACCAAAAATTTCTAAGGTGGTGCCCCATAAATTTAAAGTTTGGTTGTCGGTATTGTCAGTATAAGCTCCTAAATACACCTTGTCGCCATTTGTTAAATATAGGGTATCGTTGTTTAAAGTTAGTTTTTGACTGTCGGTATTATCCATAAAATCCGATAAATCAACATTATTCCCGTTGCTAATGCTTAACACTTGTTCGGTAAGTAATAATGTTTGTTCATCGTTGTCGGTACCTGTTGATAATTCTGAAAGTTCTATTTCGTTTCCGCCCAATATCTTCAATTTTCCGTCGGCAACTGTTAATGTTTGGGCATCAGTGTTATCTCTATATTCCGATAAATCAACAGGTTCTTCGTTACTTTTTGACAACGACAGTATATCGCCGTTTTTAGTTAACAATTGGAGCTCGTTTGTTGTATCGGCATCAGCATCATTAATTTGGTCAATAGGCAATGTAACTTGTCCGCCATCGGTTAATTTAATAATATTACCATTAATGCTTATTTGTTGCTTACTACTATTGGCAGCGTATAGGGCGTAAGGTACCGATAAAAGCTGGCTGCTGCCAAGAGCAATGAAATTTCCCTTCCTTTCGGTATCGTACGAAACCTGAATTGAATAACTGTCGTGACCCCAGTCAATATCTTCAATGTTATTACTGGTTTCACCGCGACCAATTTCAATATTTACTAAACCAGTTTTACTGGTTGTGCAAGCATGTAATTCGGAATAAACTACTTTTGCTGAGGTAATTGAAATAATTTCAATTTTAATATCAATGTCGGCGTTTTGTATCAGTATTCCATTACTGTTTCTGAAAATGGCCTGATAGTTAAATGCAGCTGGTGCCTGTGCCCAAAGGGTGTATGCTAATGCTGCCATAATTAAGCTGAGTATGCACTTCTTCATGTTGTTATAATTTAATTGGTTTTATTAATGTTTCGTATGTTAATTTTTTACCACTTTAAACGATTCAAGTAGCATTGTTTGGTTGGTTAAAACCCTTACAAAATAGATACCTTGTGGGTAACCAGTAAAATCAATTGATTGGCTATCATTTCCCAATTGCATTTCATTCGAAAAGATTTTTTTCCCTTCGCTGTTAATAATTTCAACCTGGTACAAACTGGTTTTTCCCTTTATCTTCAAATAAATAAACCCAAGGGTTGGATTCGGATAAGCCTCGATTAAAATATTAACCGAAGGTTTTTTGTAAATACCCGATATGGTTAATTCAGGCTGGTGAAATCCCTGGGTTACCATATACGACAATTCTGTAATAAATGTAACTGGCTCACCAATTGTCCAGCTAACATCAATTTTTTTGTCGGTCCATTGTTTTCCCGACGATGCAATTACATTTTGCGAATGAGCCTGTTTATAACCCAAAAGCAAAAAGAGCAGCAAGATGAGATAGTTTTTAAGTGTTTTCATAGTACTTTTTTATTCAAAAGTACCGGTTACTTATTTAGGCAAAAAGTGGGTTTTATTTAAAGGCTATTTTAACATGATTATCGGTAACAATAAATGTTTTTACGGTTATTAATAAATTGCGGGTGTTTATTATTACGTATTTTAGCGTATAAAAAACGCCAATATTATTGTTACCTAAGTTGAGTGGTTGGAGCTATGCGGACAAAGGCTTTACTTATGTATATGGGTATAAATCGATTGAGCTAATAGCTCAATTTGGGTTTTAGTCAATATCGAGGTTAAAAGCTTGTTTAAATAAATTCAGGTTATTGTTTATTTCGAGCAGGTAGTTATACTTATCGGTTGCCGAGTAAATAACATTCTTTATTTCGGTTGGTTTAAGTACTTCGGCAAAAATTTCTATTAAATTGTTTTGTAATGTTTTACGTAAGTATAAAGTAATGTTTTGTCCCAATTTTTCTAAAAATTCATCTTTTTGTAGCTCGTTGTCAAGTTTTAAAATAAGTTTGGTTTTATTATCAATTTCGGGAATCTTGTTTTTTAATATCTGGTACATGCGTGGCAAATCGTTTTGAATAGTGGCAGCAAACCCGAGCCATGCTTTTTCAAGTTGTTCGGGTGTAAAATCTAAATCGGGATATTTATTATCGTCAACAACAGTAGTTTGCCCGCCGTTTTGTATTGCTTGTTCGGGTTTTTTATTAATATTTTTTAACGATAACCCTGTCGATTTGTACTCGTTATAAACAGGAACCTCTTTTTCTTTTTTTTCGGTTTGATGGGTTTTGTTTACGGCAGTTTTTGTTTTTTGTGCCTCAACGGGGCTGTTTTCTTTGTTTTTGGCTGCTAATTCAGTTTTTTTTTTTCGGCAAGCAGGTTGCAAAGGTTAATAAGGCAAAGTTCAACGGTAAGCCGTTTGTTTTGGCTGTTACGGTAATTCATTTCGGCCTCGCTTGCCAGGTTAATAGCCCTGAACAGGAACCATGCCGAGCATTTTTTGCTTTGTTCAATATAACGCTCGCGTATATTTGCGCCTACTTCAATTAATTGAACAGTTTTGCCGTCTTGTGCAACTAATAAATCTCTAAAATGCTTAGCTAAGCCAGCCAAAAAATTTATACCATCAAAACCTTTGTCTAAAATATCATCAAAAATAACTAAACTGGTGCCAACATCTTCGTTAATAAAGGCATCGGTAAGTTTAAAAAAGTAGTCGTAATCTAAAACATTAAGGTTTGCAATAGTTTTTTCGTAAGTAATTTCGTTACCCGAGAAACTAACAATTTGGTCAAAAATTGATAAAGCATCGCGCATAGCACCATCAGCTTTTTGGGCTATAATATTAAGAGCTTCGGGTTCGGCTTTTATATTTTCACAATTTGCAACATATTGTAGGTGTTCGGCGGCATCGTCAACAGTAATGCGGCTAAAATTATATATTTGGCAACGCGACAAAATAGTTGGCAGTATTTTATGTTTCTCGGTAGTTGCTAAAATAAATATTGCATGAGCCGGCGGCTCCTCAAGTGTTTTTAAAAAAGCGTTAAACGCGGCTGTCGACAACATGTGAACCTCGTCGATAATGTAAACACTGTATTTGCCTAATTGCGGTGGAATACGCACCTGGTCAATTAATGTACGTATATCTTCAACCGAATTGTTCGATGCAGCATCGAGCTCGTGAATATTAAACGACCTGTCTTTATTAAACGACACACATGACTCACATTGGTTGCAAGGCTCGTGGTCGGGGGTAAGGTTTAGGCAGTTTATAGTTTTTGCAAAAATACGGGCACATGTTGTTTTACCAACGCCCCTTGGGCCGCAAAACAAATATGCGTGCGCCATGTGGTTGTTTTGAATGGCGTTTTTTAATGTTGTTGTAATCGATTTTTGCCCAACTACCGAAGCAAATGTTGAGGGCCTGTATTTACGTGCCGATACAATAAAACTATCCATATTTTTGCTTTATAAACGGCAAACCTACATGATTTTTGCTAAAAACACAAGCCTTAAAATAATTACTTATCTACAATTTGTATGTTAATAAAACAATATTGCTAAAAAGGTTTTATTATCGATAAAATCTATAAACAACTATAAATTTTATACTTTATTGATTAAGCTAAAACCCGAAAATTGTAGTATATTTAAACCGTTTTAAGGTTTGTGGTTAAAAATTTTGAAGTTATTGTTTGCAATGTTACTTTTGTAACAATTAAAAAAAAAGTAAAAAAGGTTGATGGAGACAACGCAGCTAATTGAAGGTTTTAAAGACAGGTTCGACAAGTTTGTGGCACTTTATAAAAAATGCAAACTCGAGAACAACGTTCTTAAATTAGAATTAGAAAAGTTGAACTCAATACTTGAACAAAAAAACAACGAAATACTGTTGTTAAAAGATGAACTAAACAAAAACAAAATTGCGAAATCGTTTTTAGTATCGGGGGTAAACCCAAAAGATGCTAAATTACAGATAAACAGAATTGTGCGGGAAATTGATAATTGCATTGCTCTGTTAAACCGATAATATTATTTTGAATGGATGATAAACTAACCATACGAGTAAACATTGTTGACAGGTATTATCCGCTAAAAATTGATAGGAAGGATGAGGAAAAAATAAGGAAAGCTGCAAAAAAAATTAACGATACAGTTACACAATATCAAAAACTGTATGGAAATAAAGACGGACAGGATTTTTTAGCCATGGTGGCACTTCAGTTTGTTACCAGGTTGGTTGAGGCCGAAGAACATCACGATGTTCACCCGGTTTTAGAAGAAGTAAGACAGATAGATGAAATTTTAGCAGAAATACTTAATAACGAGTAATATACGTTCTGATACATAACAAGAAATTGCCCGCACCGGTTCTTGGCTAGTTTGGAAAACTCAACATTAACAAATTTGGAGTTAAGCTCGATTTTTGTAAGACAGGCCCCATTCGCCTTTGGCGAAACTCTTTTTTTTGAGACAGGGGAAGTAAGAAAATTATTGGCAGCTCCACCCATGTTTACAGGGGTTTTTACAAGCGCTAAAATTGGTGCGGGTTTTTATTTATATATATATTTAATTTTAATACAACAATGGAGAATATAAGTTTATTGATTATTGCTTTAATCTCGGTTGTTTCGGGTAGTGTAATTACATTCTTTTTAGTTAAGGTTGCCCTTAAACGTAAAAGTACCAGAATAGTTACCGAAGCCGAGGCCGAAGCCGAGATGATTAAAAAGGATAGAATCCTTCAGGCTAAAGAAAAGTTCCTGCAACTAAAGTCGGAACACGAAAAAGTTATTAACGAGAAAAATAACAAAATTGCTGCCGCCGAAAACCGGATTAAACAAAAGGAAACTGCACTTGGCCAAAAAGCCGAAGAGTACAACCGCAAAAAAAAGGAAGTTGACGTAATTAAAGATAACCTTACTAATCAACTCGAACTTGTAGAAAAAAAGAGCGAAGAACTTGAAAGACTACACAAACAACAAGTTGAACAGCTTATTTCAATATCGGGCTTGTCGGTTGAGGAGGCTAAAGGACAGTTAATTGAAAACCTTAAAGCCGAGGCCAAAACCGAAGCTATGTCGTACATTAACGAAATTATGGACGAAGCCAAAATGACCGCTAACAAAGAGGCTAAACGTATTGTTGTTCAAACTTTACAGCGCGTGGCCTCCGAATATGCAGTCGAAAACTCTGTTACTGTTTTCCATATCGACAACGACGACATAAAAGGCCGAATTATAGGACGCGAGGGTCGCAATATCAGGGCTTTAGAGGCTGCTACCGGTGTCGAGATTATTGTTGACGACACCCCCGAAGCTATAATCCTGTCGGCTTTTGACCCTGTTCGCCGCGAAGTTGCCCGCCTGGCTTTACACCAGTTGGTTACCGACGGGCGTATACACCCGGCACGAATAGAAGAGATTGTGGCTAAAACCCAAAAAATGGTTGAAGAGGAGATTATAGAAACCGGTAAACGTACTGCTATCGACCTTGGGATACACGGATTACACCCCGAGCTAATACGTATCGTTGGCAAAATGAAATAATTCTCATACACGTTGCTCAAGCTAAGCGAATT
>CAZJCR010000139.1:0-10653 GCA_964544385.1 uncultured Bacteroidales bacterium
AAATATGCAAACCCCTGAAACTGTTGGTCGATTTGCTGAACAAGCTCGCGCGTTGGAGCTAAAACAAGGGCTTTAATTTTGTTTTGTTTACGGCTTATTAAATGGTGCATTAGTGGCAATAAATAGGCTGCAGTTTTACCTGTACCTGTTTGCGCGCATGCTATTAAATCGCTGCCCGATAAAGCTATCGGTATAACTTGTTCCTGAACGGGTGAGGGTTGTTCAAAACCCATAGCTTCAACACCCTCGAAAACGTTGGGGTGAAGGTTAAATTCGCTGAATTTCAATGTGTAATATTTTCAAAAAAAAAGAATAATTTATAAAACCTGGCAAAGGTACTAAAACTTTGTATTAAAAAAACTTACAGTTTTAATATTGTGATGTGGTTGTATACAACTAAAGGTTTAGAACTTGCAGCTATTAACATAAAACAGTTATTATAATACTAAAGTTGAGCGGCAGGAGCTATTCGAACAAACGTTTTACTTAGGTTACCCCAATGTAGAGTTTGTTGTATTTCACTAACCAATTGTAGTGAAACACAACAAACTATACATCGATTGAGCGAATAGCTCAATTTGGGTGTTAATTAAACCTAAGGTTAGCTTTTAAGCAAAGCAACCATGAGCTTTATTTTAATTGCTCAACTTAGGTAAAAGTAAAATAAAATAGGTGTTCCGGGAACGGAACACCTCAACATGGGTTACTTAAATCAAGAAACGATGTAAGTGTTTTTAAAACCAACTACTGAGAAAAAATTACTGCTTATCTATTCACAATGTAAATGTACGCAAACATTATTAATTAACAACGTATGACTTTGTGATTGGTAGGTTTTAGGTAATGAATGGCAGGTTTGAGCTTTTTAACGGTAATTTTTAATACAAAACAGGCCGTGATATTAATTACCTACGGCCTGTTTTGTATCGAAAAATATTACAATTTACGAGTTATTTTCGTTGGCATAATCGGTAGGAGTTTTGCCAAATTGTTTGCTAAAGCATTTACTAAAATATTTTGGGTCCGAAAAACCAGTCATGTATGCCACCTCGGTAATAGGCAATTTTTCTTGTTGCAATATCATGGCGGCCTTGTTAAGCCGGTGGCGGCGTACAAATTCGACAAGCGAAACGCCCGTAAGAGCTTTTATTTTTTTAAGTACCGACGAGTGGCTCATATTCATTTTATCGACAATTGTTGCAATATCAAAATTTGTATCCGAAATATTCTCTTCAATAATATCCATAAGCTTAGTTATGAACTTTTCGTCCATGCTGGTTATGGTAATTTCGCGAGGTTTTAAAAGTATTTTTTTGCTATACAAGTCAATAAGTTGTTTACGGGTATTAATTAGCTGGTCAACCTGAGCCACGAGCAAATCGGGTGCAAAAGGTTTGCTAATGTATCGGTCGGCACCTTGGCTATAACCGTTAATAATATCGTCGTTGGCGGCTTGCGCCGATAATAATATAATAGGCACATGGCAGGTTTCGATATCGCTTTTTACCAGTTTACAAAGCTCGCGTCCGTCAATCTCGGGCATCATAATATCCGATATAACAAGCGATGGCATGTGTTCCTGAATTTTTGCCCATGCAATTTTTCCATTTTGCGCTGTAATAATACTGTACTTATCGCTAAGGCATTTCGACAAAAAGTCGAGCATATCTATATCGTCTTCGGCAATTAAAACCAATGGTTTGGTGTCGTCAACGCAATCGTTGTTATTAATATTACTATTTGGTTTTTCAGTAGTATCGGCAATATTTAAACCTGGCAATGTATTTTTTGTAACCGACGAAACCGATTTAAACTGCGATGGCTCAATATGATAATTACCCAAAGGTAGTTGTATTAAAAAGGTTGAACCTTTGCCCGACAGGCTTGTAACCGAAATATTGCCGTGGTGCAACTCAATATATTCTTTTACAATTGAAAGGCCAATGCCCGAGCCTGCCTGCTCGCGGTCGTGGTTTTGTGCCTGGTAAAAACGTTTAAAAACGTTTGGCAAATCTTTGGCAGGAATACCTTTACCGTTATCAATAATTTCGATATTTAAATAGCTTAACGGCTGTTTATTTTTTTTGTTTTTGCGGCTTTTTTTCTCGTTAAGTTCGCTTGTATGGTATGCGTGTATTTTTATCTCGCCGTTTTTTACCGAGTATTTATAAGCGTTCGACAATAAATTAAAAATTGCAGTTGTAAGCATTTCTTTGTCAACCCAAACGTCGTCTTTGTTATTTTCAAAATCGAAAACCGTAACAACGTTAATTTGTCGGCCTTTAAACTGTTGCTCAAAATACTCGAGAATATCTTTAATATAAGGTATAAACCTTATTTTTTCGAACTGCATCTCAACAAATCCTATGTCAATTTTGCGCAGCTCGAGCAATTGGTTAGTTAAATTAAGTAACCTGTCGACATTTTTTTTAACCAAAGTTAAGGCTTTACGTGTTTCGTCCGAAAGGTCGATACCATCGAGCAGCCGTTCAATAGGGCTGTAAATAAGTGTAAGGGGTGTTCGTATTTCGTGCGATATTGTTGTAAAGAACCGCATTTTTGCCTCGGTAAGTTCAACAGTTTTTTTGCGTTCGTAAGCTTCAATTTTTAGCCTGTTTTTTTCTTTAACACCAATTAGCGAGTATTGCCTAAAAAAGAACAATAATGTAAGTATTATTAACAGGTAAAACATAAAAAACCACGGGTTACGCCACAATGTAGGTTGAATGTTAATATTAAGTTCGGTAATGTTGTCGGACCACTCGCCGTCGTTGTTTGTAGCTTTAACCTGGAACACGTAATCGCCCTCGAGCAGGTTTGTATAGTTTGCCCACCGCTCGTTGTTACGCGTGTAACGCCACTCGTTGTTAAAGCCAAGCAACCTGTATGCATATACAACGTTATTGGTGTTTGAGTAGTGCATGCCCGAGAATTCGATAGTAAATTCTTTGTGTTTAGGGCCTAAGGTTATTTGGTTAAGTGTTGATATATCGTTTTGTAGAACAACCCTGTTAAATACTTCGACACCCGGACCTACCCTTTGCCCCGATATTTTTAGGCCTGTAATAACTGCATTGGCTTTGTGGGGATTTGGTTTAATAGCCGTTGGGTTAAAAAACGATACGCCTTTTATGCCTCCAAAAAACAACTGGCCGTTTTTGTCTTTATAGTATGCGTTAGAGTGGAACTCGTTGTCTTGTAAACCATCGTTAACGCTGTACCTTGTAATTTCGAAAACGTCGGTACGAATTTTGGCCAAGCCGTTAATTGTGCTTATCCAAATGTTGCCGTCGTTATCTTCGAGTATTCCATAAATAACATTGTTTGGCAGGCCATCGCCCTCGGTATAAGTAATAAATTTGGCTTTTCCTTTTAAAATTGCCTCCGACGGGTTTTCGTTATTTGGCAGCTCGAGCATGTTAAGCCCGTTGCCTGTACCTATCCATATGTTTTGCTTGCTGTCTTGAAAAATGCAATAAATATCGTTATGACTAAGGCAATTAGCCTGGCCTTCGACAAAGGTATAGTTTGCAAAGCTGCTTAAACCCTGGTTAAGTAAATTAACCGGCGACACGTTTAGGCCGCCGCCTTTTGTGCCTACCCAAAAATTTCCAAAACTATCGCGCAAAAGCGATAAAACATTGTCGCTACTAAGGGTTTGAAAATTGTTTTGTGTATTGCTGAACGAAAATACTGTGTTATTTTCAGGGTTAACTTTCCCGAAACCATTTCCCCAGGTTCCGTACCAAACATTTCCTTCAATATCTTCGTAAATCGAAAAAACAAATGCCTCGGTAGGTATCGAAATAATTTTTTTATCGGGTTGAATTTTTATAATGTAATTACGCTGGCTGCCTACCCATAAATTGTTTTTCGAATCGAGCAACAGCGATATTATTTCGTTGTTCATCTCGTTAGGTACGCCGCGTAAATCAACTTGTTCAATAGTATAATTGTTGCCGGTTGTAAAGTTAACTTTGTTAATACCATTAAAAGCTGTACCGGTATATAAAGTTTTTTTACCATCGCCGGTAATTGCTGTTATTAGGTTTTGGCTAATGTTTTGGGTATAACCCGGCACATTTTCGAAATGATAGAATTTTTTACGGTTAAGGTCTAACTGATAGCAGCCCTGGCTTTCGGTACCTATCCACAAAACATCGGTTTTATCAATAATAAGTGAGTTAATAATGTTGTCGGTAATACCAAAACTAAAATTATTTACATTATTAAACAAATCGATAATATTATTGGTATCGATTGTAAATAGCCCGCCACCCCTTGTGCCGCCCCAAATTATATTGTTTTTATCGACAACCATATTGTTAACCCAATTGTAATTTAACTTATAGCTAAATGGTTGGTTAACGCGGTATTCAATTTTTTTATTAAGCGTGTTACCGTCCCAAACGGCATAAATAAGGCCTTCGGAACTACCAATAAAAAACTCGTTCTCGGCTCGTTTAATAATACTTGTTATTTTGCTAACATTAATAAACCCGAGGTCCATTTTGCGAAATACCGAGTGGAACTTGTTATAAACAAAAACGCCGTTATCGCTGCCAATAAGTATTTGGTTGTTCGATAACGGAACCATTGCAGCCACTGCAACATGTGTTTTTGTATGTGGAATAATTGCCCCCGATGCGTCGTTAAAAATTGACTTTGATACTATATTGGTAAAATAATAACCATAGTCAGAACTGTCGGCGGGAATGCCCAATAATAGCCCCGCCGATGTACCTACCCATAAATTACTGTCGCTATCGAAAAACAAACAGTATACAATAGTAGTTTGGGGCATTCCGTTACATGGCCGCACAAAAGTGTTTTTTTTATAGTTGTACCGGTTTAACCCGCCACCACGTGTACCTATAAGTAAATCGCCATTAAGGTCGGCTTTTATAAGGGTAATTTCGTTATTGCTTAATGTTGCCTTATTGAGCGGGTTATTTTTAAACACTTCGAAACTGTAACCATCAAAACGGTTTAAACCATCTTTTGTACCCATCCAAATGTACCCGCCGGGGTCCTGAAACAAACTTAACACCGACGATTGCGACAAACCGTGCGCTGCCTCAATTTTGTTAAACCTGTAATCGGAAAATGTACCTGCCCGTTGCGCTGTTGCATACATAACTAACATTAGCAAAACCAATAACGTAGTTATTTTGCTTTTAACAACAGTAAACTTTATATAAGTAACACCCATAATTATATATTTATTTGCAATGATGTAAATAAAATACGCAACCGATTGCATTTTTAGTTGCAAAATATTTTATTTTTGCATTGTTACAAATGTATCGATTTTAATCCAAATTGAGCGATTAGCTCAATCGATTTAGATTTTGTAAATATTACAAATATACAATAATAACTAAGTTAAACTATATAGTATTACAAAACAGCTTTTAACTATGGGTTAACCACAATATGTAAAAAGTTAGTTTTAATTAATTTATATATTAAAACCTTTATATTAAAGCACAATAGGGCAAATGTTTAAAGTTTGATAAAAACAAACTTGTTTTAAGGTGGTTAACAAATATTCAGAATATTAATTTCACAAACTTTAACATAATGTTTTTTTTAATATCAATAAGCAAATAAAAAAGTGAAAAAACGCGAGATAACAATTTATGATATAGCCAAAGAGCTTAATTTATCGGCATCAACAGTAAGCCGGGCATTAAACGGGCACAAGGCAATTAACGAAAAAACACGCGCTGCAGTAATGCAATGCGCACAAAAAAACGGCTACCGCGTAAATATTTTTGCAAGCAACCTGCGCATAAGGTCAACAAAAACAATTGGGGCAATAGTGCCCACGCTCGACAGCCCATTTTTGTCGGCTATTTTATCGAGTGCCGAAAAATTTGCTGCAATTAAGGGTTACAATTTACTAATTGCACAATCGTTTGAAGACGTTGAAAAAGAAAAAGCCAACCTTAAAATGATGCTCGACAAACGTGTTGACGGGCTTATGGTATCGGTTGCACAAAACTCAAAAAATTTTTCGCATTATAACATTTTAAAACAATTTAAAACACCGGTAGTTTTTTTCGACCGCGTTGTTAACACGCTCGACAATACAAAATTTATTATCGACAATTACCTTGCAGCATTTAATGCAACAAAACACCTTATTGAACAAGGCTGCAAAAATTTGTTACATGTATCGCTTAACTCCGACATACAGGTTTATACCGACCGCGATAATGGATTTAAAGCCGCATGCAAACAATTTGGAATAACAAATAAAACTTATTTTTCAGCACACCTGAACATCGAATCGGGACAATTTGTGGCAACCGAAATTGCTAAACAGGAAATTAAACCCGACGGTATATTTTTTGCCAACGACTCGGCAGCTGTTGGTTGCATACTTGCTTTACAACAAAATGGCATTAACGTTCCGGCCGACATTGCTATTGTTGGGTTTAACAACGACTATTACAGCCGAATAATTGCTCCTAAACTTACAACCGTTAACTACCCGGCAGCCGAACTTGGAACAATGGTAGCATCGCACCTTATTGAGCAAATTAACGGCAACCTGTCGACAAATGTTACTAACCAGGTTGTTATAAAATCGGAACTTATTATACGACAATCATCAACACGTAACATATAAAACTACAATTATGCAACAAAAACTTATTATTTTATTGATGGCAATTTTTACCACACTTTTGGTAAATGCCGAAAATGGTTACGAATTGTGGCTAAGATACCGCCCTATCGACAACCAAAAAATTACAGACAATTACACCAAAGCTTATAACAATGTTACCATTTTAGGCTCAGGTGCTACTATCGATGTTATTAATACCGAACTTAACAACGCATTAAGTTCGATGCTACAAAAACAAATTAGTATAAATAACCAAACATCGAAACCCGACGGCCTGCTAATTGCCACTGCCGGCAACCTTAAAAGCTTTAAAAATATTGTCGACACAAACCTGTACAAAAACCTTGGCTCCGAGGGTTTTTTTATTAAAAACACTATTTACAATGGTGCGCAGGTTACAATTGTATCGGCAAACACTCAAATTGGCCTGCTTTACGGAACCTTTAACCTGCTAAACAAAATACAACAACAAATTAATATTAATAATATCGACGAGGTTTCGGCACCAAAAATAAAACTCCGGATATTAAACCACTGGGACAACCTTGACCGCACCGTTGAACGCGGATATGCAGGTTTCTCAATTTGGGACTGGCACAAACTACCCCAATATATTGATTACCGATATATTGATTATGCACGTGCAAACGCGTCGATAGGCATAAACGGTACAGTGCTTACAAACGTTAACGCCAACGCCTTGGTTTTAACAACACAATATCTTGAAAAAGTTAAGGCTTTAGCCGATGTTTTTAGGCCATATGGTATTAAAGTTTATTTAACCGCCCGCTTTAGCGCACCTATCGAAATTGGCGGTTTGCCCGATGCCAACCCCAAAAACCCCAATGTACAAGCTTGGTGGAAAGACAAAGCCAACGAAATTTACAAACTTATACCCGACTTTGGCGGCTTTTTAGTAAAAGCAAACTCCGAAGGCCAACCCGGACCGCAAAAATACGGCTGCAACCATGCCGATGGCGCAAACCTGCTTGCCGACGCTGTTGGCCCGCATGGTGGAGCAGTAATTTGGCGCGCTTTTGTTTACGAAACCGACGGTAATGTTGACAGGCATATGCAAGCATCAAACGAATTTGTACCTATCGACGGTACGTTCCGCGACAACGTGCTTATACAGGTTAAAAACGGTGCTATCGATTTTCAACCACGCGAACCTTTCCACCCAATGTTTGGGGCAATGCCAAAAACACCTTTAATGATGGAGTTTCAAATTACACAAGAATACACCGGCTGCGGCACTCACCTATTTTACCAGGCTCCTTTATATAAAGAGACACTTAGCACCGACACCTACGCTAAAGGTAAAGGCTCAACAGTAGCCAAAGTAATCGACGGCTCGCTCGATAACCATAAAATTTCGGGCATATCGGGCGTGGCAAACATTGGCAACGACATTAACTGGACATGCCACCCTTTTGCACAAGGCAACTGGTACGCATACGGGCGACTGGCATGGAACTATGAACTTACGGCCGAAAAAATTGCAAACGAATGGGTTAAAATGACATTTAACAACAACCCCAATTTTGTGCAAACAACAGTAAAAATGATGATTGAATCGCGTGAGAACCTTGTTAACTACATGACACCAATTGGCCTGCACCATATTATGGCATGGAACCACCACTACGGCCCCGGCCCCTGGGTTAATATTGGGCGCGCCGACTGGACATCGCTTTATTATCACCGTGCCGACGAAACAGGTATTGGCTTTGACCGCACCCTTAATGGCAGCAAAGCTGTTAGCCAATACTCAAAACCCGTGTTTAACATGTTTAACAACCCCGACTCGTGCCCTATCGAGTATTTACTATGGTTCCACCACATGCCTTGGGACAAAAAACTAAGTACCGGGCGTACAACATGGGACGAAATATGCTATCGTTATATTGAAGGCTCAAAAGCCGCCAAACAAATGGAACAAACATGGCAAAACCTTAAACCTTATGTTGACAATACACGTTATAAACAAGTTGCCATGCTGCTTAATATACAAAGCAACGAAGCCGAATGGTGGCGCGATGCCTGCATGTTGTACTTTCAACAATTCTCGAAAAAACCTTTCCCGGCTAACTATACTTTACCGGCAAAAACACTCGACGAATACATGAAAATTCAACACAGATTTGTTCCTGGTATTAAAAACGAATAATTTTTTAACAAACATAAAATATATACATCATGAATTACATTGACAAGCTGTTTAACCTTGAAGGTAAAGTAGCCGTAATTACCGGCGGAGGTGGCGTTTTAGCCAGCGCAATTGGCAACGGTTTGGCACAGGCCGGAATGAAAATTGTTTTTTTAGACATTAACCTGCCCGCTGCACAAGAGGCTGCCGAAAAAATTATTACAATTGGCGGACAAGCTATAGGCCTGCAAACAAACGTTCTTGAGCTCGGTGCACTCGAAAACACATGTACCGAAGTATTAAATACCTATGGCCGGGTTGATTTACTATTAAACGCTGCTGGCGGTAACATGCCAGGGGCATCGGTACAAGACGACCAAACAATTTTTGACCTTAAAATTGACGACCTCGATAAAGTTACAAACCTTAACTTTAAAGGTACAGTACTCCCGTCGATGGTATTTGGCAAAGTTATGGCTAAACAAAAATCGGGCAACATAATAAATATATCGTCAATGGCAGCTTTACAGGCAATTACACGCCAGGTTGGGTACTCGGCATCAAAAGCCGCCGTATCGAACTTTACAATGTGGATGGCTATGGAAATGGCCATGAAATTTGAAGGTAAAATTCGCGTAAACGCCATAGCACCCGGTTTCTTTATTGGAAACCAAAACCGTGCTTTACTTATTAACCCCGACGGCAGTTATACCGAACGTAGCCAAAAAGTTTTAGCAAATACACCAATGCGCCGCTTTGGCGAGGCATCGGAGCTTATTGGCTCGGTTTTATTTTTAGCCAGCGACTCGGCATCGTTTGTTACTGGTGTTGTTTTACCTGTTGACGGTGGCTTTAGTACTTTTAGTGGAGTTTAATTAATATTTATTTATATGGTACATTTTGAACAAACATGGCGCTGGTTTGGACCCAACGACCGCATAACACTTGACCAAATACGGCAAACAGGTGTAACCGGTATTGTTACCGCCCTGCACCAAATTAAAGTTGGCGATTTATGGACACTCGAAAAAGTTGAGGAACGCCAAAAAATGATTGAAGCCCATGGGCTTAAATGGACTGTTGTAGAAAGTGTACCGGTTAGCGAAGACATTAAAAAACAAACCGGTAATTATTTACAACACATTGAAAACTACAAACAAACCCTTATTAACTTAGGCAAATGCGGCATTAAAACTGTTTGCTACAACTTTATGCCAATTTTAGACTGGTCGCGCACTAACGTTGTTAACAAAAAAGACGACGGTAGCGAATCGTTAAAATACGAATACCATAAATTTGCTGCCTTTGATATTTGCATACTTAAACGCCCTAATGCCGAAAACGAATACCCGGCCGAGGTGGCAAAACAAGGCATTAACTGGTACAACAACGCAAGCCAGCCTGAACGCGATTCGTTAAAAGCCGCTATATTAATGGGCCTGCCCGGCTCGCTCGAGGCATACACGCTCGAAGAACTTACCGCTAAACTTAAAGAGTATGCCCATATTGATAAAGCTAAACTACGCCAACACATGGACTACTTTTTACAGCAAGTTGTACCTGCTGCTGAACAGGCCGACGTTAAACTTGCCGTTCACCCCGACGACCCGCCATGGCCCTTATTAGGCTTACCACGTATTGTAAGCTCGGTTGACGACCTTGAACACCTTACATCGGTTGTGCCCAGCCCTTATAACGGCATCACACTTTGCACCGGTTCGTTGGGAGCAGGCCACTTTAACAACCTTAGCGGTATAGCCGAAAAACTTGCCGAAAAAGTAAATTTTGCCCACTTGCGCAATGTTAAACGTAACACCGACCTTAACTTTGAAGAAGATAACTTTTTTGATGGCGATGTAAACATGGT
>CAZJCR010000140.1:0-10630 GCA_964544385.1 uncultured Bacteroidales bacterium
GTTCGATTGTAATTGGTTACCGGTTGATGTAATAGCTATTTTCATCTTACTTAATTAATTATAATTATATTTAAAACCCTTTGCGTTCCATTACTAAATTGCATTTAGGGCAAATTTCGGTTTTGCAATCAATTATTTGCGTTTGTGTTTTTTCAAAGCCGCAGTTTTTACACCAACAGGTATATTTGTGGGTGTTTTGTTTTTCGATGTATTGTTCAATATTTAACGAACCGCACAATGCACAACATTTAAGCGCTTTATTGTCGATATTGTTAAAATAGCAACCGCATTTTTTACATAAATACCACTGGCTGTCGAAATATACTTTGCCACCTTCAAATATTATTGGTTTGCCCATAAAAAAAGCCAGGGCTACTTTGCGTCGCGCACTTTCGTAGATACGGGTAAAAGTTGGCCGCGACACTTCCATAATTTTTGCAGCATCGGCCTGGCTGTTAAGCTCGTAATCGCTAAGGCGGATAGCCTCGTATTCTTCAAAATTTAGTATTACCGGCGATTGTTTGTCGCTTATGCCAATAGGGCTATACCCCTTAAAATGTGGGGGAGTAGTCATTTTTCGTATCCTTTTTGGCCTTGGCATTTTTAAAATTTTGGGTACAAATATAATGAACAAATGTTCAAAACAAATAATTTGTAAATTTTTTTGCCATAAAAAATATTTAACTACAAACAAAGTTGAGTAGTTTAAACAAAGCTTACAAGTGCTTTAATTAGGTATTACCACAATACAGGGTTTGTTGTGTATCAATAACCAGTTAAAATGCTTACAAAGTGTAAATTTATTGAGCTAATCGCTCAATTTGGGTTTGACTCACTTAAAACAGTGATGTTTTTCTCTGTGAACTCTGTGAACTCTGTGGTTAAAAAAATATGCTTGCAGATTTTAGACTATAATTACAAAGCTTTGGTAATAAAGTATTATTGCTATTTTTGTAAAATTGTAAACATTAAACTACTACATAATGAAACTTAAAACATCAATTTTAATGGCTTTGGCCATATTGTCGGGTTCAGTATCATGGGCTTGTACAAATTTTTTAGTAACCAAAGGGGCATCGTCCGATGGTTCAACATTTATAACTTATGCAGCCGACTCACATGTTTTGTATGGCGAGCTTTATTATTGGCCGGCAGCCGATTATGCCGATGGCGAAATATTTAAAGTTTACGAGTGGGACACTGGTAAATACCTTGGCGACATTGAACAGGTAAAACATACATACCAGGTAGTTGGCAATATGAACCAGCATCAGCTTGCTATTGGTGAAACTACATACGGTGGTCGCCCCGAACTTGTCGATACTACAGGTATTATCGATTACGGCAGCCTTATATATATTACTTTACAACGCGCAAAAACAGCACGCGAAGCTATTAAAGTTATGGCCGGTTTAGTTCAAAAATACGGATACGCAAGTTCGGGCGAATCGTTCTCGATAGCCGACCCTGACGAAGTTTGGATAATGGAGATGATAGGCAAAGGTACCGATATTGCTGTTAAAGGTAAACAAAAAGGCCAAAACCTTAATAAAGGTGCCATTTGGGTGGCACGCCTGATACCCGACGGTTACGTGTCGGGGCATGCTAACCAGGCTCGTATAACAACATTCCCTTTCAATTCAAAATCGTCTTCAATTTCGTCGGATCAGCTCGACAAAATTAACGACCCCGATGTTACTACCGTTTATGCAGCCGACGTTATGTCGTTTGCAAAACAAAAAGGGTATATTAATAGTAATGTAAACGAACAAAATTTTAGCTTTTCCGATACATATGCACCTGTCGATTTTAGTGGTGCACGCTTTTGCGAAATAAGGGTTTGGGCATGGTTTAACAATGTAGCCGACGGTATGGACAAATATTGGGATTACTCGAAAGGTGTTATTGAACACGACAGTCAAACGGGTTATGCTTTGAACCGGATTCCCCTTTGGGTTAAGCCAAAACAAAAAATCGATATCCATACAGTTATGAACAACATGCGAAACCACCTTGAAGGTACCGAACTCGATATGGCAAATGATGCAGGAGCCGGTAGTTTTGGGCTTCCATACAGGTTGCGCCCTTTAACATGGGAGTACAATGGTAAAACATACTGTAACGAACGCGCAACTGCAACACAGCAAACAGGCTTCTCGTTTGTATCGCAAAGCCGCTCATGGCTTCCAAACGAGCTTGGCGGTATTATTTGGTTTGCTGTCGACGATGCATCGAGTTGTGTTTATACCCCAATTTACACAAATATTAAACATGTGCCCGAAACTTATGCACATGGCAATGGTTCAATGATGGAGTTTTCGGCAACATCGGCTTTTTGGGTATTTAACCAGGTAAGCAATTTTGCTTATACCCGGTATAACGTTATACACCCCGAAATTGAAGCAAAGCAACAGGCTATCGAAAAAAAACTAATTGCATATACCAATGTTATTGATAATGCAGCTAATGAGTTATTAAAAACCGATAAAGATTTGGCTTTAGAGTTTATTACCGATTATTCGGTTAACACTGCAAATGTTTTAGTTGCCGATTGGCAAAAATTTTATCAATACCTGTTTGTAAAATATATGGATGGCAATATAAAAACAAAAAGGCCTTTGCCGCAAAACCATAAGTATATTGCACCAAAGGTTGAACAACCAGGTTACAGCGAGCAATGGAAACGCAGGGTAGCTACCGAAACCGGCGATAAATTATTAGCTCCCGCATCAACACATTAGTAAATTGTAATTACTTATTTATTGACTTTAATAAAAATATGATTAAAATTTTTAAATGAACTATTTAAAATTTGTTAATAATATAATTTAATTCTATTTTTGCGCCTCGATTGTACATAATCTCTTTCAGCGACAGTGAGCCTGATACATTAGTACAACATGTTTAATAAAAAAAATTACCGCAATGGATTTAATGAAAGTTGTTGAAAAGGAATTTTCGAAAGAGCTTGATTTCCCTAAATTTAAAGCTGGTGATACTATTACAGTTCGCTATAAAATTAAAGAGGGTAACAAAGAACGTATTCAACAGTTTAGGGGTACAGTTTTGCAAAGTAAAGGTACTGGCATTACAAAAACTTTTACTGTTCGTAAAATGTCGGGTAACGTGGGTGTTGAACGTATTTTTCCGTTTAATTCGCCTTTTATCGACAAAATTGAGGTTAATAAATTTGGTAAAGTTCGTCGTGCACGTATATTTTACTTACGCGACCTTACCGGTAAAAAAGCCCGTATTAAAGAGAAGAAATTCTAAAATTACAACAAATACAAAAAAAGCTGCCCGTAAGGCAGCTTTTTTTGTTATATACCGGTTATTGTTACAGTTATCGTATATTCAACAGTGTTGTTAACATGTATATTATTGTCGGAATAGTTGGTTTGATATGTAACACGTTGGGGCATAATGCCATTATAGCGTAAATAATTGAATATTGCGATTGCCCTTTTTTGATATAAACTTATATTGTTTTGTAATTTATTGTTGGCACAAATATTAATGTTAACGTTAACTTTTGGGTAAAGCATTAAAAAATCGGCAAAACTATTTAACATTGGCTCGCTTTTTTTGTCTAACAAAGCCGAACCCGATGGAAAAAAAATGCCATCGATAAAAAAACTTGCCCCGGGTTTAATATTTTGTAAAACTATGTTTACAAAAGCAGGTTGGTTATTATCTACTAAATCGATATACTTATTTGTAAATAAGCAGTTTTTACAATTTACTTTTAATAAATAGGGTTTCTGGTTATTTTGTAATATTAGGTTAAACCTGTTTTCGTCGGGTTCTAATGTAATTATTTTGGTGTTGTTGCCCTTTAGGTCAAAAAGTTCGATTTTTAAACTATTTGCATCAATATTATCATAAAAAACCTGGCCGCCAATAGTAACCCAGCTTTCGGGTTTTAAGTTTTGGGGCAATTGTATTAAAATAATGTCGCTGCCACCATGTTTTGAGTACTTTTTTGAGCCTAAATATGCATAATTACCATTGGCATCAATAGTAATAAATTTGTCGTCGAATTCGGTATTAAAAGGGGAGCCTAAGTTTTGGGGGTCGCTCCAGGTTGTATCGTTTAGTTTAGACATAAATAAATCGTAGCCGCCAATTCCAAAATGGCTGTTTGATGCAAAATAGAGTGTTTTGTTGTCGTAATGTATAAATGGGTTAATTTCGTCGTTGGGACCGTTTATTTTAGGGCCTGCATTAACGGCTGTTGTCCAGTTTCCAAGGCTGTCGCGTGTGCTTAAATAAATATCGAAACCACCCATTCCGCCAGGCTTGTTGCTTGCAAAAAACATTAATTTGCTATTGCCCGATATGCTTGGTGCTGTTTGGCTGCTATTTGGGCAGTTTATTAAGCTGTCGAGTGGTTCGTAGTATAAGTAAGGCCATTGGTTAATATTGGCACTGCATATATTGCACAGTGTTATATTTTTGTTGTCGAGCCGTTGGGTTTTGCATATTGTTGCATAAATTTTTTTGTATAAAATGTCGTGGGTAATAGCATCAATAAAATAACCATCGTCGAGATATACAGGTAGTTGGCCTATAGGTTTAAACAAAATATTGTTTAGCGTGTCAATTCCGGTGGCTATTGCCTTTATAAAATTATCATCGGTTATATTGTATGCGTGTTCGCGGCTTTGTATGTCAATTTGTTTGCGGTATATAAGTGTATGCCCGTTGTGCGATATGCATGGCTTAGTTTCGTTACCGTTGGTGTTTAAACTTGACAGGTTTATTATGTTGTAGTTGTTTGTTGTTGAATACCAAGTGTTTATGTTATTGCAAAGTTCGATATATTTTTTTGCCTTAGCGGTTGTTGCATTATTGTTTGTATTGTGTAAAACAAAATTTGTAAGGTAATTGCGGGCTTTGTTGTAATTTTTTTGGTTAAAATACAATTCGCCTAAATATAAATATGTTAAGTAGTTGTTAGTTTGGGGGCAAATATTAATAAGTTGTAAAAAGTATTTTTCGGCTTTGTTTTGGTAGTACGACGTGTAGGTTACTTTTGTTATGTCGTATTGAGCTGTAATGCTGTTGTTGTATTCAATAACAGCCATTTTAAAAAGCGCGTCAACAAGCATAGTGTCGGTTTCGAAAGCTTTTTTGTAAAGGGCAAAAGCTCCGGGTTTTTCATTTTTGTAAAGTTCTTCGGCTTGTTGAAATGTTTTATAGGCGTTGCTGCTAAAATTTGAGTAGCATTGAGCGTATAAGTTTATGTTTAGCAAACAAGTAACAATAAATAACAACAATGTTTTTATTGTTTTATGTTTGTATTTGGGCTTATATGTGGTTATAAAAGGCATTATTATAATTAAATAATACCTGTAATATAGCTAATTTTTTTGAGCTTTTTTTGCGTTAATAAATGGTAGTGCAATAAAACATAAAGCACCTACAACTAATAACATAAGGTTCATTGATGTGTGCGATATAAGTGCAAATATTTGGCCGTTAGTTTTGTCAATTCCATAAAGCGATAACGATTCGATAACCATAAAATGCCAGGCTCCAATTCCACCTTGTACTGGTGCAAGCATAGCAAATGCGCCCATAATAAACGATGTAAGCCCTGCAATAAAGCTAATGTTTTTGGTAGGTATAAAGCTAAAAAACACTACATACATCATTAAAAAATACATAACATAAATTACAACCGAGTGGAATATATATAACCAGGGTTTTTCAAGTTTTTTTATCGATTTTAGGCCTTCAAAAAAATTATATAGTAAGCCAAAAATTTTATCTACAATTTTAATTTGTCGTAATTTTTTTCTGAATTTCCAAATTAAAAATAGTGAAGTTATTGTACCAACTGTAATAATTATTAAAAACCAAGGCGAAAAAATGAAACCTATTTTTGCCTCAATTTCGGGGTTGTTAAGCAAAAACTGGTTGAATACTTTAAACTGTGCGAATATTGTTGCAATAAAAATTACGAATAATACTAATGTGTCGGTAGCCCGCTCAATAACAACGGTTCCGGCTAATTTGCCAAAAGGAATTTTTTCGTATTTGGTAAGTATTGTGCACCTTGCAAGTTCGCCGCTGCGGGTAACTAAAAGGTTCGATGCGTACATTATGAATATTGATATAAATGTATTTGTAAGCTTTGGTTTAAAGCCCATTGGTTTTATTAGCATGTTCCAACGTATAGCCCGGCTTAAATGGCTAATAATTGCAAGTATAAACGACAGCCATATCCAGCCCCATTTAATGTTTTTTAGCTCGTTTTTTAATACTGTAATGTCGAGCCCGCGATAAACTATATAAAACAGTGCAATTCCTATTGCCAAAAAAACAATGTATTTAAGTACGTTTTTTATTTTAGTCATTAATTATTATTTAAGCCGCAAAAATAATTGAAATTACAACTTTACCATGCTTTATTTTAGCAATTGTGTTTTTTTGTGTTGTATTTAGTTATATGTTAATAAAACTAAAAAAAAAGACTGCCTTTTTTAAGACAGTCTTTTTTTTTATTGTTAAAATTTTTATTTGGTTTGAGTCGAATCAACAAAAACACGTGTGCTTAGGTCTTTGTCAATGTGGTAAAGGCCGTTGCCTTTTGCATCAACTAATTTAAGTTGGTCAATAATTTTTTGGGCGTTAGCCTCTTCTTCAACCTGCTCGTCGACATACCACTGTAAAAAGCTTTTGCATGCATGGTCGCGTTCGTCAATAGCAATGTCCATAAGGTTGTTTATTAACGACGTAACTACGCGTTCGTGTTTAAGGGTTTCGTCAAAAACGTGCATTACATTATTCCAGCTTGTTGGTACTTCGGCAATTGGCATTAGTTCAACTTTGCCGCCACGTTCAATTAAGTAATCAAAAAACTTTAGGGCGTGTGTTACTTCTTCCTGATACTGTATGCGCATCCAGTTGGCGGCTCCTGGTAACCCAATATTTTCAAGGTATCCCGACATCGAAAGATAAAAATATGCTGACCAGTATTCGGCGTTTATTTGCTTGTTTATCTCGTTTTGTAGTTTTTCTGAAATCATAGCTATAAGGTTTAAGTTGTTAATAATTTTGTAAATATAAGTAAAATAGTTTTTTGCTATTATGCTTATATAAAATCAAAATATAGAAAAAAACTATAGCAATATAGCTGCACATAGCCTTAACTATTGTAAAGTATTAATTGTTGCAACATTGCCAATAACACGTTAGTTTTAGTTTTTGCAAATCAAAATTAACAAACCGGATAAAAAATTTACATAATTTGACGTATTATTCGAATACCTAAAATCCGCAAGCATATTTTTCGAACCACAGAGAGCACAGAGTTCACAGATAAAAACATAACTGTTTTAAATGAGTCAAACCTAAATTGAGCTAATCGCTCAATCGATTTAGACCCAAATTGAGCTAATTGCTCAATCGATTTAGATTTTGTAAGTATTTCACTATACTTCGTTAGTGAAACACAACAAACTCTACATTGGGATTATACCTAAGTAAAGCGTTTATTTGCTATGCTTTAACCGCTTAACTTAGGTAAAAATTTGCGTAAAGCTTTGTAATCCTTACTTTATTAAGTGGCACTTTTTTATTTTATATTTGGTTCCATATTAGGCATAAATTAAAATGCATTGTTATATTTAATCTATTATGTTTAGTTATATTTTTTGTATGGAGTATTCAAAACTTTTAAATAAGTGTATTTTTTTGATTGTGTTTAATTGCGTTTTAGCATTTAATTGCCATGCTTTGGTTGCCGATAGTGTTTTACAAAAAATTGCAAATTTAAACGACGATACTAATAAAGTAAAGGCATATTTTAATATTGCCAAACAGTTTGTTCAACAGTTTGATACATCGATGTTTTATGCCAATAAAAGTTTATTGTTGGCAAATAAATTAAATTTTACTATCGGTAAATCCGATATTTATAATTTAATGGGCGTTATGTACTGGTACCAAAGCGATTATAAAAATGCGATAAACTATTATCAAAAATCGGTTGAATTATTAAAAGAGGGGTTAAATGATAATGAAATATCGAATTGCTATGCAAATATTGGTTTGGGATACATGATGTTAAGTGATTATAATAATGCGCTTGAAAATTACCAGATAGCACTTGATTTGAGAAAAAAAATAAATAATCAAAAAGCAATTCTTAGGTTATTGTTAAACATTGGGAATGCTTATTATTATAAAGGCGATTATGATTTAGCTGTTAATTCATTTATTCAATCGGCTCAAATTGCCGAACAATTCAACGATAGTGTAACCTTATCGGGAGCATTTAACAATATTGGGAATATTTATTTTGATATGGAAAAACTCGACAAAGCCGACGAGTATTTTCGGAAATCGCTAAAAATCGATATTTTGCTTAACGATACATCAGGAATGGCGTATAGTTACGGAAACCTTGGTAATGTACAATTAAAACAAAAAAACTATACTGAGGCAATAATTTTTTACAATAAACTACTTGCAATTGAAAAGAAAGGGAACAATAAGTCGAACGTGGCTGAAACTTATCAGTCGTTAGGCAATGTTTATAATGAAATTGGAAAAAAACAAATGGCAATCGATTATTATTCAAAAGCATTGTTTATAAATAACGAAATTGGAAATAAAAATGGAAAAACATACAATTTAATCTCGCTTGCCAAAATACTGTTTGACCAAAAAAACTTGAACGAATCGTTAAAAAAAGCCACCCAAGCCTATGATTTGACATTCGAAACGGGTTCGATCCCTAACAGGGTTGATGCATTATCACTTTTATCGAAAATTGAAAAAACTAAAGGAAATTTTAAAGAATCATTAAAACACTTTGAGCAGTTTAAACAAATAAACGATAGCTTAATAAATGTTGAAAAATATTCGAATATAACCGAATTACAAACCAAATACGAAACCGAAAAAAAAGACCGCGAAATTGAAATACTACAAAAAGATAACGAGATAAAAACCTTAACCATTGACGAGCAAACTCAGCGGGTTAAAGTACAACGAATGAGCATTTTGTTGTTGCTGTTTGGAGTTATTGTTGTTGCTGTATTTGTTTTGGTTTATTTACGATTAATGAAAACACGTAATATATTAATAAAGAATGGTTTGGAAATTAGAAACCTTCAAACTGAACAAAAAATGCTCAGGTCGCAAATGAACCCGCACTTTATTTACAACTCGTTAAACAGTGTCCAATCGTTTATATCATCGAACCAAAACTACGAAGCCGAGCGTTACCTTGCCCGCTTTGCAAAACTAATGCGCGGTATATTGGAAAACTCGCGGCACGAGTTCGTGTTGTTCGATAATGAGATTGAAATTTTAACACTATATCTTGAGTTGGAACAACTACGTTTCGATAACTCGTTCTCGTTTGTATTTAATATTGATAGTTCAATTGATACCGAATTTATAAGTATACCGCCAATGCTTATTCAACCATTTATCGAGAATGCCGTAAAGCACGGTATTAAAGGCGTTCAAAATGGAATAATAAATATTGGTTTTAAAATGGAAAATGATATACTTATTTGTACTGTAACCGATAATGGCGTGGGGCGAAAAGCATCGCAAATAAATAAAACCAATAGCGGGCATCATTCGTTAGGGCTCGAAATTACCCGCGAACGCATGGAAATTCTTGAAAAACAAAGCGGAATGAAGGCCGGTTTTTATATTATCGATTTATACGATGAACAAAACAATAAGGCAGTAGGGACAAAAGTTGAAGTTGTTATGCCATTTGCCGAAATTTAATTGTTATATTTCACAATACTAAAAATTAAAAATAATGCGGACTGTTATTGTTGACGACGAAAGCAAAGGCCGTCAAACCATTTGTAACTTTATCGAAAAATATGCACCACAGCTTGATGTTATTGGCCAGGCCGATGGTGTTGAAACAGCCATTGAACTGATAGAATCAGTAAAACCTCAGTTGGTATTTCTTGATATTCAAATGGGTGACGGTACAGGTTTCGATGTTTTGGGAAGATTGAAATACAACGAGTTTAAACTTATATTTTGTACATCATTCGACCAATATGCCATTAAAGCTTTCCGTTACAGTGCTATCGATTATATTTTAAAACCTATCGACCCCGATGTATTTATATCGGCGGTTAAAAAAGTAATGTTGGGGCCTAATTTAAACTCGGCCGATCCTCGTTTCGATGTTATTAACAAAAATAAAAACGGTTTTTCACGCATTGCACTACATTCTATCGAGGGAATTAGTTTAATTAAAATTGCCGATATAATACGGTGCGAATCAGATGTAAATTACACTCGTTTTTATGTTTTAAACAGCCCGGTGCTGGTAGTTCCCAAAACACTTAAAGAATACGACGAATTGTTGACCGGCAATGGTTTTGTAAGGGTGCATAAATCGCATTTAGTAAATATTGAGCATATAAAAAAATATATTAAAGGCGACGGTGGCTGGGTAATTATGGCCGATGATTCGAAAATTGAAGTGTCGAGGCGTAAAAAAGAAAACTTAGTAGAATTAATATCAAAGTTTTAAAAAGAAAAAGGGGCAAACGCCCCTTTTTCTTTTCACAATTATCAACATACACCTAAGTTGAGCGGTTGGAGCTATGCGAACAAACGCTTTACTTAGGTATAA
>CAZJCR010000141.1:0-10470 GCA_964544385.1 uncultured Bacteroidales bacterium
TTTATTTATTAATACCGACATTTTGTCGTATTTGTTTGTAAATATGCCAAATTGTTTGTTGTTTTTGTTAAAACAAACATGTATAAAATAAAACCCTTAAAAACCTAAAACTAAGTAAACATCAAAAAAAATGGAATCAGAATTTTTCCCCATAATAACGAACGACGAATCATCAAATACCGATAAATTTAGTTTCCCCGATTTATTGCCAATATTGCCATTGCGCAACATGGTAGTTTTTCCGGGCGTTGTTATACCAATTAACGTTGGCCGCGAAAAATCGTTGCGCCTTATACGCGATGCTTTTGCCAAAGATAAAATTATTGGCACAGTTGCCCAGCGCGACCATAACATTGAAGAACCTCAACCTACCGACCTTTTTAAAGAAGGTACTGTTGCCCAGATACTTAAAATACTCGAGATGCCCGACAACTCGACAACAGTTATTATACAAGGTAAACGACGGTTTAATGTTAAAGAGTATCTATCGCTCGAACCTTATTATACAGCTTACGTGTCGGCACTCGACGAAATTATGCCTGCCGAGGAGCAAAGCGAAGAGTTCGAGGCTATTATCAGCTCAATTCGCGATATGGCAATGAAAATTGTTAAACTTTCGCCTAATATTCCTTCCGAATCGGTTTTTGCAATTAAAAACATTGAGAACCCATTTTTTTTACTAAACTTTATTTGCGCCAACAGCGAGATGAAAGTTGATGCTAAACAAAGCCTTTTACAAGAACGGAATATTTTTGAACGCTGCATAAAACTACTCGAAATTTTAACCAAAGAGCTACAAATGCTCGAACTTAAAGACGACATACAACAAAAAGTTAAAGCCGACCTCGACAAACAACAACGCGAGTTTTTACTTAACCAACAAATAAAAACTATACAAAACGAATTAGGCGGAAACCCTGTCGAAAAAGAAATTAAAGAACTAAAACTTAAAGCAGCCGAAAAAAAATGGTCCGATAATATTAAAAAAATTTTTGACAAAGAAACCGAAAAACTTAACCGTTTGAACCCCGCTACCGGCGAGTATTCAATTCAGCTTAACTATTTGCAGGTATTGCTCGATTTGCCATGGGACGAAACAACTACCGACAGGTTTGACATGAACTTTGCCGAAAATATACTTAACCGCGACCATTTTGGACTCGAAAAAGTTAAAGAACGGATACTCGAACATTTAGCTGTGCTTAAACTTAAAGGCGATTTAAAAGCTCCAATACTTTGCTTATATGGCCCCCCGGGGGTTGGTAAAACTAGCTTGGGAAAATCGGTGGCCGAGGCTTTGGGACGTAAGTATGTACGTATGTCGTTAGGCGGTTTGCACGACGAAGCCGAAATACGCGGGCACCGTAAAACTTATATTGGTGCTATGCCAGGCCGGATTGTTCAAAATATTAAAAAAGCCGGTTCGGCAAACCCGGTTTTTATTCTCGACGAAATTGACAAGGTTTCGCGTAATTACCATGGCGACCCCGCTTCGGCATTGCTCGAGGTACTCGACCCCGAACAAAACAGCACCTTTCACGACAACTTTCTTGAACTCGACTACGACCTGTCGAAAGTTATGTTTATTGCAACTGCTAATACTGTTGGCGATATTAGTGCACCATTGCGCGACCGAATGGAGATGATTGAAGTAAGTGGTTACATTATTGAAGAAAAAATTGAAATAGCTAAACGCCACCTTATCCCAAAAAAACTCGACGACCATGGGCTTAAAAACTACGACATTACTTTTAACGACAATACTATTGAATTTATTATCGAAAACTATACCCGCGAATCGGGCGTGCGCGAACTCGATAAAAGGCTTGCCCAGGTTGTACGCAAAATAGCAAAAAAAGCTGCTTTTGAACAAGAGTTTAATAAACAGGTGCTTATCGATAATATTGAAGATAACTTAGGCAAACCTGTTTATAATAAAGAAATTTACGACGGTAACGATTTTGCCGGGGTTGTTACCGGTTTAGCCTGGACAGCCGTGGGCGGCGATATTCTTTACATTGAATCGAGCCTTAGCAAAGGAAAAGGAGCCCTTACTATTACCGGCAACCTTGGCGACGTTATGAAAGAGTCGGCGGTGCTTGCTCTCGAAATTGTTAAATCGAAAGCCTCGTTGCTGAAAATTAACCCGGCTGTTTTCGAAAAATACAACGTGCATTTGCATGTACCCGAAGGAGCTATACCCAAAGACGGGCCATCGGCCGGTATTACAATGGTTACATCAATGGTGTCGGCTTTTACACAGCGAAAAGTTAAACCTAATATTGCAATGACCGGCGAAATTACTTTACGCGGAAAAGTTTTGCCAGTAGGCGGTATTCGCGAAAAAATACTCGCGGCTAAAAGAGCAGGTATTACTAACATTATTTTATCGGGACAAAATAAAAAAGATATCGACGATATTAAACCCGAATACTTAACTGGTATAAATTTTTATTATGTTAAAACTATCGATCAGGTAATTGATTTTGCTTTGCTTACCGAAACCGTAGCTAAACCTATAGTATTTGATGTTGATTAAATTATTGTACAATGCACCAATCACTTAAACGCGAGTTTGTTAATAACAACTTAGTAATAAACACTTTCGACGATTTACAACCATATTATCAAAAACTACTCGATTTTGAACTAACCGACAATAAAACTGTTTGGGACTGGTGGGTTATGCGCAGCGAGCTCGAATCGATAATTAGCGAAGAGCTTGCATGGAGGTATATTAAAATGAACGCTAATACCAACGACATACAGCTTGCCGAACGGTTTAATTATTTTGTTACCCAAATTGAACCCCAAATATCGTTAATAACTAATAAGTTAGATAAAAAATTTTACCAACCTAAGGTTATCGATAAAATAAACCTTGGCAATTTATATACTATTGTGCGCGAGGTTAAAAAAGATATTGACATTTTTCGCGAACAAAACGTGGATATCGAGGCCGAAATACAGCAACTTGAGCAAGAGTATGGCATTATTGCATCAAAAATGACAGTTAACTATAACAATAGTGAACTTACATTGCAAAAAGCTGCAAATTACCTTAAATCGCCTAACCGTAACGAGCGCGAGCAGGTTTACTTGTTAATACAAAACCGCAGGTTGGCCGACAAACAAAAACTCGATGAGTTGCTCGACAAGCTTATCGATAAACGTAACAAAGTTGCCGCTAACGCCGGTTTCGATAATTTTATGTTATATAAATTTAAAGAACTTGGGCGTTTTGATTACGGCGTTGAGCAAACAATAGAGTTCCACAAATCGATAGCCCAGGTTGTAAAACCGCTTGTTGCCAAAATAATGGAACAACGCAAACAAAAATTAGGGTTAGATACATTAAAACCATGGGATTTAGATGTTGACCTTGATTTACTGCCGCCATTAAAACCGTTTAATAATGCCGACGAACTTATTAAAAAAACTATACTCTGTTTTCGCGACCTCGACCCCGAGTTTGGTATTTACCTTAACCTAATGAACAAAGCCGGGAACCTTGACCTTGAATCGCGCAAAGCAAAAGCCCCGGGTGGTTTTAATTACCCACTGCACGAGAGCAATATGCCGTTTATTTTTATGAATGCAACCGGCAACCTGCGCGATATGGTTACTATGGTTCACGAGGGAGGCCATGCTGTACATGCTTTTTTATGTGCTAAACAACCTTTGCTCGGGTTTAAAAATACTCCCTCGGAGATTGCCGAGCTTGCAAGTATGGGCATGGAGCTTATTACTATGGATTACTGGCATCATTTTTTTGATAATAAAAACGACTTAAAAAGAGCACGGCTATCGCATTTGTACGATGTTTTAACGGTGTTGCCATGGGTTGCAACTGTCGATAAATTTCAACATTATTTATACAGCGAGCCTAACCACACACACCAGCAAAGGGGGCAGGCATGGCTTAATATTGTTAATGAGTTTGGTTGCGAACTGGTTGACTATTCTGGTATCGAAAACTTTAAGCAAAACCAGTGGCAAAAGCAGTTACATATTTTTGAAGTGCCATTTTATTATATCGAATATGGTATGGCGCAACTTGGTGCAATTGCATTGTGGCGTAATTTTAAAACTAATAAACAACAAGCTTTGTCCGATTTTAAAAATGCACTAAAACTTGGTTACTCGCAACCTATACCACAGGTTTACGAGGCCGCCGGTATTAAATTCGATTTCTCGGCCGGGTATATTAAACAACTTATTGGTTTTGTTAACGAACAAATTAACATAATTGAACAGTCGTAATTAAAAAACTCCTAAATAAGGTTTAAGGCGTTCAAAATCGTTTTTATCGATAATATTGTTCTCAATTATTTGGTTAACCGATTTAAATTGACCCATTAACTGGCGGTATTTTAGTAACGTTTTAGTTTGGTTGTAGTTAATATAAGGGTGCTTGTTTAGTTCTTTAAACGTGGCAGTATTAATGTCAATTTTTATTATTTTACTTGTGTCAATAATTATATATTGGCTAATACTTTCAACGGTTTCGGGTTTAAGGCCATAAACCTCGTTAAGTTGTTTTGAGTTGTAAAAACCACCTAAAAAATTACGGTATTCAATAATCCGTTTTGCAAAAACAGGCCCTATGCCGGGTAACTTTACAAGTTGTATGGTGTCGGCAGTGTTAATGTTTATTTGTAATAGTTTTACCGATGCCACTTTATTATACTGTGTAGGTAAATTAATATCGTTATGCAATTTAGTTGTGTCAATTATATTGTTATCGATATTTTTTTTGGGTTCGGTGGTTTTATTACTAATAACAATATAATCCGATAAACTATTATATAGGCTGGTTGACATGCCATAAATTTTTTTCATGTCGGATTTTGTTTTAAAAACGCCGCCAGCCTCTCTAAAATTAATAACCCGTTGGGCTATATTTTCGTCAAACCCGAGTTTTATTAAGTTTTTTCGGGTTACTGTATTTGGGTCGAAATTAAACTTTTGGGTATTTATTTGTATTTCAATAGGTTTTGGTTTATTAACAACCAATTTTTCGAGCTCGTTAACTGCCGCTAAAAATTCGGTATTATTATCAGGGTTGTTTTTTGTATTAAGTTCGAGCATGTTTTTAATAACAAAAACAGTAGCAATTATAAATAGTAAAACTATAATGCCAACACGTTCGTTTTTTGTAAAATCGAAAAAAAATTTAAACATGCTAATAGGGTTAATAATGCTAAAAATAAAAAACTTTGATGATATAAGGTATAATTATATCATCAAAGCAGAGTATTTGAGCAGTTTATTTTTAAAGTTTTTAACTAAATCCTTTTCTGAATTTAGCCGATTTTTCGAAAATAGTTTTAAAAATTTGTTTATCATCATCTTCGAATTCTTTACCACGCCTTTCCATTACTAATTGGGCAATTTCATAAGCTTTATCAATTTTACATTCGGTAAACCCTTGTGCACCGCCCCATGCAAACGATGGTATAAAATTGCGCGGGTACCCCGACCCAAAAATGTTACATGCAACGCCAATTACAGTTCCGGTATTAAACATTGTGTTTATTCCGCATTTTGAGTGGTCGCCCATAATAAGGCCGCAAAATTGCAGGCCGGTTTTAATAAAACGTTCGGTTTGGTAGCTCCAAAGTTTTACTTCGGCATAATTGTTTTTAAGGTTCGAGTTGTTGGTGTCGGCACCTAAATTGCACCATTCGCCAATAACTGCATTGCCTAAAAAACCGTCGTGGCCTTTGTTCGAGTAACCTATAATAACAACATTGTTAAGTTCGCCACCTACTCGCGAGTGGGGGCCAATGGTTGTTGGGCCGTAAATTTTTGCACCAACTTTAACTATGGAGCCTTGGCATAAAGCAAATGGGCCACGTATTACGGTGTTTTCCATTATCTCGGTACCTTTGCCTATATATATAGGGCCGGCTTTTGTGTTTAAAACGCAGCACTCAACAATGGCATTACGTTCAATAAAAATATCATTATCGCCAATTACTGTATTGGTTTTGCTTAATGGAGCCGATTTGCGACCTTTTGTAATTATCCTGAAATCGTGTTCAATTGCATCGGCATTGCGGGTAAATATATCCCATAGTTCCGATATTTTTGTACAATCCGATATTGTTTGAACTGTATTGCCAATACAGCATGTTTCGGGGTTAAAGTTTTGCGCGTTTTCGCGGTCGGTTTTTAAGGCACATACTGTACCGTCGTGTACCAAAACCTGGCCAATTTCAAGGTTGTCTATCTCCGATAGTAACTCGGCCGATGGTATTAACGAGCTGTTTATAAATATGTTGGTATTGCCTATCTCTAAAGGATATTTTTTACTTAAGTATTGTTGTGTGTAATATGAGCAGGTTGTTTGTAAATATTTTTCCCATTTTTCTTTAATGGTTAAAATACCAAAGCGTATCTCGCTTACGGGCCTTGTATATGTTAAGGGCAATAAGTTTGTCCATGTTTTATCGTCAAACAGAATATAGTTCATAGTTGTAATTTTTTGTTGTTAACTTATGCACCAAAGTATAAATATATTTTTAATTTAATACGAAAAAATACAATAAAATACTTTGTTACTTTTGCCCTAAAATAATAAAAATGTTAACTAATAATAAAATTAAGCTTATAAAATCGCTCGACCGTAAGGTAAACCGTACCCAAAACGGTGTTTTTATTGTCGAGGGCGAAAAAATGGTTGATGAGCTACTTAATAGCAGTTTTATTGTCGACGAAATTTTTTGTTTAACCGATTATGCCGAACCGAGGCAGGCTATATTAAGTAAACATAATGTATCGGTTATTGATACCGGCCAGTTAAATAAAATAAGCCATCTTAAAACTCCTAATAAAACTTTGGCGTTAGTAAAAACTGCTAACCAAAATTTTGATGCCGCTATTTTAAAAAACCAGCTTTGTATAGCTTTAGATAATATACAAGACCCCGGTAACCTTGGTACAATTATACGTACAGCAAGTTGGTTTGGTATAAGTAGTATTTTGTGCTCGCAAAATACTGTCGATGTGTATAATCCTAAAGTTGTACAGTCAACAATGGGTGCGTTGTTTAATGTAAATGTTTTTTATGTCGACCTTTATAACCAGTTAAATAAACTTAAAACGTTGGGTTTACCTGTTTATGCAACATCGCTAACTGGTAATAATGTTTATAATTGTAACCTTACCGCTAATGGAATAATTGTTATGGGCAACGAGTCGGGCGGTGTAAACTCAGGTATTCAAAATATTGTAAACCAAAATTTGTTTATCCCCAAGTATAGTAACGCTCAAAATACCGAATCGTTAAATGTGTCGATGGCAACAGCATTAATTTGTGCCGAGTTTAGGCGGCGTTTTGCTTAAAGTTTTTATTTATTGCTTAAAAAATCGGCAACTTTAATAGCGCAATTTTGCCCATCAATAGCCGACGATGCTATACCTCCTGCATATCCGGCACCTTCGCCGCAAGGGTAAAGCCCGTTTATTTGTATGTGCTGCAAAGTTTCGGGGTTACGTGGTATGCGTATTGGTGAACTTGTACGGCTCTCAACGCCTATTAATAAAGCCTGGTTGGTAATAAAACCGTGCATTTTATTATCGAATAATTTAAGCCCGTAAGTTAGGCGGTTTGCAATTATGGGTGGTATCCACTGGTGCATTGGCGATGCAAACAGGCCTGGCCGGTACGAGCTTTCGGGCAAATTGTCTGTAACACGTTTGTTTAAAAAGTCGGTAACTTTTTGGGCAGGTGCTATTTGGCCTGTACCGCCATTTTCGAACGATAGCTTTTCGTAGGCTATTTGATATTCTAAATTTTTTATTGCACTGTTAATATCGTTAACACCAGTGTCGGCAAGTTGCAGCTCGGTAACAATGCCGGAGTTTGCCCAGCGGGTGTTCCGGTTCGATGGCGACATGCCATTAACAACTAACTCGTTGTTTGATGTCGATGCCGGCACAACAACACCACCGGGGCACATGCAAAACGAGTAAACACCACGGTTTTGTACCTGAGTAACTAAGCTGTATGTTGCCGCGGGCAAATATGGGCCGCGTTGTTTACACGAGTATTGTATGCTGTCTATCAACTCCTGTGGGTGTTCAATTCGCACTCCCATGGCAAATGGTTTAGCCTCGAGCGCAATGCCTTGTTCGTGTAACGAGTAATAAACATCGCGTGCCGAGTGGCCTGTTGCCAGTACTACTGCATTTGCATCAATAATTTCTCCGGTTAATGTTTCGATACCAGTTACGCTATTGTTTTTTATTACAAGCTTTTTAAACGATGTGTTAAATATAACCTGTCCGCCGTGTTCAATTATTGTTTGCCTTATGTTTTGCATTATTGCCGGCAACTTGTCGCTGCCAATATGCGGGTGGGCATCAATAAGAATATTTTGCGGTGCTCCAAGCGAGTATAGCAATTCAAAAAACGCGGTAACATTGCCACGTTTTTTTGAGCGGGTAAAAAGCTTACCATCGCTGTATGTGCCTGCACCGCCCTCGCCAAAACCATAGTTCGAGTTGTTGTTTACGCCTAAATTACGGTGTATAGCTGCAATGTCGCGCTTTCGCGACACTACATCTTTACCGCGTTCAATAATTATTGGTTTTATACCAAGCTCAATTAGTTTTAATGCTGCAAAAAAACCTGCTGGTCCGGCTCCAACTATAATTACTGGTTTTTTATGAGTAACATTATTATAGTTAATTTGTATTTTTGGCGTTGGCTGTGGTTGTTCGTCAACATAAACTTTTACCTTAAGGTTTATTTTAACTGTTTTGGACCGTGCATCAACCGATTTTGATATTATACTGATGCCAGTAATTTGGTTTTTATTTATATTAAGTTTGCTTGCAGCAACTGGCAGGTAATATTGTTGTGCCGATGCTTGTTTTGGTAACAATACAAGGTTAAGTTCGTGTTGCATGTTTTTAAATGCTATTCAAAATATATTGCAAGGGTGAGCATTTTTGTACCGAGTTTTTCAAATACATCGAGGTATTTTTTATTTACAGGTTCCTGGTAACTATCGTAATTTACAATATTTAAAAGGCCGTACGAGAATTTAATTTCGGTACCAAATTTAAAAAATGGCAAATAGTAATCAACACCAAAGCCTGCCTCAAGTAATATGTCTTGCCGGTTTAGTTTAATAATAAACTCACCTTCTTTTTGTTTTTTCATAGCAGCAAGGTCGATAGCATAATTTACGCCTGCAATAATGTACGGGCGGTAATTGTTTTCGCGTGTCGATCTATATTTAATTAGTACCGGAAACTCGAGCAGCGTTGTTTCAATTTGCATTTTTGTTTTTACATAATTGCCAGTATTTAGTTTTTCTTCGTAAACCATTTCGCGCTGTCCAAACTGCATGCCCGGTATAAATCTAAGGTCAAAGTAATTGTTAAGTTTCATGTTGCCAACCATGTTTGCACCAAAAATTGCTTTACCGTTTCCTGTAACCGATTTAATAGTGTCGTTGGTTTTAAAATATTCCGACGGTTTTACCGAGAAGTCGAGTGTGCCGGCTTTAAACGAAAAACCATAATGGAACTTATAGGCATCGTATAAGGGTTTATTCCATACCTTGGCTTTTTGAGCCATAAGGCTTATTGGCAGCAATAAAATTAGTATAAAGGTTTTGTTCATAGCATTTAAAACGATAAAAGTATTAAAAAATTTTAATTGCTATCTATTGGTTTTTTTCCTTTATAAATACAGGCTATGCCAAAAGTAAGTGGCTTATAAATAACTTGTTGGTAACCGCATTTACTCATAATTCCCGAAAATTGTGAAAATTGTGGAAAGTTTTTTACCGATTGTGGTAAATATGTATAGGCAGCTTTGTCGTTCGATACCAAGCGTCCTAAAACCGGTAATATACGTTTAAAATAAAATGTGTATAGTTGTTTTACCGGGAAACTTGCCGGCATTGTAAACTCTAAAATGTAAGCCTCTCCGCCGGGCTTTAAAACTCTTAACATTTCAATAAGCCCGTTTTCAAGGTTTTCAAAGTTCCTAACCCCAAAACCTACAGTTATGGCATCAAAAGTGTTGTTGGCAAATGGTATATTTTCGGCATCGCCTTTTTGTAAAAATATTTTATTATCAAGTTTTTTGGCTTGTATTTTATCATGTCCTATGGCCAACATACCTTCCGATATGTCGATACCATCAATACGGTTGGCATTACAACCTAACCCTGCAATTGCCAAATCGGCAGTACCTGTTGCAACATCGAGCACTCGTTTAGGGTTATTTTTTTTTACATAGGTTATAAGTTTTTTACGCCACAATTTGTCAATATTTAACGACAAAAAATGGTTTAAAAAATCATACCTGTGGGCAATATTATTAAACATAGTAGCTACCTGTTCTTTTTTACTGTCCTTTGTTTTATATGGTTTTACCTGCATTTATGTTTTTTTTGCAAATTAAGCAAAAACAATTCATCAAACAGCCACTTTTAATATCTTTAC
>CAZJCR010000142.1:0-9002 GCA_964544385.1 uncultured Bacteroidales bacterium
ATTTTGTTGTGTTTCACCAACGAAGTGTAGTGAAATACTTACAAAATCTAAATCGTTTGAGCCATTAGCTCAATTTTGATCTAAATCGATTGAGCCATTAGCTCAATTTGGGTTTTAATTGCTATATATTTAGCTGTTGTGTTTAATTTTTAAAAAAAAAAATTCCGAAATTTTGAATTGATACCAAGGATTGGTATTTTTGGAAAAAATATAGACAATGGCAAAGAATACATCAATACTACTCGGAGAATATTTTGAGAGCTTTGTAAATGAGAAAATCTCTTCAGGTAAGTTTTCCTCTGTTAGTGAAGTGATTAGAACCGCGCTTCGACTTTTGGAGAATGAGGAAAATAAGTATAATGCTTTGATTAAGGAACTTGAAATAGGAGAGAGGAGTGGATTTGTAAAGGATTTTAACCGCGTAGAAAACCTTAAAAACCTTCATGCTAAACACTTGAAGAAATGAGGTACATAATTAGCGAGAAAGCAAATCAAGATATCGAAAAGATATGGTTGTACACCTATGAAAACTGGTCGATTGAGCAAGCAGATAGATATTACAATCTAATTTTAGACGAAATAGAATTTATTGCGGAGAACTTTGAAAGCGGTAAATCGGTTGACTACATTAAAAAAGGGTATAGAGCATCATTGGTAAAGTCGCACATTATTTTCTATAAGAAATCAAAAAGCAATAACGTTGAAATAATAAGAGTTTTACACCAGAAAATGGACATCGAAAATCGAATAAATGAATGATAAAATTACACACAATACGCTGTAAAACCAATGCGGGTTTTCGTCGGACAAAAACAGCTTCCTGCTTTTTTCAAATTTGCAGGTGGCTGGACAACAACAGAACATGAAATTCGCACTGGCCTTACAGCCCACCGTTAATTAGTTTAATGTTTTTTTGCATGCTTACTGTTTATATTTTATAGTTTTCAATATTTTTAAGCATTTCGGTTAGTTGTTTTTTGTCGAAACCGCTAACATTAAAACTATTTGCAAATTTTAAATAAAGGTTTAAATCGTTGTTTTTTGTAGCGGTTTTTACCTCGGCTTTTAAATTTTCGAACTCTTTTTTGTTTTGCATCTGCAAGTATAAATTTGTGTAAACAAAATAATTATCGGGTTTAAACGAGTCGAATAGTTTAGTAAACATTGTAAAGTAATGGGCAAAATATCCTTTAGGGTATTTTTGTTCAATAAGTTCGCTAATATTGTTGCCAAAATCAAAAACATAGTTTTGTGCAAAACATTCAATCACGGTTTCGGTAGTTATTAGTATAAAATGGCGCGCGTTGGTTATATCAACTGTTGGGTCAACTATTATTGTATTTTTATTATTTGCGCAATTTGTTTTTGCCCCAATAAGCTCGTAAAAGTTATTTTTTTCGGGTGTTAACCCGTTAGTTGTTAAACTGTCAAACTGGTTAACACAATATCCATAAGCGTTGTTAAAAACAATGCGGCCGGTTTGCCCGGGGTCAATATGGTCAAAAATATTGTCGAGCAAAATACATATTTCAATAGTATTGTTGATATTTTTTATATCAACACTTGCATTTTTATTTGCAGCCCAATTTTTGTTAAGTTTTATTATTTCCATTTTGTAAGTTATAAAAAAAGCCCTGTAAGTATTACAAACAGGGCTTGTGTTATATTTTTAATGTGTACAGCCGGCATCGGCTTTTTTACTTTTACAATCGTTAATTTTGGTTGTGGTTTTGTTGCAACAATTATCGGCCGAATCGTTTTTTACGCTGTCGCAGCAAGCGCTGTTAGCAGTATCGGCATTTTTACAGCTATCGGTAGCAACATTATTTGTTGTGTTGTTATTGCAGCATTTTTTATTAGGTTGTGGCACTGTTACATATTGGTTTACCTTAATGCTGTAAAACGATATATAACCATTTTTACTTTGGTTTATTAAATTACGATAGTTTTGAACTTTTGCCAAAGTAGCGTGGTGGTCGGCTCCGGTGGCATGCTCCATGTCGGGTTCGGCGGCATTTTTTTCGATAGCCTGGTTTATACTGTTTTCCCAATTATTTACATACTCAAGGTTAATTGTATCTTCAACAACAATACCTTTTATGCAAATTTGTTTACCTTCAATACTATCGCAAAATTTTCCGGTTTGCTCCGATGCAAAACCATGTATCGAATTATCGGGGCAACCGGAGTACAAGCGTACACGCATTGCACCATGTTTACAAACGTGGTCAACGGTTCCGGTTACGCAAATTTCTTTATCAACAAAATTTTGCGCAACGTTTAAAAACGAGTCAACTGTAATTGCATTGTTGCAAATGCAATTGCTTTGGCTGGTTTTACCTGCCTGGTTACACGCCATAAAAAATATTGGCACAATTAACATAATTAGAACTTTTTTCATACTTATTCAATTTATTTAGGTGGTTATTATTACAATTTTTAAAAAACAATATTACTATAAAAATTAATGTGCAAAGGCATATTTATAGGTAAAATTCGATTACTATAGTTAACATTTTGCTTTTTTTAATATTTGAATTTAATGTTATAATAACGTAATTCGCAGCTTTATTATATATAATGAATATTAATATAAATACAGCCTTTTTCCGAATAAAAAATTTTATTTTACACCGGTTGCAATCGCGTGGTTTAAAGGGGTTTGGAATACACTCACCATTTATTTTCCATTTGGTTACATATATTATTGCCGACAAAAACCCATTTTATTGTTTTGCCCATATTGAAAAACAACGTAAACAACTATTAAAAAACCAATCAATAATAAGTGTAACCGATTATGGTACAGGTTGTAATTGCATAGGTGTACAGCAAAAAAAAGTATCTAAAATTGCTGTTACATCGTTAAAGCCGGCACGCCATGCTCAATGTTTTTTTAGGTTAATAAACTATTTTAACAGTAAAAATATTCTCGAAATTGGCACATCGCTTGGCATTACAACAGCATACATGGCCAAAGTGTCGTCAAAGGCACGTGTAATATCGCTCGACGGGTGCCCAAATATATCGGCAATAGCAAGGCAAACTCTAAAAAACCTTTATATCGATAACGCGATAATTATTACCGGTAATTTTTCCGATACATTGCCCCGGGCTTGTAGCGAACTGTTGGGCATCGATTTTTTGTTTATCGACGGAAACCACACGTATAATGCAACTATTGAGTATTTTAGCACTTGCCTGCCTTATTTACATAACCAGTCGGTTGTTGTAATCGACGATATTTATTACAACAAATCAATGTACCGGGCCTGGCTCAGCATAATAAACCATAACGGTGTAAGGCTATCGCTCGATTTGTTTTATTTTGGAATTATATTTTTTAATAATAATTTGAGCCGCCAACATTTTAAAATACGTTATTAACATTTTTTGTAATGTTTTTATCTATAAAATTTGAAAACTGGGTAATTACTATTAAATTTCAGGTTTAATTTATTGGTGTAGTATTAAGGGCTGCAAGGTGTTATGTAAACATAACAAACTAATTATTAAATAAATAGCATTAGTTATGGGTGGTATGTATATTTTGGTTATTGGTTTACTAATAATAATTTTGATACAAATAATTTTGATTTTTTATTTTAACAAAAATAAAAAATCACAAAAACGCGGCGAGTATTGCAACATAATACAGCGTAACACAAACATATATTGTTTCGATTCAAAAGGAACATTGGTAAATAGTTCGCCATATACTGCTGGCGAACAAATATTATCGACATTAAAAATTGGGCAAAACATATCAAAAATTGCATCGATACCAAATCTTGTTAAATACTTTGAAAGTAGCGTTAGGTTTAAAAAAAAATTATCGTTAAAAATATTTGAAGAGGTTAATGAAAAAAACGGCAATCGTTCCGATTTGCTCTTTTCGCCTATAATTGTCGACGGTTATGTTGAGCAGGTAATAGTTGTGTCGCAGCAAATAATTACCGGCTTGCGCGACCAAGAGCATGTTACTAAACGTATCGAACTTGAAGAGCAACGTAACGAGGCTTTAAAACAGGTTAACGAAATTGAAGCTCAAAAAATTGAGCTTGAACAGGCTTTCAAAAAGTCGAGCAAACACCATATTATGTTGCAAAAGGCATTACGTAAAATTGAATCGCAAAATGCCGAACTCGAAAAAGCCATCGATACAATTAACCAGCATAAAATTGAACTCGAAAGAGCCAACGTTGAAATACGCGAAAGCAGCCGAATGAAAGAGATATTTTTAGCCAATACCAGCCACGAGATACGTACACCTTTAAACGCGATTATTGGCTTTACAAATTTGCTTACAAACACGCAACTCGACACTGTTCAGCAAAAATACATTAACAGCATTAAAGCATCGGGCGACAACCTGCTGGTAGTTATTAACGATATTCTCGATTTCTCGAAAATCGAAGCCGGTAAACTTTCGCTCGAAGAGGTGGGTTTCGATTTTAGAAACCTTATTAAACACGCGGTTAATACTTTGAGCGTTAAATCGGACGAAAAAAGTATTAACCTTACCTACGAAATTAGCCCCGATATACCCGATGTTATTATTGGCGACCCGGTTAGGCTTAACCAAATAATTATAAATTTATTGGGAAATTCAATAAAATTTACACCAACCGGTGGTTATGTTAAACTAAAAACAAAACTCGGGCAACCTAAAGACAACAAAATAAAACTCCTTTTTAAAGTTGAAGATAACGGTATTGGAATACCACCCGACAAATACGACGAAATTTTTCAGAGCTTTACACAAGCTCAAAGTAACACTACACGTAAATATGGCGGAACAGGCTTAGGTTTGTCAATTGTTAAACAACTTATTGTTTTACAAGATGGCGAAATTACTGTCGAAAGCGAAGTTGACAAAGGTACATCGTTTACATTTTACATTATGTTGCGCGAGGGCAAACCCGGCGACAATACACACATTGCTCACCAAACCCCAAGGCACAATTGCCAACGCCCCGAGAACCTTAACATACTTCTTGTCGAAGACAATAACATTAACCAACAACTTGCTTACGATACAATAAAAACATGGAGCCCAAAAATAAATATCGATGTGGCCGACAATGGCCTTATTGCTGTTAATAAAGTTAAAGACAGTAATTACGATATTATTTTAATGGATATTCAAATGCCCGAAATGGATGGTAACCAGGCAACTGCCGAAATTAGAAAATTACCGCCGCCAAAAAACATAATTCCTATTGTTGCTATGACAGCCCATGCTCTTAAAACCGAAAAAAACAACTGCCTTAATGCCGGCATGAACGATTATATATCGAAGCCTTTCGACCCCGAAGAGCTTTTTGCAAAAATTATAAAATACGGGTCGCCAGGTTTTTATGAGCATAATGCCATTGATAGCGGCCATCAAAATCAAGAAAATACCAACAATACCAATACAAAACAAGTTAATAATAATTATAAGTATATCGATTTAATTAACTTGCGCAAAATTTACCAAAACAACAACGAAAAAATTATTAAAATACTTGCAATGTGTTGCGATAGTATACCTGACGAAATTATCGATATCGAAAATATGTTTGTAAATAATAATTTGCAGGCGCTTAAAGCAAAATCGCACACGCTTAAACCTAAATTTGGATACTTAGGGCTTACTAACCTGCAAAACGAGGCAAAAAATATTGAACTTTTGGCTAACACTGATAACAACAAACCCGAAATTCAACAATCGATAAACATAATTAAACAAGGCTGGCAATTGGCATTGCCCGAACTTTTACAAATGGTTGAAACAAAAAACATATAATAAAGTGCGTAGTTTTAATATTTTATTTATTGTAATTGTCTACACTTTTTTCGAAGCACAAATAAATACATTAAAGGCCGGTAATAGCAAAACTATTACTATAATCGAACAGGCCGAAAAATACTTGTACACAAATTTCGACAGCACCTTGTTATTGTGCGATAAGGCATACTCCCAAGCCGCACTTTACAGCGATACAGCATCAATAGGGCTTATTCACAAACTACAGGGAATGGTGTATTACCAAAAAGGTAACTACCCCGAATCGCTTACCGAGTTTAACCTTGCACTCGATGCCTTTTTGGCCGTTGGCGACTCATTATTGGCCGCATCAATATACAATAATATTGGTCTTTTATATCAGTCGCTTGGTGATAATAATAAGGCATTAACAATGCTACAATCGGCAATTTCAATTTATGAACAACTTAATATCGAAAGCCCACAGGCAAACTCGTTAAACAATATTGGGCTTATTTTTTTTCGCAAAAACGATTTAATAAGTGCCGAAACAAACTTTAATATGGCACTCGAGATAGCCAATAAATACAATAAAAACATGGTTGCCACCGATGCTCTTGGTAATTTGGGAGCTTTATATAATAAACGCAAACAGTACAATAAATCGATGGCTTATTATAAAAAAGCCCTCGAATTACATAAAGCTAATAACGATAATATTGGGCAAATTACCAATTTATATAATATTGCATCAACATATGTCGAAATTAAACAATATAATGCCGCTGTCGATTATTTAAACCAGGCACTTAACCTGTCGCTATTAATAAAAGCCGAGGCCGAAACAGCACGAAACCTTAACATGTTTGGCACATTATACAATAAATGGCAAAGGCCGCAAATTGCTATCGACTATTTTTACCAGGCTATCGATATTGCCCAAAAAAACAGCGATCAACTTAATTTAGCCGAATCGCTTAATGGTATTGCAAACTCCTTTTTTATACTCGAGCAAGTTAACAAAGCTATCGAAAACTATAATTTGTCGGCCAAAATTTTTGAACAAACCGAACAATATGGACAATTAGCCGAAGTTTATATCCAGTTGGGGGTTATATACTCAACAAAATTCGACAATTATTTAAAGGCCGAAAAATATTTTTCAGATGCCGAAACTTTAATTAACAACATTGAGTATAAATATGGCCTTAACGAAGTGAAGTATTATAGGGGCATTAATTATTTTAAACAACATAATTATAATAAAGCTATAAATAACTTTAATTATGTTGTTAATAACCAAAACCCCAATTATAACCAAATTGTTGATGCACATGTTTTTTTGGCACAGTGTTACCAGGCAGTTAATTTGTTATGTAAAAGTAACCAACATTATAAAACTGCACTTGCATACAAAGATTCGGTTATTAAAAATAAACTCGAATTTGAACAAATGCTTTGGGAACTCGAAAAACTAAATACTAATAATGTTGAAAATATATTTATTGATAATACTAACCTAAACAATAATAAAACAAACGTGGAAAAAATTATTATTATAATACTAATTGTGTTGCTGATTATTTTAATGGGTGGAGTATTATTTTTTATTGTAAAAAATAACAACAATAATAAAGTAATACAAAACTTACGTAACGATATTAAGCAACTAACAAACCAACTTAATAACACGCATGAAGCAATAATTAAAATAAAGTCGCAAAGCAGTGTTTCAAATCAAATTATTTTCCGTTTTTTGGCAAACATTAGCCACGAAATACGTACACCGCTCAACGCAATTTCGGGGTATGCCAAATTGCTTGCCCGCCAAAATAAAGACGACATAAATAATAAATATGCTAATTATATTATTAGCAGCTCCGACTCGTTACACATTGTACTTAATAACCTGCTCGACTTTACAAAACTCGAGTCGGGCCAATTGCGCATCGACAAACAGGAGTTCTCACCTTTAAGTATTGTTACTAACGTTATATCGAACAACAAAGCCAAAGCAGGCCAAAAAAATATAGCTGTCGAGATACATATTGACCCATTTATGCCCGAATCGTTAATAGGCGACCCGATAAGGCTAATCCAAATTTTCGATAATTTGCTCGATAATGCAATAAAATTCTCGCCCCCGGGCAAAGCAATAAGTTTTGAAATAACCACAAATATACGCCCCGACAATAGTATTGCATTGGTATTTAAGGTTACTAATAACGGCCCCTATATACCCGATGATAAAATCGATAAAATATTTTCGAGCTACTCGCAGCTTGATTATACACCGCATCGCGAGGGTGGGGTTGGCATGGGGCTGGCAATTGTTAAAAAACTTGTAGAACTGCAAAATGGTAAAATATCGGTTACTAGCATACCAAATGGTACAACAACTTTTAGCGTGCAATTACCTTTTTTGGTAGGTACTGGCAATAATTCAGCTACCAATAACAATAATACAAAGGTTGTAAACAATAAAACAATTTCAATATTATTGGTCGAAGATAATGTTTTAAACAGCGAACTGGCACAAGACACCATAAAAAGCTGGGGTTCAGGGTTTAATTGTACTGCTGTCGAAAATGGTCAACTGGCTATCGATATTTTAAACTCGAACAACAAATTCGACATTATTTTAATGGATATTCAAATGCCGGTTATGGACGGACATTCGGCAACAAATTTTATACGTAACAGCATGCCTGCTCCAATTTGCAATATCCCAATTATTGGGCTTACTGCACATGCTTTTGAATCGGAAAAAAACGAGGCAATTAAAAATGGTATGAACAGGTATATTACAAAACCTTTTGACCCGGTTGAGCTGCGTAAAAATATTGAAGAACTAATTATTACCTAAAAAACGAAACATTTTATATATTGTGTTGTCTTTATTTTGCCAATATAAAACAGGTTTTTATATTTGCCTGATTCAACAAATTAATTGTTTCATTTTTTTATTGTCATGCTTAAAACTTTATTATAATGAATGGTAAATACAACATCATTTTAGTCGACGACGATTTTATTTTTCTCGAAATGCTTAAAGAATCGTTAATTGACAACCCCGATTACAACATTGTAACATTTTTAACTGGCGAGGAGTGTTTAAACCACATGCACCTTAACCCCGATGTTATTGTGCTCGATTATTACCTTAACAGTGAAAACCCAAACGCCAAAAATGGCCTCGATATTTTAAAAGATATCCTCAATCCAGTGTTCCTGCACACAGAAGAGGATG
>CAZJCR010000142.1:9012-10463 GCA_964544385.1 uncultured Bacteroidales bacterium
GCTATTAATCCACAGGCAAAAGTTATTATACTGTCGGGGCAGGAAGACGGTAACTTAGTTTACGACTTTGTACGCGAAAATGCCGCTAATTATGTTGTTAAAGACAATAACGCTTTCGAAAATATTAAAACAGCTATCGACGATATTATTCGCGATTTGTAATATTAATAAAAAAAAACGGGGCGAAATTTTATAGTTCACCCCGTTTTTAGTTATCTTAAATCAATTACTTCAACATCTTTGTAATCCGATTCTTTAAAATCAAATTCCTGGTCTTTAAACTTATTGTCGGGTTTTACATTTTTTAAGGTAAGGGTTAACCTTTCGCCATTTTTTTGAAAATATTTAACCGCGCTTAAATCGTTATTGTCTGTTATCCATAAACGTATTTTAAAATAAGTTTTGTTAAGATTCTCGGGGGTGAGGTCAATAAGCGTAAATTCTTTACCATCAATATTTTCGGTGCCCTGAATATTGTATTTATAATTGCTTTTATAAATACTAAACAGCGATATTGGGTCAACCAAAAAACGCTCTTCGGGTTCAAGGCTGTCGGTTATTTCAATATTAGTAACATTAACCTCGTTGCTCTCTTTTAGGTACACCCAGCGGGTTTTGCCGTTACAATAAACTATAGTTTCGTCAATTTCCATAGTAAACTTTTGGCCTTTTACCTTAAAACTGCCAGAGTAGTTTTCGTTTTTACCGGCACCGGTAATTGTGTATTCAAAACTTGCACTTATATCTTTATATTTTAATGCTTTTTGCGATACATTGTCTAATATTAACTTGGCCTGAGGGTCCTTTTGTGCAAAAACAAATACCGGGCAAAGTGTAATAATCAATAATAATAATTTTTGCATATTATAATTTATTTAAAATCTGGTCAAGAGCATATTCGTCGCAAACTAAAACCTGACGGGCTTTACTGCCCTCAAAAGGGCCAACTATTCCTGCCTTTTCAAGCTGGTCAATAATACGGCCGGCGCGGTTGTATCCTATCGAAAATTTACGTTGTATTAACGATGTTGAACCTTGTTGGTTAATAACAATAATACGTGCAGCATCTTCAAAAAGCGAGTCGCGTTTCGATAAATCAACATCACCAATTTCAGAGGCACCTTCGGCTATATACTCGGGCAAATAATAGGCCGATGGGTATGCCTGCTGTGTTGCCACATAGTTCATTATTTGCTCTAATTCGGGAGTATCAACAAAAGCGCATTGTACACGTACCATGTCGCTGCCTTGCGATATAAGCATATCGCCACGACCTATTAGCTGGTTTGCCCCGGGCGAATCGAGTATCGTACGCGAGTCCATCATTGATGTAACCCTGAATGCCATACGCGCCGGAAAGTTTGCTTTTATTAAGCCTGTAATAATGTTTGTGGTTGGCCTTTGTGTTGCTATTACCAAATGTATACCTATTGCACGTGCAAGCTGAGCCA
>CAZJCR010000143.1:0-10462 GCA_964544385.1 uncultured Bacteroidales bacterium
TATACCAACTCGTACATTTACTGTATTGGGTACCAAACTTACATTAGTCGAAAAAGCTATTGTTGGCGGTGTCGAAGGTACTATCGAAACTCAACGCGACGACTTGCTTACATTCACAATTACTGGTGGCGTTGGTGGTTTTATGGAGTTAGTAACAAAAAACGGTATTGTTAAAAGTGCTGCACCTTTCCTTTTGTTTGGCGATATTTGGTTAGCCGATTACGATAACCAGTTTTCAACTATTAGGTTATTTAACGAACCTATGTACACTGGTGCTGCTAATAGCGAACAGTGGGCCGACATTACCGTTAATGCAAAAACTATCGAAAACGATGGCGGCGACCACGCAAATTATCGCCGCTGGGACGTTACTTTCGATAACGCAAAAAGCCCGCGTTTATACCTTCGTGGCGACCAGGGAAGCAATGCTAACCCTGCTCCCGACAGGTTCTTGCTTTATACTAACAATAGCCAGGGTATGACTTTCGAATTTGATATTGCCTGGGAATCGATACCTGCCGAATTAGTTGTCGATAATAAGGTAACTCTTAAAGTAATGTTTTTTAACGCCGACCAAACTGCAGGCGGTGGTTATGGATATTACTCGGGTTTAATTGAAGTCGAGTATAATGGTTCAAACGCATGGCGACATGTTATTGTCGATTGTTATGCTTGCAACGTAGCTAACGACTCGTATATGTACAACACCGAGGTGCCCGAAGATACCGGTGTAAGATTTGCCCCTAACAACTGTCGTATTATTACTGTTATGTTCCCGGGTGCTTATGGCGAAACCGCCGCTGCCGGCAAACAGATGGTTGTTAATTTTGATAATTGGAAGTTTAAAATTACTGGTGAATAAACTTCATATTAATTAAATTTTAGTTGGTAACTATTAGGGTGCCCCGTTAAAAGGGCACCCTTTTTTTATTATCGATAATTATTATTTACAACTAAAACCTGAGTTGAGCGGTTAAAACTAAACGAACAAGTACTTTAATTAAGGTTAACCCCGATTTTTATTTTGTAGCCTTTTACAAACATAGTGCAATGAAAGGCTTACAAAGTCGTTATCGTGAGCCGAAATCACACAATTTGGCTACTATTGTCAATATCATTTTATCATAAACTCAAAAAAACAATATACCTTGTTTTTTATGGCGTTTACGGTATATATTTTAAAACGTAGTTGGTTGGGGTGTAGTTTTTTTGCGCATTTTCCGACAAAACAGGAAATTTGTCTTAATTGGTTGGCTTTAATTAGAATGTTACACTTTAAAAATTATTTTTGCAATCGTTTTACTAACGATTTACTAAATTGAACAAACATTTTTTTATATTAATTGCTGCATCATTTTTTGCAATTAATATTTCGTTAAAAGGTCAAACACCTTTTGATATACTAATAACCGAAGATGTTTCGGGGTACAGCCTTGCCGATTTTTTTTTAATAGTTGAACACGACTTGCCTGTTCGTTTTTTTTATAAAGATGAGTGGATAAAACAGGTGAAAATACCAAATATGGGCGGCGAACGTAACGTGTTAAAAATTTTAGACCACACGTTAAAACGCTACCAGTTTATTCATATCGATATTCTTAAAAACAATATTATAATTGTTCCGCAAGACTATAGTTACATGCTTGCCGACGATAAAGTAAGTTTTATTAAAAAAGTAGGCAACCCTGTTGAAAAGGGCAAGTATAGCTTAAATAAAGTGTCGGGTAAAGTTGTATTTGGAAAAAATGGCGAACCGTTACCTGGAGCTGTTGTTTCCGATTTAAAAAACAAAAAACACACAACCACCGACATTAACGGGAACTATACACTTAGCCTGCCAGGTGGCCTTACTACATTACAGTTCTCGTTTATGGGGCTCGAAACTGCCGAGGTTGAGGCCGAGATATTTAGCCATGGCAAACTCGATGTTGAACTTATGGAAGCCCCAATAGCTTTGGGTGCAGTTGATGTTACCGCCAATGGCGGTAAAAATAACGTTCAGCGAACACAAATGGGGCTTATTTATATGGATATTAAAAATATTAGCAAACTGCCGGTTTTAATGGGCGAGGCCGACATTATTAAAAGTATGACACTTTTACCCGGTGTGTCGTCGGTTGGCGAAATGTCGTCGGGCTTTAATGTGCGGGGAGGTAATGTGGACCAAAACCTTATTTTAATTAACGATGCCCCGGTTTTTAATACAAACCACCTGTTTGGCCTTTTTAGCGCAATTATACCGGGAGCGGTAAGTGCCGTTAACCTTTATAAAGGTTCGCAACCGGCAAATTACGGGTCGGCGGTTTCGTCGGTTATGGACATAAAACTTAAAACCCCCGATACTACCCAATTTAAAGGCAATGCCGGTATTGGCCTGCTAAACAGCTCGGTTTTTGTCGAAGGACCATCAAAAAACCGTAAACTTTCGGCTTTTGCTGGTGCTCGTACTACTTATTCAAACTGGTTACTGGCAACGATTCCCGATATTGATATTAGCAACAGCAAAACAAATTTTTACGATGCTATTGTAAAAATCGATTATCGGGCAAACCGTAATAATAATTTTAACGCTTTTGCATATTTAAGCCACGACTTTTTTAAATACTCCGACATTAACCAGTACGAGTACGGTACTACTATTGGTGCTGCAAACTATACCCACTTTTTTACCGACGATTTGCAATTTTACTCTGCTTTATCGTACTCGGGCTATAACAACACTGTTAGTTACATTAACGACACCGCCACAGCCTACTCGGTTAAAACTGGCATAAATAAAATAAACTGGCGTAACGAGGCTCGGTACAGGTTTAATAATCACGAGTTTGTGGGTGGTGTCGAGGTTATGCAATATGTTATTAAACCCGGGCAACAAAATAAGTTTACTCAGCAATCGGGAGCAAATGAGCTTACACTCGATAACGAAACCGCCTATGAGGCTGCAGTTTTTTTACACGATAATTTTAAAATTAACGATAAGCTTAGTTTAATGGCGGGTTTACGTTATTCGTGGTATTCAAAAATTGGCAGTGCAACAGTTAATACATATTTGCCTAACATGCCACTTAACGTTAATACCGTTAATGGCAAAAAGCAATACGCCGATGGCGAATTTATTAAACCTTATAGTGGTTTTGAACCCCGTGTGGGCTTAAAATATTCAATCACAAACTCGGCTTCGGTTAAATTTGGATATAATGTTACCCGCCAATATCAACATCTTACTTCAAATTCGTCGCTATCAACACCTGCCGATTATTGGAAAGCCAGCGACGAGTTTGTTAAACCACTTTTTAGCTCAATTTACTCGGCAGGGGTGTTTAAAAACTTTTTGGGCGATATTGTTGAAACATCGGCCGAGGTTTATTATAAAACCACCAATAATATTATTGATTATAAACAGGGTGCTTTAATTTATATGAACCCGGCAATTGAACAAGATATTGTACAAGGCTTTTCACGCTCGTACGGGCTCGAACTTATGACCAAAAAAAATGCAGGTTTCCTTACCGGTTGGGTAAGTTACACGTTATCGCGCAGCCAGGTTCAGGTTAATGGGGCGTTTGCCGACGAAACTATAAACAACGGCTCGTTTTATCCGGCCTACAGCCATCGTTTACACGATTTGTCGGTAGCTGCAAATTATAAAATTACCCGCCGATGGACATTGGGCGCAAATTTTATTTTTAGTTCGGGCAGGCCGGCTACTTACCCCGAAATTAAGTATAGTTACAATAATGTCGAGGTGGTAAATTTCTCGGAACGTAATAAATATAATTTACCGGCTAACCACCGGCTCGATTTTTCGGTTACTTACGAGGGCTTTTTAAATGTTACAAAAAAAGTACACCCAAGTTTCACGTTCTCGGTTTATAACGTGTATGGGCACAAAAACATTTACTCGGTATATTATAAAAGCAGCACCCCGTCGTCGGCAAACAACTATCAAAAATATGGTTTATACCAATTGTCGATAATTGGTGTGCCTATTCCATCGTTTACTGTTAATCTTACTTTTTAATATGCGCAAATACATTATTATAATAGCGGTTTTTATTAGCCTTGTATCGTGCGAAAAATATTTTGTGCCACAAATTAGCCGGCAAGATAAAATTTTGGTTATCGATGGTTTTATTACCAACGAGTTTAAAAAGCATGTTATAAAGTTATCGTATTCGGTAGCATTTAACCAGCAGTCAATTTTTGAGCCTGGTAAAGGTTTTAATGTTACTATCGAATGTTCAAATGGCGACAAATTTTTACTTGCCGAGCAAAATTTTGGAAAATATATTACGGTTGATTCGGTTGCTGGTGCTGTAGGGTTGGGTTACAGGGTGGTAGCATTATCGCCCGAGGGGCAAACATACATGTCGGCTTTTGATACAATGCTGGCAGTGGCACCAATAACAAGTTTAAAATCGAGCTTTGAACAAAAAAAACAGCTCGATATTCTTTACGACGGTTCATATACTGAGGTTATTGTCGACGGGGTTACTGTATTGGCTAACTCGGTTACAAAAAATTGCAGCCCGTTTAACAGGTACAATTATAATGTGGTTTTCCAAACCTCGCAAATATATGCTACTGTACCAATGCCTACTAATTTCTATTTGGTTTCGCCAATAACATCAATTAACCGTGGCTTTATAAAAGTGGCTAATGCTAACCAATATCAAAACGGTGAAATCTCAATGTTACCTGTCGATTTTATCGAGAAAAAACTTATGTTCAATAAATTCGACATTAAAGAGTTTGAACTTGACGATAGTGGCGAACCTGTTTTTTCGAGCGATCAAATTACTGTTAATCAACATGGCTTTATTTTTACGCTAAAGCAATACTCGCTTACACAACAAGCTTATAACTTTTGGGAGGCAATAAGCCAACAGCTTAACTCATCGGGGCAACTATTCGACCCGCTCGAGTCGCAACTTAATGGTAATATTTATTGCCTTAACGATACCACACAAACTGTATTTGGATATTTTAGCGCATCGGCGGTAAGCCAAATACAACAATATATTTATTTACGCGCCGACAACCGTGTGTACGAGCGTAAAGTTGAAAACTACCCGGTTATCGATTCGGTTATGTATTTGCGAGGTACAACTTTCGATTTTTGGATAAATAATTAGTATGATAAAAAAATTAAAAATATCGATATTGTTTTTGCAGCTATTTATATTTAACACAATTGTTGCAAACAATAGTAGTTGCCCGTTTACTTTTACAACCGACAGGTATTGTTACGTGTCGGGCCAAAATGCTTTAATAAGCATAATTTTTCCGGCAGCAAAAAGCAACGGTTTTGGTAAAGCTGTTTATGTCGATATGGTTACTGCCGATAGCCAGTTTGTTAATTATCAGGTTTATAACTTTAAGCATGGCAGTGCATCGGGGTATTTTCCAATTGTCGATACGCTTACAAGCGGTTTTTATTACCTGCGTGTTTATACCGACCAATCAAAAAACAGCAATATGCCGGTATTATCGTCGAAAAAAATTTATGTAACTAACAGGTTTGGCAAAAACGAGCCATTGTATAATTATAACAACAGGTTGCCCGACTCGTCGCATTATTCAAAAAACATTGTTACTAACAATTATCTTAAACTTGCACTTGCGGCCGATACTTTTACAACAAGGCAAAAAGTTAAGTTAATGTTTAGCAATAAAAATTTAACCCCCGACAGTATTGTTTGGGCATCGGTAAGCGTTAAACCATTATCTGGTGCCGAACGGGTTGTACAACAAACAAACAAAACTATTAACAAAATGCCCGAGTTGGTTAACCCCGATATTTTTAGTACAACCGAAATGGGACAGGGGGTAAGGCTTTACGGGCGTTTGGTTAACCAAACATCAAATTTGCCGCTGGCTAATACGGTGGTTTTATTGTCGTTTCAAGATACTTTGCTTAGGTTAAAATACGATATTACCGACACCTTGGGTCGGTTCTGTTTCTTTTTATCAGACTTTTATGGACTGCAAAAAGCCTTTTTAAATGCTTACTCGGTACAAACAATGCTGCCTGTTGCAGGGGCTGATTTTATTATCGACGGCCAACAATTACCGGTTACTGAAAAAAGTAAACCACAAAACATTGTTGGTTTTTTAACAGGTTTCGATACTATTAATGTACAAAAATCGGTTATCGAAAAAATTTTTGATACCCGTTATTTCGAACCTGTTAGGCAAACACTGCGCGACACAAACTTTTTTGAACACCGTTTTATTGTCGATAATATAACAAGTGTTGTTACCCCGGCCAACTATATACCTTTACCAAATTTTGTTGAAATATCGCGCGAAATTTTACCATTTGTAAAATTACGTAAATCTGACAATGGTTACACTTTTTCAGTTGTCGACGGGCTTAATAAAACTTTACGCCAAAACCCTGTTGTTTTTGTCGATGGTGTGCCTGTACGTTATTTCGATAACCTTTTAAAACTGTCGAGTAAAGATATAAAAAGGGTTGAGGTTAAGTCGCAACCTCGTTTTTGGGGCGATATTTATTTCGAGAACGGTATTATTTTTATTTGGACACAAAAACAAAATTTTTGGTTACAAAATGCCAAACAAAACGCGTTTGCTGTTGATATTAAAACATATCAACAACCGGTTAGCTTTAAATTTGCCGATTATAGTAAAGGCAGGGGAAATAACGAACCCGATTTTAGGCCGGTTTTGTATTATAATAGTTTAATTACTGTTAATGGTAAAAACCAAAATAGTGTCGAGTTTTTTACATCAGACGAAACCGGAATTTTCGAAATAATTGTCGAAGGCCAAACTAATACCGGTAACCCTGTTTATTTACAACAATATTTTACTGTTCAATAGTTAAACTATGCAAAATTCTAAATTTATTATAGTACTTGTTTTTTTTGTAAGTAACATGCTGGTTGTAAATGCTCAAAGTAATTGTAATTTGCAATACTACAATCAGCGTATAACTGGCAACCAGTATAGTGCGTATTATTTACAGTACAATGGTTCGCCTTTTATTAACGACGAGTGGCAGCAGGGTACACTTACACTTGTTAGTGGCGAGGTTTACCACAATCTTAAAATGAATTACGATATTTACCGCAATACGCTTTTATATTATAACCAAAACAACCGGCGTATTATTAGTATCGATAATAGTATAATAAGCAGTTGTTATTTACGGTTGCCCAACAAAGGCATTGAATACCATATTGTAAAATATACCAAAGCCGATACAATACTATCAGCACCATTAATTATACTTTTGCACCACGATACATTAAGCCTGTATATGCGTAAACGTAAAGATGTTGAAGCGTCGTCGACAGATAAGCCGCGCGATGGTAAATACTACACTTTTTACGACCGTACCGATTACTTTTTTGATGCTGGCAATGGTTTAATTCAGCTGCCAAACCGTAAACGTAAGTTTTGTAAGCTTATGTTGCCTTACGCGCCACAAATATCGGGGTACATATCAAAAAACAGGTTATCGGTAAAAAACCCGGAGCACCTTGTAAATATTTTTACCGAGATAAACCGGGCTTTATACCAAAACCGCGGCTTATAAAGCCAGCCTTAGTCCAATATTGTCAATAGCCCTTTCGGGATTATCTTTACCACGGGCAGCAACCCGGCACAACTCGGCCAAATCGTACCACGAGCCTCCGCGCCAAATTTTGTCGTTACCTTTTAGTGGGCCTGTGGGGTTTTGTTGGCTGGCGTTATCGTAATAACCATAATAATCGTTTACCCATTCGCGTACGTTGCCGCTCATATCGTATATGCCAAGTTCGTTAGGTATTAATTGCCCTACAATTTGCGATTTACAGTTGTTTTTACGTATAGCCGACGAGTTAAAGCCTTTATCGCCCTTTTGTTTTTTGTCGCCCGAGTTCTCCCAGCACCAACCTGCTTTTTGTATTTTGTTTGAGCCAGCATATTTGTATTTTTTTGTTTTTTTTCCACCACGTGCCGCATATTCCCATTCGGCCTCGGTTGGTAGCCTAAATTGCTGGCCGGTAATTTGGTTGAGTTTTAAAATAAACGCGGCACAATCGGTCCAACTAACGTTTTCAACCGGCAGGTTTTTACCTTTATTGTTCGATGGGTTTGTTAGCATTACGCTCTCCCAAAGCTCTTGTGTTACCTCGTATTTACCAATACTAAAACTGTTTAGTTCAACAATATGAACCGGTTTTTCCAATATGTCGGTTTCGGGTTCCTGCTCTTTTGTACCCCCCATTTTAAATTTTCCGCCATCAACCTGTATCAATTCAAATGTAACGCCATTGGCAGTAAATGTTTGTGCATAGGTAAAAAGGCTCATTAAAGTAATTATCGATAAAAAAAATGTCTTTTTCATAGTTATTGTATTTTGTTAGTTATAAAATTCGCTAAGCCTTATGCTCATGTACCAAAAATTTTTACTTGGATTGTTCCCAAACGACGTTGGCATAACGTATTTATTCGAGTAACCAAAAACAATTTTAATGCGGTCCATTTGATAATCAATTCCAATGCGCCATCCAAATCCCTCGGTTTTATGATAATTAAAACCTAAAACCCACCAATAAGCCGCTTCAATTTGAGCATAAGCATTTTGGTAGTTTTTTATTTGTTTATTAAAGCTCATGTTCGGCAACGAATCGTTAACACCAAACGATTGGCCAATTTTAGCTCTTGCATAATAAGCTTTACTATTACCGCCCATTGGGTCTTCAAAAATATAAGCAAGCGAGTATCCGCCATCGTAATCGTAGCCGTAAGGTGTTTTCATTCGGTCGGCATAGGCATCGGTACTAAGGTGCAGGTAGTTAAGCCCCAGTATTATGCCGGCGCGTGCAAGGGCTTTAAAGTCGCGTGTTGGTATTGCCGACAGCGACATTAAAAACTTGCGTACCGGAAAATCGACATATAAGTATGGTGTAATACTGGCTGACGCTGCTTGCGCCCAGTATGATGTGTCGGGTTTTGTAACTAATTGTGGGTTACTGCCATAACGTGCAGCGGCGCCGGTGTATAGTTTTAAATATTTTGTGTAAATGCTTAACCCGCCCGAGGCTACCATACCCCAGTTTGCTGTATCGATAAAATAAGCATAAGGGCTTTTGTACATCATGCCGCCAAATGCCCAGCTAACATGGTTTTTCCATGGGCGTTCAATAATTACGCCAAAGCCAATATACTGGTTTTTACCACTGTAAAAACCTTCAAGGGCTGTTTTATCAACCTGGCCATGCTCGTCGGCAAAGTCGGGCAGGTTGTTTTTCCCTTTGGGTACATCAATAATTGCTTTACGAAAAAACCGGTCGTAATAAACATCGTTAATATAGTTTTCGTTTTGCGCGGTAATAACACTACAAATAGCAATTAAAAATGCTGTTGTAAGTAATTTATTTATCATAAAATTAAGTGTTTAGATGCAATTAATATGTAAAAAGTAATGGCGGTTATTAGCCGCCATTTTTACTTTTTAGGGTTTAATTTTGCAAAGCCAAATGTTTTTATTGTCTTCGTCGGCACCAAATAGTACCCAACTGTCGGCAAAGCTGAACATTGGAGTAATTTGATCTAAATAAAATTCGGTTTTTTGTTCTTTGGTTTTTGTTCCAAAATGTGCAAATTCGCCAATAGTATTGGTTTCGGGGTTAATGTTTGTCATACGCACGTAGCAAAGTTTTTGTCCTTTGTCGTTAACCTTTGCGGGTTCAAAAAGCATCCAGCTTAATGTTTTGCTGTTTGGGTTGTTAAACAGTTTTTGGGTAGTTCCCAGTTCCGATTCGGGGGCTGCTGTAAATTGTGCATTTAGTTTACCATTGTTATTAAAGTGCATAATAACTAAGTCGCCATTTTTACCCTTGTCGTTAACTTGCCCAATTATATAAATATTGCCATAAGGGTCGGTTTCAATTGTTTGGTTGTAAAATCCGTCGCCGTCCCAGCTATAAGCTTTTTTTTGAGCTGCTGGTTTTATGGTTTTCGATGCAAACTCTGATTTAGGAACCGCGGTAATAAAATCGAGTTTGCCCGATGTTATTTTCATAACAACCATGTTGTCGTGTTTGTGGTGTATTTCCCAACAGTATTTTGTTGTGTCGGCATTTGAGCCTGCCCCGGCAATGTAAACCGACTGGTTGTCGAATGTAACAAGGTTAGGTTTCCAGGCGTTTACCGGGCAGTTAAAATCAATACTGTCGATAGTTGAGCCGTCGATACCAAAACGCATGAATGTGTATTGTCTTGGTTTGTAAAGTATTGATGCATCAAAACCTAATTGCGATACTTTGTTGTGCGGAGCAAAAATAACGCCCATTGTACCGTCGGGGAAAAGTATTTTTTGGGCTATGGTTTTTGGCCCGGTAAAGTTTACTGTATGCTCGCGCAAAAGGTCAACCGTGTTGTTTACTACAAATGTTTTTAGTATATATTGTTTGTAATCAACGTCTTTTGTGCCTTTTGTTTTCTG
>CAZJCR010000144.1:0-10311 GCA_964544385.1 uncultured Bacteroidales bacterium
CTTCAGATTCAAGTTCGAGTCTTGGTGGGGCTACAAAACAGGCCTTGTAAGCTATTGCGTGCAAGGCTTTTTTATATTATTTATGATTGAAATATGCGCAATAGCATCGGGTAGTAACGGCAACTGTTATTATATTGGCAATAATACCGATGCAATATTAATTGATGCCGGCATTAGCTGTAAACAAATTTTGTTGCGCATGGCTCAGCAAAATCTCGATACAAAAAAAATACGTGCTGTTTTTGTTACTCACGAACACAACGACCACTCGTGTGGTTTAAGGGTATTATGTTCGAAATTAAATATTACAGCCTATTTAACCGCCGGTACACTTAATGCAATACCAATTAAAAACAGGCCTTTAATAAGCGTAAAAATACATGCAAACCAAACCGTTAATGTTGGCAGTTTAAGTGTTACGGCTTTTCCAAAAAACCACGATGCAAGCCAACCCTGTAGTTTTACGGTAGTAAATAAAAGCCATGTTGTTAGCGTAATTACCGACCTTGGTGCCGAGTGTGAGCATGTAATAAATAACATTAACAAGTGCACCGTTTTGTTAATTGAAGCCAACTACGACGAAAAAATGCTAAAAAATGGCCCGTATCCGGTAGTATTACAAAAACGCATTGAAGGTAAGCACGGGCATTTGTCGAACAAACAGGCATTTGAGATAGTAAAAAAATACGCATCGGAAAATTTGCATACTATAATGCTTTGCCATTTATCGGGGCAAAACAATACAATTGATAAAGCAATGAACGAGTTTGAGCCATTAACTGCATTATACACAATTTTGCCAACATGCAGGCACCAGGCGTCGCAGGTAGTTAAAATTTAACCTATGTTAAGCTATCGTTCAATTTGGGTATGAGACACTTTTTTTTAATTGGTATTTTTTTATAAAAACCCGAAGTAAAATTTTTGGTTAATTAGCGGTTAGTCCAAGTTTTATGAATTTGGTAATGGGCACTGATTACAAATTTCGGCAGCGGGTTACCGGCTGGCGTAAATTTTTTATTGAAATAGCCTTGTACAAAATATTTATTAACATTAATAGTATTTATTGTTGGATATGGGAAAATATATTATATATTTGTTGCAAAATTAATTAACTAATTTTAAAATTTTAGAGATGAAAAAATTACAAAATTACAAAATTACAAAATTACAAAATTAATTAATTTAATTATTGTTTTATTGGTATTTGGTTTTTATAGTTGTACTAAAGAACAAGAGTTGAACATTACTGAAAATAGTACTTATAAAAATAAAGGTATTACAAACTCAGATGGAATAATGGTATTTGAAAACCATGAAGTGTTTAAGTCTCATTTAGATTGGATATTACCACTTCAAAATACACCCGAAATTATTGAGGAATTTAATGGTGAAATTGGTATAAAATCATTGAATACTATTTACTCAAAAGGTAATGAAATAAACGATTATGATGAATTTGTTAAATATGTTAACAATAATGAATCGGTTTATAATATTGTTGAATTTGATTCTTCGTTTGTATACGAAAAAATTTGCCCAACCATATACTCTTTTGTTTGTAACACAAATGGTTTATACCAAGTAGGTGATGTAATTTACAGAGTAATTAAAAATGATGGGTTATTAAAGATAAACTCAAAAACTGAAAATGCTGTTTCAAAATTAATGGAGTCAACCGGTAATAACTTAGAAAGCGAAATAACCTATACTTCAACACTATATAAAACCAATAGCCTAAAATGGGGTCAATATAGTTATCGCACTGCATATAGGGGTGAGAAATATAGATTAGTTGCCAGGTTAAAAACATTTACTAATGATGGTAATGATTTTTGCATTGAAGCTACTTCAAATACTCAACGAAGACGTTTAAGAATATGGATTGGCGAAAACCTTTCAGGCGATATAGGAATAACAGCAAGTGGTTCAACACGTCTTTATGAAAAACTATCCAATAAATGGAGAATTTTTCCTTGTAATATGCATGAATCAGGTAATTGGCAATCAGTTTCGTACACAGTATTTTCCTTCTGGCCATCAAATCATTTGTTTGACAATGAGAATAGCTGTATTACAACGGTTCACACAGGTGCCGGCCAAACTATAACTAACGACAATATTTTTGTAGGAAGTTCACTAAAATAACATATTACTAAGGGAGTATAATTACTCCCTTACTTAAATTTTATAGCATTAATAATGAGAACTATTTTGATAATTTGTATAGTTTTTATGGCATATTGCCATAAAACATACGGACAAACTACAATGCCCAAAAAAAATACGGTTGGTATTCAGGTAAATCCCACTATACCCACTCTAAATTTAAATAATATTGGAGTGTTAACAGTGTTACGATATGGTTATACTATTCATAGCCATTATACAATAGGGAGTGATTTTTCGCTTCATTACACAAATACAGGTTATTCAAAAAGCACTAAAATATTGCCAGCACTTTTTTTTAGATACACTTTTAGGTTAGATAAACTTGTTAACCCATTTATCGACTTTAATTTAGGTTACGAGTTTTATCATTTAAATGTTACTGAGCCTAATTGGAGCTTAGAGGGCGAACATTTTATGTATAACGGATTAAACTACTATTTTGCCCCGGGAGTAAAATTTGCTTCAAAAAACAGGATGTTTAGCTTCGATTTAATGCTAAAAATGAGCACACAATCGTTTTATGTTGGTTATAAATTAGCTCCGGCTTTTCGTTTCAATTTTCATTTTTAGTATGCACCGTTACCATTTATTATTATCAATAATTTCAGTTTGTTTTTATAGTTCGTGCACAAAAGAAGTGCCTATGGAGTTTGAAAAAGCTGCCGAACAGCTTGTTGTGTTAGCTTATGCATCGCCAGGGGCATCAATACAAACCATAATAACAAAAACATACCCTATTGATGAATATGTTGGGCAAAACAATATTGATAAATTAAACTTGCCCATAAAATTATATCGCAACAATATACCAGTTGATACATTTTATTATAATAATGGGACACATTACAGTAATTACTTACCACAAGCAAACGATGAATTAGGTATTGAAATTATTAACGGTAACACTACCCTGGTTGCCCAAACTAAAATACCAATGCCGGTTAATATAAACAGCTTTAATTATAAAGCCGATGATTTTATTGATTACGAAGGTACCAAACTCGATTTAATAACTTTTGAATTTAACGATGATCCTCAAGCCGTAAATTATTACGAAATTTACGTTAAACAAACCATACAAACCGACAGCAATACTTATTCGTATTTCCCATATTATTACGATAGTAACGACCCAATAATCCGTAACGAAGACATATTAAGCTTTGAACCCACAACACTTTTATTTAGTGATAAGTTATTCAACGGTACAACAGCATCAATATCATTTGCTTTTTCTTGTGCTTATATCAAGTATAATGAAACCATTGTTAAATCAGATTTTTTTTTAATAGCCGTATCCGAGTCGTATTATAATTATCAAAAAGCTTATTACAAGCATATTTTTAATAAAAGTTCCGACAGTTTTTGGATTTCGTTAGCTGAACCTGTACCTGTATATACAGGTGTAAAAAATGGTTTAGGGTTATTTTGCGGCTATAATGTTTCATCAATTGAGTTTAATGTAAATGAGTAAGTTAACTTGTTTTTTTTATATAATTATAGCCTTGTTTATACATGTTGAACTTTTTGGACAAACAAAAATAAGCGGCTATGTAGTTGACCAAGCAACAAACGAAGCACTCATAAATGCACATGTTTGGAGCAATAAAAACCAGGTAGCCCAGGTTACCAACGGTTACGGATATTTTTTGTTTACAATTAATAAAAATATCGACACATTAGAGTTATTTTTTTCATACACAGGATATAAACAAAACAGTGTTTTGTTAGTCAATTTGCACGATACTGTATTTGTTTGCAGGTTAAAATCAGATAACCTGTTACACGATGTTGATGTAATAGCCTCGAACAATTTAAATATTGAGCAGCGGAACCAGGTTAGTATGGTTTCAATTCCACAGCGCGATATACAGATGCTGCCAACCATTGCCGGCGAACGCGATATTGCCAAAGCTTACCAGTTAATGCCGGGAGCCCAGGGTGGTTACGAGGGGAGCAGCGCGTTATATGTAAGGGGCGGCACACCCGACCAAAACCTTATGTTGCTCGACGATGTTCCAATTTATTACGTAAACCACCTGGGAGGTTTTGCATCAATTTTTAACGACGACGCTATTAACTCATCAAAATTAATAAAGGGTGGTTTCCCGTCGCAATATGGCGGCAGGCTTTCGTCGGTTTTTGATGTAAAAATGAAAGAAGGGAACAGCAAAAAACATTCATCGGCTCTTTCAATTGGTTTGTTAACTTCAAAAATAATGTTCGAGGGTCCTTTAAAAAAAGACACTTCGTCGTACCTTATATCGGTCCGCAGGTTTATGTACGATTTGTTAACAATGCCTGTAACAAAGCTTGCTACCGGTAACACAAGCCTTGGATATACTTTTTGGGATACAAACCTGAAATGGAATTACAAATTTTCGAATAAAAACAGGTTGTTTTTTAGTGCTTATGTTGGCGACGACAAAATATTTTTTAAAAACGATGAAGATAATGCGGAACAAAAATTTAAAGCAAAATACAGCGAGAAATGGGGTAATATAATGTCAGCATTACGTTGGAACCATGTTTTTTCGGGCAATGTTTTCGGAAATTTTATAACATCATTTACCCGTTACAGATATTTAAATACCTTAAACTGTAACTCTACCGAAAACAATGAAAACACCGAGAGCCTTTCATCATTTTATTCGAGTATAAGCGATGTTTCGTTTAATCCTAAAATTGAATGGTATTTATCGAATTATCATAAATTGATGATGGGCGGAGTGGCAACGGCTCATTTTTTTAAACCAGGCATTAATTCAAAAAAAAGTTATATAAACGGTTTGCAAATGGTAAACGATGTTGATAAAGTTAACCTGCAGGCATTCGAACATGCTGTTTTTATCGAAGACCAATTTTCGACAAACAATGGTTTTAATGGAAATATTGGTATCAGGTTATCAGGCTATAATGTTAACTCCCATTTCTATAATTTTTTTGAACCTCGTGTAATGATTGGATATACCTTTGGTAAATCGCAAATAAACACTTCTTTTTCGCGCACTCAGCAAGCAATTCATTTATTAGTTAATTCAGGTGCTGGCATTCCTATTGAATTTTGGGTGCCGGCTACCGAAAAAGCCCCGCCATCAGTTTCAAGCCAAGTTACATTAGGGTTTGTTTCCTCAGTTTTTCCTAATGTTGAAATTACAGTTGAAACTTATTTAAAAAAAATGGAAAGGCTAATTACATTTAAAGAAGGGGCAACGTATTTTGGGTCGGATAAAAAATGGGACGAAAAAATTGAGACAAACGGCATAGGCAAAGTTTATGGTGCTGAATTTTTACTGCAAAAAAAGCAGGGGAAATATACCGGCTGGATAGCTTATACCTGGAGTAAGAATTTGCGACAATTCGACGGCATTAATAATGGCAATATATATGCCTATAAATTCGACAGGAGACACAATGTAAGTATAGTTTCCAATATTAAGATATCGGAAAAAATTGATATGGGTGTAACCTGGGTATTTGGTTCAGGACAAGCTATAACTTTACCCGAATCGAAATATTTTATGCCCAATATAAAACTCGATGAGTTAGACTTAGATAAAATATATTCAGATGACATGTATGACGAGGAAGCACAAATTTATTCGGGTGTTAGTAATTACAGGGCAAAACCTTACCACAGGTTAGATATTGGGTTTAATTTTAGAAAAGAAAAGCATCGTGGCACCCGTACATGGAGTTTGAGTGTTTACAATGTTTATAACCACTCAAATCCATATTATTATTTTTTATCGACAGGGACAAAAAATGGGGTTGGCAAAGTTAGTGTAATGCAAAAAAGTTTATTTCCTATTATGCCATCGGTTAGTTACTCGTTTCGATTTAAATAAACAATAAATTGAGCAATTCCCGCTCACGATACAGTATATGTAAGACTTTAACAAACATAGTGCAATGAAAGCAACAAAAAATAGTTTTACTTTTCTAAACACTATCTCTCCCCCGCCTCTCTTATAAATAAGAGAGGGTCTTTACGCAGTTTGATTATTACCCAAATTGAGCTAATGGCTCAAACTCTACATCGGGGTTTTACCTAAAATCAGCAAGTAAAATACTACAAACCGCAGAGAATAAAAAGAAAAGCAACGTTTGACACATTTAAAACAGTGATGTTTTTCTCTGTGAAATCTTTGCTCTATGTGGTTTAAAAAATATGCTTGCTGATTTTAGGTAATATAAAAAAACAGGTAGTAGATAAATTATTTGTTTAACAACCAGTTAATAATATTAGTTTGGTTGGTAACTATTTGCGCACCAACAGTTATTTTGTTGGCAACTGTAATATTTGTAATAATATTACCTGTAATTGTAAAACACAAACCTTGCTCAGTTAAAACTAAACAGGTATCGATATTTTGCACCGTGCTCTCTATTTTTTGATTGCTATTAAGCAAGTTGTAATTAAAAAAAATTTGTTGGTTAGGGCTAATTATTTGCTTGTAGCTATCGGGTAAAAGTATTGTATAATAAATTGTGCCACCTTGTTGCTCAATAGTTGCGTTAACATTTACATTTGGGTTAAACTTAAAAAAACAGGCAAAAGCAAATATTACAACAAAAATTACAAATATTATTAGTATACCCCAACGTATAATTTTTGGGGGTATTTGACCAATAATATTCCTTACGTTTTCGCTCCTCAACTCAATACTGTTGTTTATTTCCATAGCGTTTAGTTTCCAAGTTCTAATTGGTTTTTTACCAAATTGTAATATGTACCTTTAATATTTGTAAGCTCGTTGTGGGTTCCCTGTTCAACAATAGTACCATTGTTTAACACAACAATATTATCAGCATTTTTAACTGTGCTAAGCCTATGCGCCACAATAATAACAGTTTTGCCGGTATAAAAGCCCATTAGGTTTTCAACAATAGCTTTTTCGTTGTTTGCATCTAACGAGTTTGTAGCTTCGTCTAAAAACAAAAAGTCGGGATTTTTATATATTGCCCGGGCAATAAGTAATCGTTGTTTTTGGCCCTGGCTTAAATTTTGGCCTTCGTTGCCAATTATTGTATTATACTTTAGTGGCAACAAGTTTATAAACTCGTCGATATTAGCAATTTGGGCTGCATATTTTAAACGATTTATATCAATTTGATCGCCACAAGTGGCAATATTACGTGCAATACTTTCCGAAAAAATAAAACCATCTTGCATAACGCAGCCACACCGGTTACGCCACCATGTGGTATTTAATTGGTTTAAGTCGGAGTTACCTATATAAATTGAACCATTTGTTGCTTCGTAATATTGCAGCAAAAGTTTAATAAGTGTTGTTTTACCGCTACCACTTGCTCCAACAATTGCAGTAACCTTACCCGGGCTTATATTCAGGTTAATATTATTAAGTACAATTGGCGAATCGGGTCCATTATATTGGAACAATAAATTATTTATTTTTATAGGCAAATTATGTATTGCACTGCCAACTGCCAAATTGTTTATACTATAAAATGTGTTTTGGTTATTTATCTTGTCGTAGTTTTCATCGTTTTTTACATGTATCTCGTTTATTCGTTCGAGGCTGATTTTTGCATCTTGTATATCGTAAATAAGTGCAACAATTTGTTCTATTGGTAAAGTTAACTGGCCAATAATGTATTGCGTGGCCAGCATCATACCTAACGACATTTGGCCCTGTATTACCGCTAATGCCGCGAATATTGTAATTACAATGTTTTTAGTTTCGTTTATAATAATATTACCAGCCTCTTGTTTTTGTTCAAGTTTCAGGTTTTCGATATTTAAATTAAAAAGTTCGGCCTGTACATCTTCCCATTCCCAACGTTTTCGGTGTTCGGCATTTTGTAGTTTAATTTCTTGCATGCCCTGTATTAATTGATATGTTTTCGACTGTTCATCTGACTGAATTTCGAACCTTTTATAATCAATTTGCCGACGTTTTTTTAAAAATATGGTTACCCATAATGTATATAATATGCTCCCGGATAAAAATATAGCGAAAATTTTTATGCTGTATATCAATAAAACAACACTAAAAATTATTAAAGTAAAAAGCGAAAAAATTGTGTTTAACGATTTAACTGTTAAAAAATTTTCAACCCTGTGATGGTCTTCAATGCGTTGCATTATGTCGCCGGTAAGCTTTGTATCAAAATAACTCATAGGCAATTTCATTAGTTTTATCAAAAAATCGCTTATTAATGTTATGTTTATGCGCGTGCTAATGTGTAACAGTATCCACCTGCGAATAAACTCAACCGACGATTTGCTAAGGGTTAAAACTAACTGGGCTATTAATACAATGTAAATAAACGATATGTTTTTTGATGCAATACCCTTATCGACAATTGTTTGGGTTAAGAACGGGAAAATTAGTTGTATTATACTTCCTAAAAACAACCCTATTAATAACTGATAAAAATATTTACGGTATTTTTTAAAATACGATAATAAAAAACTAAAGCTTGTAGCAGTGTTTTCATGGTCTGTAGTGTTATAAAACTTTTGCGTTGGTTCCATTAAAAGCAAAACGCCTTTATCAACACCGTCGGAACAGGTACTTATCCACTTTTGTAAAAAACTGCTTTTGTTGTAAGTAATAATTCCCTCGGCCGGGTCGGCAATATAAATTTTATAATCGGAGCCAAACGCGCTTTTTTCGATTTTAAACAATACAACAAAATGCTCTTGTTGCCAATGTAAAATACAAGGTAACAACGCTTTATCGCGCAAATCGTTAAAAGTAATTTTACCACCAACTGTTTTAAAGCCAATTGTTTCAAAGGTGTTGCTAATACTCAATAACGACACTCCTTCGCGGCTTGTAAAACAAAGTTCTCTTAAAAAATCGAGGCTAAAATTTTTACCGTAATATTTAGCAATCATCCTTATACATGCCGACCCACAGTCCATCGAATCGTATTGTGGTGCAAACGGGAATTTAGCCATTTTTATGATGCTTATTTTGACACAGTAACCACAAAACAATAACTTCCTTTAGCGTTACGCTCGTACAACTTACGTCTAAAAGGCTTACCATAAGCATTATGTTTTGTATTAACATTTATTAAACAATGACAATTGCATTTCGATAATTTGTTGCGGCCACCGTTAATTAATTGCATATCGAGTGCCGTAAACACATCGGGCTCTTCGATAAATGATATTAAATACTTGTTTTGTTTTTTAGTGTCCATAATTACTTTTGTTAAAGTTTACATGTTTTTTGGCCTAATTTATACATTAATTAATCCGGTTTATCTCATCTTCAATAGCTGTTTCTTTTGTTGTCCAACTATTAAAATTTAACGAGTACATTATGCTAAATGTAATACCATTTTTTTCTTTTATGTAATAATGCGACATTTTTAGCTGCTCATAACACATGTCGTATTTCTCGGGCTGCGTATACTGGTAGCCTATTGCTAAACGCAGTTTATCATTTAGCAAATATTTATAAAATATAATTTCACCAATAAATTGCGGTTTGTATGTAAACACATCGAACTGTGTTTTTGTGTTATATTGGCCTTTTACTAATAATTGATATGACTTAAACATTTTTTGTAAATAGTACAGCGAAAAATTAAAATTAACAATATCGTTTAGCACCTGTTGTCCTAAATACTCATACTTAAAAAAAGGTTTGTTCATATTCGCGCCCAAACTAAACCGGCGGTCGTCAGAGTGTGATGAAAGGTTAAGCCCCACGTTAAAATCTTTTTTATCGTAATTTTTATAACTTATTTTTACAATACTATCGGTAGCAAAAAACACCATCGATGTGTAGTTTTTGCGGTCAACAAATGCTATGTTAATATCGATTGCCTGCCCCAACAAAAAGTTAAGATAGTAATTATCGGCTATTTCGGGTTCCAAATAAGGGTTGCCAATTTTGTACATGTAAGGGTTAATATAAATATTTTGCCCCGATATATAATCGTATGCCTGCCGGTTTATGTTTTTCGAGTATCCTACCATAATTTGCATATACTCTAAAGGCATATACGAAACTGCAATGCTCGGGTAAAAATAATTTTTTTCGCGGTTAACCGCAGTGTCGTTAGTATAATCGTTAATATCGCGTGCATAGCTTTCGAACCTGACACCGGCCTGTAAACTTATTTTTTTAAAATAATTATTTTCAACCTGCATAA
>CAZJCR010000145.1:0-10219 GCA_964544385.1 uncultured Bacteroidales bacterium
CGCTAAACGAGCAAAGTGTTACCCTGAACAAATCGTTAACTTGCAAAACACCGGCATTAAAACCTTTCTTTTTAAACTCGTTGGCAAGTATTTGTGCATGAGCCTCGTCTTTAAAACTGCCACCAATAATATAAAATGTTTTTGCCTTAATATCGGCTTTTTTAACTGGCGTGTTTACAGGTTCGGTGTAAAATAATGCCGAACGTTTGTTTGTATTTTGCGACAAAGCAATATCAATATCGTTGTTGTTGGTAAAAGCTGTAAGCGTTTGTTCAATTGGCTCAACAACATCGGGGTTATTGTTTACCGATATGCCTGCTGTTTGGGCATTGTGGTTTTTATAAAACGGTATTAACGACAATAGCCCAATTAATGGGATAGCAACTGCTGCCCATTTTAAAGTAGTTTTTACCCCGGGGTGCATTTTTTTATCGTAATTAAGTGGGATTATATCTTTAGGCTGTTTTTGATAATTCAGCGGCGGGAACCTGAACGACGATAAACCATACGAGTCGGTTAAAAAGTTTTCAGTCAATTCAGGTGTAAATATCAATTTTTTATTTTTATCGTAACAAAAACTACCAATCCCTTCAAAAACCACTTCACCATTGTTGTTTAATTGCACCCATGCTCTTTGAACGTTTAATTTTACCTGTTCGGCAGCATCGGTATAGCTTATATTTTTATTTTTTGATAAATAGTTTATTAATAAACCATCGTTATATGTAAGGTTATTGTTAAATAATACATCTTTCGATGGAGGAAAAAACGTGTTGTTTAACTCGTTTTGACGAGAGTTTTTATAATTACTTACAAAACCGCCAAAACCTGGAATAATAACACAATCGTGCAAAAACAATAAACCGCTTATATAATTACTAATATCGTGCATGGTAAAACTTTAACTTTCAAAAATAATAATTTTATCGATAACTATAGTTGTAATTTGACTATGTTTGTAATTGAGTTATAAAAGTTTTGTAATAATAGCAATTAGCTATGGTATTTTTATCAAAAATATTTAAAAAAAAGGAGCAATTAGTTCCTCTAAGTTTATCGTTTTTGCAAACCGATATACACTCGCACCTAATTCCCGGTATTGACGATGGTTCAGTTTCGGTTGACGATTCGATTAACCTGATAAACGGTTTAATTGGCTTAGGGTACAAAAGTGCTATTACCACGCCACATGTAATGAGCGATTTTTATCGCAACACACCCGACATAATAAAAACGGGTTTTAACAACTTAGTTGAAAGTTTAAAAAACAAGGGAATTGATTTTAACCTTAGTTTTGCTGCCGAGTATTATCTCGATTTTGATTTTTTTAAGAATAATTGCGATAATGAACTTTTAACTTTTGGCAATAACTATGTTTTGGTCGAATTTTCGTTTATGGAGGCTTGCCGTAATTATAAAGAGATATTTTTTGAATTACAGACATGTGGTTACAAGGTTGTACTGGCTCATCCCGAGCGGTATTTATACTGGCATCAAAACTTACATTTGTATAGTGGGTTAAAAGACCGTGATATTAATTTCCAGATTAACCTTTTATCGCTTGGCGGGTATTATGGGTTAGGGTCGCAACATGTTGCCGAATGGTTGCTATTAAATAATTATGTTGAGTTTTTAGGTACCGATTTGCATAACAACAACCATGTTACTTTGTTAAAAAGCTTAAGTGTAAAACAGAGTATTGCAAATAAAATAGCCGGAACCCATTTTTTGAATTCCGGCCTATAAATAAAGTTTTACTTTTATTATTCAACAGTAACCGATTTAGCTAAATTTCGGGGCTGGTCAACATTGCAGCCGCGCATTACAGCAATATAGTACGATAGCAATTGTAATGGTATTACAGTTAGTAATGGTGATAAAAAGTCGGCAGTTTCGGGTACTTCAATTATGTGGTCGGCCATGCTTTTTATAGTTTCGTCGCCTTGTGTAACAATTGCAATTACAATTCCGTTACGAGCTTTAACCTCTTGTATGTTCGACACAATTTTTTCGTACGAACTGTCTTTGGTAGCAACTATAATAACTGGCATTTTATTATCGATAAGAGCAATTGGGCCGTGTTTCATTTCAGCAGCAGGGTAGCCTTCGGCATGGATGTACGATATCTCTTTTAGCTTGAGTGCTCCCTCTAATGCTACCGGGTATAAAACACCGCGGCCTAAGTAAAGGGCGTTGTTGCGGTCTTTATATTCATTGGCAATAGCTTTAATAATGCTGTTGGTTTGCAGGGTGTGCTCAATTTTTGCGGGTATGTTTGTAAGTTCCTGAATAAGGCTGTGGTATTTGTTTTGGCTAATCATAAACTTGCGGTGTGCCAGTTTTAAAGCCATCATTGCCAAAACAGTAACTTGGGCTGTAAAAGCTTTTGTCGATGCTACACCTATTTCGGGCCCGGCATGGGTATAAACGCCGGCGTCGGTTTCGCGCGGAATGCTCGAACCTACAACATTGCAAATGCCAAGTACTTTTGCGCCAGCCTCTTTTGCTATTTTAATGGCGGCTAAAGTGTCGGCGGTTTCGCCGCTTTGGCTAATGGCTATAACAACATCGTCTTTATAAATAATGGGGTTACGGTATCTGAACTCTGAACCGTATTCAACTTCAACCGGTATCCTGGCAAACTCTTCGAACAGGTATTCGCCAACCAGGCCGGCATGCCACGAAGTTCCGCAGGCAACAATAATAATCCGTTTGGCTTTTTCAAGATATGGCCATGCATCGTGTAGCCCGCCTAAATGAATATTTTGGCAATCGCTGCTTACACGTCCTCTAAATGTGTCGGTAATGGCTTTGGGCTGCTCGTATATTTCTTTAAGCATAAAATGGTCGAAACCACCTTTGTCAATTTCGCCAATATCGAGCGACAATTCTTGTATTTTAGGGGTAAGTAATTCGTTGCTGACGGTTTTAAGTTTTAGCTCGTTTCGTTTAATTACGGCAACGTCGTCGTCGTTAAGGTAAATTACACTTTTTGTGTATTCAACAATAGGGGTTGCATCTGATGCCAAAAAGTATTCGCCTTTACCTACACCTATAACTAATGGTGAGCCTTTGCGTGCTGCAATTAGTTGGTTTGGTTCGTCTTTACACATAATTACAAGGCCGTAAGCGCCTATTACTTTTGTAAGTGCAAGGCGTACTGCAAATTCGGCTGTAATATCGCCTTTTAAATAAATATACTCAATTAAATTTGCAAGTACTTCGGTATCGGTATCGCTTGAAAATTGGTAGCCGCGCCTTAAAAGTTTTTCTTTTATACGGCTGTAGTTCTCGATAATGCCATTGTGTATAACAATAAATTTTCCATGGAACGACTGATGCGGGTGGGCGTTAATGTCGTTTGGTTCGCCATGGGTTGCCCACCGGGTATGTCCCATACCAATTGTTCCATTTATTGGTTTGTCGCCAATAAAGTCTTCTAAATCGCTAACTTTACCTTTTTGTTTGTATAAATAGGTTTCGTTATTAAAGAGTGCCACCCCGGCCGAGTCGTAACCGCGGTACTCGAGCCTTTTTAAGCCTTTTATAAGTATCGGATAAGCTTCTTTTTCGCCAATGTAACCAACTATTCCACACATAATTAATTAGGGTTAATTTTGGTATAAGTAATATATAGTTTTAAGGGGTCGATGCTATGTTTGGCTCCTTTTAATATTGTCCGGTTAGGATATCTATTGTCGTTAGCACCCATAATATTTATTATAAGTGAGTCGTTGCCGTTATTTATGGCGTTTTGAATTTCGTAGGTCAAAATAACTTCGTACGAGTTTGTTGCTGTGTCGAGTGCTATTTCGGTGGGTACGTAATTTGTGTAATCGCCATGTTGCGACAGTAATGCATTTTGAAAGTTGTAATCGCGGGTAGCATATATTGAGCTTAACGGGGCAAAAATTTCATCTTGGGTGGGTTGGTCAACTGTTTGCAGGGTAATGCGAGCGCGGTTTATGGCAATATTGCCCGAATCGGCCCAGTGTTTTAATCCGCTTAGCTTTATTTTTGAGTATAAGGCATTGTTGTTTTTTATATATACAACCGAATCGTCGGCAGCATTAACAACCTCGGTGTACATGGGGTTGTATTTTAAGCTGCTTTTTATATTTTTCGAAAAAATGTTAGCTTTATTTGTGCTGGTAAAATTAAATTTGAATTGGTAAGTGCTGTCTTCATATTCGGCTGTTTTGTAATAAAGTATCATTCGGCTCGAGTCGGTTAATGATACGGTTAATATTGAACCGGTGCCGTCAGTATTTTTTGCTTCAACAACAAATCCGCGTAATAAAAGCTCGTTAAAAGTATCGGTTGAGCTGTATTTGTTCAGTTTTGTCGAGTCGTCGCCATCAATTTGGTAGTAATAATTGTCGAATAATCTTGAGCCTAAAATATCTTTGTTAAGCTTAATTCTTAAAGGCATAGTGTCGGCAGGGTTTGGGTAAAAAGTTGTGTCGGCTAATGGTTTTGTGCGGTCGTAATATCCTGTAAGGGTAAGGTCGCCAAGTTCTTTGCCGCTTAAGTTGCTTAAAGGCATTGTAGTGTCAATTTCGTAAACAACAAAATGCTGAGGTGTAGTTGTATCGCCGTATGCAGCAGTAATATCGAAATAGAGTATTAATGAGTCGGCAACTGGTAACGAGTCAAAGGTGATGTCGGTTGATGATGGAGCTATCTCGAACATGCAATTGTTAATAAACGTGCCAAAAATTGGGTCGTTTAAATAACCAATAAGTAGGTTATTGCTTGTCGATACCGAGATATTGTTTTCCGACTCGTATGTAAAACATTCAACAGTTGTTAGCGAATCGTTGTTAACTAATATTCGTCCAATGGGCTCTTTAAGTACCAGGCCAACATCGTTTAAATCGTCGTTGCACGATAGTGCAAACAGGCTTAATAAAAGGCCGGTAAATATGCCGGCCAGGTTTTTAATTGTATTCAATTTATATTAGTATTGACAGGTTATGATAATATTGAATCGTAAAAATCTGAATATTTTTCGATATAATTTTCGGGATTTTGATAGTTAAGTACCGGAACCGACAATGTATCAATATAATTATCAATGTTTTGGTTAATTGATGCGCTGGCTTTAATAACTCCGTCGGAGTATTTAATTGCCAGTTTTGTCAGGTTTTCAAAATTTGGTTCCGACAGTATTTCTACATCTTTGTCGGTAATGCCATCGTGCAAAAGTTTTTTTCTAAAGTTTTTGTCCATCGAACCGTCAAAATCGTCGTTATATACCGAGTAAACTATTTTTGAGTCGGTAAACAAAGGGTTGTCTTTATAAGTTTTTTTTATGTAAAGGGCAACCAGTGAAGTAAACCAACCATGGCAATGTATTATGTCGGGTGCCCAGCGTAATTTCTGAACAGTTTCGAGTACGCCGCGTGCAAAAAATATAGCTCGTTCATCGTTATCTTTAAAATATCGTCCTTCATCGTCTTTCAGAACGCATTTTCTTTGAAAATAGTCTTCGTTGTCGATAAAATAAACTTGCATACGTGCCGATTGTATCGATGCTACTTTTATAATTAGTGGGTGGTCGGTGTCGTCAATAATCAGGTTCATGCCCGAGAGCCTTATAACTTCGTGTAATTGGTTACGCCTTTCGTTTATACAACCAAACCTTGGCATAAATGTCCTTATCTCTTTCCCTCTTTCTTGTATCCCCTGTGGAAGTTCACGTCCTATGTTCGATATTTCGTTCTCAGGCAAATACGGTGTAATTTCCTGAGAAACAAACAGTACTTTCTTCTTTTCCATGTATATCTATTGATTATTTTTTGATGCCGCAAAGGTAGTAAAAATATTATTATTCTCAATTTAAACCTTTTCTCCTTTTGGCGCATTATCATTTAGTTGCGCTATTTTTTCATTATTTTCTTTGTGGTAATTGTTTTTTCAATTTCTTTTGCACCGTTTTATTTTTTACTACATTACTTTTTTAAACCAGCAAAAAAATAAAGCCTGAAGTTTTATATACAAAGGTTTTAAGTTAAGCTTTTACTAAAATATTAATAGCATCGCTTTTTAATTGTAAATGCAAAAAAGGGTCGAATAATTTATAAATTTTACTTTTGTGGATATTTTTAAAACAAAAAGCCAAATATCAGGGTTTGTTGCCGATGCAAAAAAAGCAACAAAAACCATTGGTTTTGTGCCAACTATGGGAGCCTTGCACAAAGGCCATTTATCGCTTGTTGCCCAATCGGTAAAGCTATGCGATATTACAATTGCAAGCGTGTTTGTTAACCCAACTCAGTTTAACGACAAAAACGATTTAGCAAATTATCCCCGCACTTTTGACGCTGATTGCGAGTTGCTTAAAAAGGCAGGCTGTAACGCGGTATTTGCCCCGTCGGATACCGAGATGTACCCCGAACCTGATACCCGTGTTTTTAATTTTAACGGGCTCGACAACATTATGGAAGGCCTGCACCGGCCGGGGCATTTTAACGGCGTAGCTCAAATTGTTAGTAAGCTTTTTGATATTGTTAATCCCGACAAAGCTTTTTTTGGTTTAAAAGATTTTCAACAAGTTGCAATTATTCGCAACTTAACAAAACAAATGCAAATTAGCACGCAAATTGTAGCATGCCCAATTATCCGCGAAAGCGACGGGCTGGCAATGAGCTCGCGTAATACTTTATTAACACCTCAATACAGGCAACAGGCACCAATTATTTATAAAACAATATCGGAGGCTGCAAAAATGCTAAAAACAATGCCAATTGCTGATGTTAAAAATTGGGTTGTTGATAGTATTAACAACAACCCGTTGTTTAAGGTCGAGTATTTTGAAATTGTTGATTTTGAATCGCTAAAAAAAGTTGATGAAATATCGGGTTGCGGCACATGTATTGCTTGCATTGCTGTTTGGGCCGGTAAAATAAGGCTTATCGATAATATAATAATTAATTAGTAACTTTGTACACAAATACTTAATACAATGAACATTGAAGTTGTTAAATCGAAAATACATAAAGTAAGGGTTACCGAGGCAAACTTACAATATGTGGGCAGTATTACAATTGACCAGGACCTGATGGATGCCTCGAATATTATTGAAAACGAAAAAGTTCAGATAGTAAACATAAATAATGGCGAGCGTTTTGAGACATATGTTATTAAAGGCAAGCGCGGTTCGGGAGTAATTTGCTTAAACGGCCCTGCTGCACGTAAAGTTCAGGTTGACGACATTATTATTATAATATCGTATGCTATCATGGATTTTGAAGAGGCTAAAAAATTTAAACCAAGCTTTGTTTTCCCCGATACTGTTACAAACACGGTAGTTTAAAAATGTCGATAATTAATAATATACAAAGCAAACTTGTTACCCAAAGCCAACTCGACAGTGTTTTGTCAGTTTGGCGATTTAAAAACCAAAAAATTGTGTTTACAAACGGTTGTTTCGATGTTTTGCACCGCGGTCATGTTGAGTATTTGGCACAAGCTGCACAATTAGGCACAAAGCTTATTATAGGCCTTAATACCGACACATCGGTTAGCCGGATTAAAGGGCCAAACCGCCCTATTAACGACCAAAACAGCAGAGCAATGGTGCTTGGTAGTTTATTTTTTGTTGATGCAATTGTTTTTTTTGACGACGACACCCCTTTAAACCTTATAAAACAGGTAATGCCAAATTTTTTAGTAAAAGGTGCCGATTATAAAATTGAAGATATAGTTGGCTACAACGAGGTTACCAGTAGCGGTGGACAGGTTGTTACTATCTCTTTTGTCGATGGTTTTTCGTCAACATCAATCATAAAAAAAAGTGGGTTAATGTAATTTATTTTGGCAGTATTATATAAATATTAAATTTGTAAAATTCAAATTGTTACTAAAATATTGCCGATTGTAATGTTTTAAAAAACCACGAACAACAATAAAAAAACACCTATGAAAAATATTTTTACATTTTTTACCTTAATAATTTTAGTTACACTTGTTTTAAGCTGCCGCGATACCGAACAATCGAAACTTATTGGTATATGGAAAAGAGTGTTACCAACCGAACCCGACACTACTTTAACCGAGTATTGGAAATTTTACGAAGGCGATAAACTTGAGGTAATTTTTAAGCAAAACAATATCGACAGTATTGTTGAATACTCGTATGTTATTAAAAGCAGCGATTTTAGTATATATAATCCAATTTCAGATGCCAACAGGCCTTACCACGAGGCTCAGCGCGACATTAGGGGCGATTACTGGGTTGACGAGCTTAATAAAGAAAACTATAAAATTACCAAAAGAGCAAACCCACTTGGCGAACAGGGAGGTTTTGTATATTTAAGAATAGAACTTATTAAGCAATAATGGCAAAAGCCAAAGTTGTATATGTTTGCAGTGAGTGCGGTGCCGAGTCTCCAAAATGGATAGGCCGTTGCCCATCGTGTAACCAGTGGAACACATATACCGAAGAAATTGCTACTAAAAACTCCAAATCGCCTGCACTTATACAATCGTACTCAACCGGGCAAAAGCCTGTCCCAATTTTTTCGATACAAAACCAGGAGCTAATACGAATTGAAACAAAAAACAATGAGTTCGACAGAGTATTAGGTGGTGGCTTGGTTCCAGGTTCGGTAGTTTTATTAGGCGGGGAACCAGGTATCGGCAAATCGACATTATTGCTACAAGTAGCACTAAATATCGAAAAAAAAGTTTTATACGTGTCGGGCGAGGAGAGTGGCGAGCAAATAAAAATGCGTGCAAGCCGCATTGGAGGGCAAAACAATGAGGCATATTTTATGTCTGAAGTTTTGGTCGAAAACATTATAACGCAAGCCTCAAGTTTAATACCCGATATTATAATTATCGATTCAATACAAACATTACGTACCGACACTGTAGAATCGTCGCCCGGAACTATTTCGCAAATACGCGAGTGCGCAACGGCATTACTGCGATATGCTAAAGAGAACTCGGTACCGGTTATTTTAGTTGGGCATATTACAAAAGACGGTTCGCTGGCCGGTCCTAAAGTTTTAGAGCATATTGTTGATACAGTTTTACAATTTGAGGGCGACACTAATTTTAATTACCGAATAGTAAGAGCCAGTAAAAACAGGTTTGGCCCAACAAGCGAGATAGGCATTTTTGAAATGCTAAATTTCGGGCTACGCGAAGTTTCAAACCCGTCGGAATTGTTGCTATCGTTCCATAAAGGAATTTATAGCGGTATAGCAATAGGAGCAACTGTTGAAGGAATTAGGCCTATGCTTATCGAGGTGCAGGCATTGGTTAGTTCGGCTGTATATGGTACACCGCAACGTTCGGCAACCGGTTTTGAAATACGGCGTTTAAATATGTTGCTTGCGGTGCTCGAGAAACGGGTAGGGTTCAGGTTGTCGCAAAAAGATGTATTTTTAAATATTACCGGGGGCATTAAAATTGCCGATCCGGCTATCGATTTATCGGTAATATGTGCAATATTATCGTCGGATGTTGACCGTGCTATACCCCCTGGAGTATGCTTTGCCGGCGAGGTAGGGCTTTCGGGTGAGATACGCCCAACAAGCCGTATTGAAAACCGCATTGCCGAGGCCGAAAAGCTTGGTTACAACACTATTTTTGTACCTTGTTTAACTCAAAAGCTTCAAAAAAAATATAATATCCAAATATTAGAGACAGAGAAAATTGAGCAGGTTTTTTCGAAACTATTCTCGCAAAAGCAAAAAACTACATCATAAATTCTTCGTCGTAATTTGTTTTGTTATTATCATTACTGTTAGGGTCGGCAATGTCGATACAATTAAATTCGGCATTAAAACCATAAGGTAGTTCAAATATATCCGACTCTGATATATTCAAATCATTATCCTGATAAACTTTATTCATAAAAATTGCCCAAATTGGTAAAGCCATATTGGCGCCCTGCCCAAGAGTTATTCCGTCAAAATGGGTAGCCCGGTCTTCGGCACCTGTCCATACGCCAGTTACTAATTTTGGGGTAATACCAATAAACCAACCGTCGGACTGGTTTTGCGTTGTACCGGTTTTTGCGGCTATTTGTGCCTTAATTTTATAAGGATAATTATCGGACCATAACCTTACCGATGTGCCACGACGTACCACTCCTTGTAAAAGTTCGAGCATAAGAGCAGCCGTATTTTCGCTAATTGCCTCGCGTTTAACTGTTTGGAACGATGCTAAAATGTTACCATTTTTATCTTCGATACGCGTTACAAAA
>CAZJCR010000146.1:0-9954 GCA_964544385.1 uncultured Bacteroidales bacterium
AATATCGAAACAACCCCGGGGTCGTTAAGCAACAACTTTGTGTACAGCACTTTTGTCGACTCGAAAGGGCGCATTTGGGCCGGCACACGTAACGGCCTTAACCTTTACAACCCGGTATTAAACAACTTTACTGTTTTTAATACCGAACATGGTTTACCCGACAATACAATTATGGCTATCCGCGAAAGCGACCAGGGACATATTTGGTTTAGCACACTTAACGGTTTGTGCAAACTTATTGCCAAAACTAACGACTCGCTGCAATACATTAGCCACGCAACAATTATTTACAACGAAGACGACGGGCTACAAGGGCGCGAGTTTAACGAGCGAGCTTATTTTTGGAGGGCCTAACGGCTTTAACCTTTTTGAAACCAACAATAAATACAAAACCAAGGCTCAAATTAACACGCACATTTTAAATTTCGAAATATTTGGCAGCCAGGCAAGTACAAACCCCGAGTACAAAAATATTGGTGCCAATAAAGCAATACTTAACAACCAAACAATTAAATTAAACTATAAAGACAATATTTTTTCGCTCCATTTTGCAGCAATCGAGTTTTTAAGGTCCAAAAAAATGAGTTACCGTTACAAACTCGAGGGTTTTAACGAACAATGGATAACTACCGACTGGAAAAACCGTAAAGCTACTTACACTAACCTTAGCCCCGGCGAGTATATTTTTAGGGTACAAGCATACGACAACGATGCACAATGGTACGCTAACGAGGCCGAACTCACTATTATAGTTTTACCACCATGGTATCGCACCAATTGGGCGTTTTTGGCTTACTATATTGTCATATTTATAAGTATTCTTATTTTTAGGCAATCGCTTTTAACACGCGAACGGTTAAAGTTTAAACAACAACAGGCAATGCAAGAGTCGGAAAGGCAACACGAGCTTAACCGGTTAAAGACAAGGTTTTTTACAAATGTAAGCCACGAGTTCCGCACACCATTAACATTACTACTTACCCCGCTCGAGCGTTTACTTAAAAAAGAACACGACCCCGAAACCCAAAAATCGTTAGTTTTAATACACCAAAACGCCCGCAGGTTGTTGGGGCTTGTTAACCAGTTGCTCGATTTTCGTAAAGCCGAAGAAAACCGCCTTATGGTACAATATGTTTATGGCAACATTATTTCGTTTATCAACCGCATTATATTATCATTCTCGGACCTTAAAGAATCGAAAAACATAACCTTAACATTTAACACGCAAATACCCGAGTTATTTATGCAGTTCGACCCCGACAAGATTGAAAAAATACTATTCAACCTTTTGTCGAACGCGTTTAAATTTACACACAGCGGCGGCAGCATTAGCGTTAATATAAAACTTATTAATAACCAACCCGCCGAACAAATACAAATACAAGTTACCGATACAGGTATTGGTCTGTCGGCCGAGAACACCGAACGCGTTTTTGAACGCTTTTTTCAAAGCCAGTTGCCCAACACATTATTAAGCAAAGGTACCGGCGTTGGCTTATCGCTAACAAAAGATTTTGTTGAACTGCTAAAAGGTACAGTATCGTGCCAAAGCACACTTGGCAAAGGCTCAACATTTACAGTAACACTACCGGTTAACCGCGATAAATCGGTTATTGAACTCGAAACACCCGAGCCGGTAAACTACAAACTACCAATTATACCCGACACTAAAAATATACCATCAACCGGTTTAACAATATTACTTGTTGAAGATAACGACGATTTTAGGTTTTACCTTAAAGATAACCTTAAAGAAAAATACAACATACTTGAAGCACCAAATGGTAAAATAGCTTTACAAATGGTTGATAGTTACGAACCGTCGTTAATAGTAAGCGATGTAATGATGCCCGAGATGGACGGCCTTGAACTTTGCCGACAAATAAAAACCAACGCAGTATACTCACATATACCGGTAATACTGCTTACAGCCAAATCGGGCACCACCGACCAAATTGAAGGATACAACACAGGTGCCGACGATTACATAATAAAACCATTTAGTTTCGAGATACTTGAATCGCGTATTGCTTACCTTATTAACCGCCGTAAACAATTTATAAAACAATATCAAAAAACATTAAAAATTGAACCCGAAACCAAGTATTTGTCGGCAATTGATACCCGTCTGCTCGAAGAGACAAAACAATATGTTGAAAAAAACCTTGCCGAAACAAGCTTAACTGTTGAGAACCTTAGCCGCGAGCTTAACATTAGCCGCGTACACTTGTATAAAAAACTACTGGCACTTACAGGCAAAACACCTGTTGAATATATACGTACCGTAAAACTCAAAAAAGCCGCCGAACTATTATTAACAACAAACCTAACAATTAGCGAGGTTTGTTACGAGGTTGGTTTTAGCGACCCACGATATTTCTCGAAACAATTTAAAACCGAGTTTAATATGTTACCATCAAAATTTAAAGAAACGCAAACGCTTGATTAACATATTAATACAACCTAAAACATTTAAAATGCAAAAACTTGTTTTTTATATTTTAAAATGATTCGAAATTAAATAATACTTTTATGCAAGTTTATTTGCTATTTACAAAAAGCTTGTGTTTTTTTGCCACATTTTTAATACAAAAACAAATATTTAACATATTACACAACTTATTATATATTAACACTTTATGCAAATATTTTTATTAACAATGAAAAGCCAATTTATCTAAATGAAAAACACCTATTTCGACCTGGTTGAACAGAGTTATTATTTTCCACAAGAGGGGTTCGATTTACGCGACAAATACCTCACCTTTCATGGTATATCAATAAAATACTTAATCGAAAAATACGGCACCCCGTTCAATTTAATTTATTTGCCAAAAATTGGCGACCAAATAAAAAAAGCACGAAACCTTTTTAACCGGGCAATCCGAAATAACAGTTACATGGGCGAGTATCGGTTTTGTTACTGTACAAAATGTAACCATTTTCATCACGTAATTAGCGAGGCATTAAAACATAATGTAAACCTCGAAACATCGTCGGCCTTTGATATTGACCTTATACTATACCTACACAAACAAGGTAAAATTGACACCGACCGCACAATAATACACAACGGTTATAAAACCGACGAATACATAAACAAAATACTTGCGCTACAATCGGCCGGGTTTACAAACTCAATAACCGTGCTCGACGGGCTTAAAGAGCTGTCGAGCCTGACAAAAGCCATTGGAAAAAGCAAACGTAAAGTTAAAATTGGCATGCGCATGTCAATAAACGAAGAGTCGCAATCGGCATACTACACATCGCGTTTAGGTATACCACACACCGAGATGATAGACTTTTTTAACAAAAACATTAAAGACCACGACATTTTTGAACTCAAAATGTTCCACTTTTTTGTCGATTCGGGAATAAAAGACAGCCTTTACTACTGGGGTGAGTTCCAACGTGCCATGAAACTATACATTGAATTACGCAAAAAATGCGAAACACTCGACTCACTGAACCTTGGCGGCGGGTTCCCCATTCGCAACCACCTTGGATTTGAGTACAATTACGAGTACATGATAAACGAAATTGTTAAAAATATTAAAGACGCCTGCGTTAACGAGAACGTGCCCGAACCACACATTTACACCGAGTTTGGTAAATACACCGTTGGCGAGAGCAGTGCTATTATTTTTAAAGTTTTAGAACAAAAACAACAAAACGATACCGAGCTTTGGTACATAATTAACAACAGCTTAATGAACACCATTCCAGACGCCTGGAGCATACACGAAAAATTTATTCTTTTACCTATTAACAAATGGGACAACGAGTACACACGTGTTAACATTGGCGGTATTAGCTGCGACCATAGCGACTACTACAACTCCGAAGACCTTAACCAGGAAGTTTTGCTGCCACGCTTTAGCGATAAAGCAAAAGAACCTTTGTACCTTGGCTTTTTCCATACCGGTGCTTATCAAGACTCAATTAGCGGCTACGGCGGCATTAAACACTGCCTTATACCTGCACCAAAACACGTAATTATTGACCGCGACGAAAAAGGCAATTTTGTTGATTACCTTTACCGCAACGAACAATCGGTTGACGAAATGTTCAATATTTTAGGTTATACCGAATAAACATTCAATACAAAATGAACAATAAAGGCCCTATTAGCCAGTTTATAGTTGAGCACTATAAACATTTTAACGCTGCCGCTTTAGTTGATGCAGCAAAAGGCTACGAAGCTCATATTAACAGTGGCAAAAAAATGTTAGTTGCCATGGGTGGCGCAATGAGTACCGCCGAACTCGGAAAATCGCTTGCCGAAATGATACGGCAAGACAAAGTTGCAATTATTTCGTGCACAGGTGCTAACCTCGAAGAGGACCTGATGAACCTTGTTGCTCACTCGCACTACAAACGCGTTCCTCATTACCGCGACCTTACACCAAACGACGAGTGGCAACTGCTCGAAAAAGGTATGAACCGCGTTACCGATACCTGTATTCCCGAAGAAGAGGCTTTCCGCAGGTTACAAAAACACATTTTTAAAATTTGGAAAGATGCCGAAACTAATGGCGAACGCTATTTTCCGCATCAATACATGTACAAAATGCTGTTGTCGGGCGTACTTGAACAATATTACGAGATTGACCCAAAAAACAGCTGGATGCTGGCAGCCGCGAAAAAAAATATACCAATTATTGTTCCCGGATGGGAAGACTCAACTATGGGTAACATATTTGCATCGTACTGCATTAAAGGCCAGCTAAAACCATCGACAGTAAAATCGGGTATTGAATACATGACATTTTTGGCCGACTACTACACTAAAAATGCCGGTACCGAAGGTATTGGTTTTTTCCAAATTGGCGGCGGAATTTCGGGCGATTTCCCAATTTGCGTTGTACCTATGCTTTACCAAGACATGGAACTTACCAACACCCCATGCTGGAGCTATTTTTGCCAAATTAGCGACTCAACAACAAGCTATGGTTCATACTCGGGGGCTGTGCCAAACGAAAAAATTACCTGGGGAAAACTTAATGTTGACACACCTAAATTTATTGTCGAATCGGACGCAACAATTGTTGCCCCCCTTATTTTTGCCTACGTTTTAGGTTGGTAATATTTTACATAATATATAGTTAAGCGTACCATAATTGGTGCGCTTTTTTTGTCGATATTGAACTGTTTATAAAACAATAAAAAATATACTTTGCCACAACCCCTATGTAGAGCGGTAGTGTTTAACTAATTAAATGTAGTTAAATGCTGACAAAAAAATAATAGATTAAGTAAATAGTTCGATTTGCGTTTAATTGATATTTGTTTATTTACTTAACAATTGTACATTTGCTTAAATATTATTTATTTTAACTAAATATAATTATGAAAAAACAATTACTAACTTTTTGTTTTGCTTTGTTTGCTGTTACCATGTTTGCAAATAATGCACAACTTTTCAGTTTTGACCAAAACAGTTTAGAAAACCAGTTTGCCGAACTATCGGTACTCGAAAACACTGTTTTACAAAACCCAGCTATCGACTTTAACAATGCCATGCAAATGAGCCTTATTGGCAATAATTTTGTTGCCGCTAACGACTTTTCGTCGATGCAAAAAAATATGGTTTTTGAATGGGAAGGCTTTTTATGGGGCTTTTTATGCTGCCCAATTGGTTTTTTTGTTGTTGCTGTTAACAGCAACAAAACAAAAGACAACAAAACAAGTTACTGGATTGGTGTAGGCGCATCAATAGTTTTAAGTGCCATTTCATACAAGCCTGTTTACAATGTATTTAATTATTAACAATTAAATAAATAAGCATACCAAAAAACGGTATGCTTATCTATTTTTATTTACATAATTTATACTATTTTTAAATTTGTTGTTTACCTTGCTTTAGCATTAATAGAAATAAAAAAGCTAATTATACAAAAACAACTATGGTAAAAAAAATACTTATTTCGATAATTTTTACAATTGTATTTGCAACCGCCAATGCTACAAATGCAAGCTTATTTGAGCTTGACTTACAACAACTTACCAACGATTTTAATTTGCTTAACCAAATTGAGCAAAACGTGTTAAGCAACAAAATTAATAATACCGCCGACATGTTAAATGCAGGATATTTTATTAATAACAACCTGTTTAACAATTATATTAATGCCCAAAGCGATTTTGTATTTGAATGGGAAGGATTTTTATGGGGATTTTTATGCTGCCCTGTTGGATTTTTTGTTGTAGCTGTTAACAGCAACAAAACAAAAGACAACAAAATAAGCTATTGGATTGGTGTATGTGCAAACTCGGTACTAAGTACAGCCTACTCAATTACCTTAATGTTTTTAAACCAACCAACACAAAGTAACCCGGGTTATTACAACCTTTATTAACAATAATTATTTTTTGTTGTAATGTTAAAAATTACACTGCTTATACTTGCAACTACATTATCGGTAATAGTAAAATCGCAAATATATTCGCGTATCGAAGCCGACATATCGGTTAAAGAAATTGATTTTGAAGGCAGGCAAAGCCTTTTAGTTGGTAAAGTATATTTTGACAAACACATACGGCACATAGTTTACCAATTTACTTTCCCCCAAATTTCGAGGTTTGCAATTACCGAACAAGGCTTTTTAACCGATGAAAACAACCGCCAGCTTACCGAAGGTTTTACAAAACATATGATAGATTTTTCGGTATTTAACTTGTTTTTAAACGGCAACCTCGATTACTACGGACTTAACAACACCCCGTATATACTTAAAAAAACCGAACGGCAGGACGATATGGTAATATCGGAATGGGAACTGCCCGAAGAGATGGGCCAAAACTTAGGCAAAATGATAGTGTCGCAAAAAAACAAACAACTATACGGTCTGATATCGATGGCAGGCGACAAAACAATTGTGAGCAAACAATTTTTTACCGAATACAAAAACTTTGATGGACTAAATTTTCCTACCCAACTTATTCAATTTAGCTATAAAAACGGTGCCGAAAGTAAAAAAATTACCACATTCCGTAACATTAAACTAAATCAAAAAAATGAAACCAGCTACCATTTTAATAATAATTAGTTTTTTGTTAACCGCCAATATTACTAAAGCTCAAACCAAAAGCCAATTAACCGAAATACTTGAAACAACATATAAACACGAACATAAACATTACAGTATCGATAAAAACGCGCAAAACGAGTACCAGCTTGTAATATCGGCAATGTTTACAGCATATAAAAGGTTCATATCGTCGCAAGATGCATCGAGCTGTAGCTTTTCGCCATCGTGCTCCGAGTATGCTGTTATTGCCATAAACCAGCAAGGACTTTTTTGGGGCATTATAAACTTTTTCGACCGCTTTTCGCGATGCACCGGCATGAGCCCCGAACAATACCAGTTTGACGACTATAACCACCTGTTAATTGACCCGGTACTTAATAGTAAGTATAAACAGCCGGCAAAATAAAAAAGCAATGACACCAAAAACTCCATTTTTGCTTTGTTTAACATTGTTAACATCAATTTTTACCAAAGCCCAAACCGATTTGTTTACCCCGCAAAAATCGATTGAATTTGCCGCGTATTTATTCAATAATAATGAGTTTGACCTTGCCGCCGCCGAGTACCAAAGGCTTTATTTTTTATTGCCAACCGACACAAATATTATTAACAACCTGCTTTACAGCAATTACAAACTTAAACAATACCAACAAATAATACTATTTGCCAATAAAATTGGTATTAACAAATTGTCGGAACTAAATTTTGCAAAAACCATTTACGCAAAAACCCTTGTTTTAAACGCCAATTATTTAACATTAAAACAATGTCAACAACAACTAACTATTAACAAACAACTTACCGACGAACTAAATTTAGTGTCGGCTTTTTTTACACACGATTTTACAGCCGCGTTAAACACACGCCAACAAAACCAAAATAACCAACTAATAACAAAGTACTCACCTGTTTACACAATTATCGACAATAGTAAAACAAAAAGCCCGGCATTAGCCGTTGCAATGTCGGTAATAGTACCCGGAACCGGCAAAATTTACTCGGGATATTGGAAAGACGGCTTAATGTCGCTGTTTTTTGTTGGTATTAGCGCGTGGCAAAGTTATAGCGGCTTTAACAAAAAAGGCGTTAAAAGCCTTTACGGATGGATATATGCCGGAATGGGCGCAGGTTTTTATTTTGGTAATTTATATGGCTCGGCAAAAGCAGCAAATAAACATAATAAAGTTATTTATGACAAAGTTTATAACCAAACTGAAAATATTTTTTATAATTCAGGCTTTTAGTTTTGTTGCCCTTAATGCCCAAAACAGCCAGCAATGTATTGATATTGCCGGACAATTAACAAATATAGGGCAATTTGAACAAGCAATAAGTATTTATCGCCGCGCACTTTATTTCGACAATAATTTAGCACCACAAATTTACCAAAACCTTGCCGAGTGTTATATAAAAAACAATAATTACCAACAAGCCCGTTATTACTTTAACCTGGCGGCTAACATTGCTGCAACCGACAGTATTGCAAAAGAGCTTTGGTTTAGGATAGTGGCAACTTACATTATTGAAAATAAACTACTTTATGCCGAAAACGAACTGCTTGGTTTTGAACCCGATACCAATATGTATTTTGATAAAAAATTTGCCTTTTATTATGGTGTAGTGCTTTTTAAAACTAACCGGGTTGACCAATCGCAAAAATATTTAGCAAAATATGTGGATAGTACAAGCATAAATGAGTTTAATAAATACATAAGCAAAGCAAAAAAAATTAACAAAAAAAACCCGAAAACAGCCATGTGGCTAAGCGTTTTTATACCCGGAGCCGGCCAGGCTTATGCAGGTAATTACCCCGAAGCCGCTAACTCGGCGCTACTAAACTTAGCAACTACTGCCCTTTATTTTTTTGTTGTACAACAATACTCACTGCTCGATGCTGTTTTGTCGGTTTTGCCATGGTGGCACCGATATTATATTGGCGGTTTTACTAAGGCAAAAAAACTTGTTGCATCGCAAAAAAAAGCTGGTTTAGACAATTTGCTTAATAACATTATTTTGTTGCAACTAAATAATAACCAAACATATGCGTTGTAACTTTTTGTTATTGTTTGCATTGTTTATGTTAAGTGCAAGTGCTCAACCCGCGCTTAACAAAACCGATAGTTGCTTAGTAACTGTTTATAGCTCGAATTTTAACAACACAAATATTTTGTTAAACCAAAACCCGTTTATAAACTCGTATATTTATTATTGGAAAGCTTTAATTTATCCCACTCCCAATAACTATTTACTTATATCGCAAAACATTGCCGACAGTGCACTAAAAACTAATAACAACATTACCCAACAATTATTGTTACAATTGGTGCGTATGCGTATTTTTATTACCAATAAAAACTATATTAAAGCTTTGGCTTGCGCCGATATTATAGGCCAACTATACAGTACCCCCGGCTTTATGCCCGACAACCTTGTTAACCAATTGCTTTGGGGTTTATATAACATTTACGCCGGACTTGCCCGCCAACAAGGATTTTTTTATTCGTGCATGCTTAATAACTGGCCTAAAAGCAACATTGACTACGGTTTAAAACAATTAGAAGATTTAAGCAACAACAAATCGATTTTTATTAGTACCGAATCACACTACTTTTTGTATAAATATTATGCTTTTACCAATAATTACGAAAAAGCAAATTATCATATAACCTATTTATGCAGGGTTTTTCCAAACAATAAAATTTACCACGAACTTTTTACGCAAATAAACCAATTGGTTGTTTTTGAATAATGAGTTTAAAATTTATATAAAGATTTAAACCAGTGTTTATAATATTACCTATACTCCGCAAGTATATTTTTTAAACCACAGAGTTCACAGAGAAAAACATCACTGTTTTAAATGAGTCGAACCCAAATTGAGCTAATGGCTCAATCGATTTAGATTTTGTAAGTATTTCACTAC
>CAZJCR010000147.1:0-9921 GCA_964544385.1 uncultured Bacteroidales bacterium
AAGTATATGAATATTGTTAAGGAAGACGTTGATGCTCTAAACGCGGTAATTCGCGTTAGCATTGAGAAAGCCGACTACGCTGAGGCAGTTGAAAAATCGTTGAAGGACTACCGTAAAAAAGCCAATATAAAAGGGTTCAGGCCCGGAATGGCACCTATGAGCATGATAAAAAAAATGTACGGTACCGCCATTTTAGTCGACGAAGTTAACAAACTTGTTGGCGAAAAATTAAACCAGTATTTGACTGACGAAAAAATTGAAATACTTGGCGAACCACTGCCAAGCAAAACTCAAAAAAACGAGTTTGACCCCGAAAACCAGGAAGATTTTGAATTTGTGTTTGACCTTGGCCTGCGCCCCGAGTTTGAAGTTAAACTTAGCAAACGCGACAAGCTGCCATACTACACAATAAAAATTGACGACGACATGGTTCAAAAAACTGTCGACAGCCATACATCGCGTACTGGTAAAAGCGAAGAGGCCGACACTGTTATCGAAAAAGACCTTGTACGCGGCGATTTTCAACAATTAGACCAAAACAACAACCCGCTCGAAGACGGTATAGTTTCCAATGATACTTTATTTGCCGTTGACCGTGTTAACGACGAGTCGATTCGCAATTTGGTTATTGGTGCAAAAAAAGACGATATTATTGATATCGACATTAAAAAAGCTTTTACTAACGATGCCGACCTTGCCTCGATGTTACGTGTCGATAAAGAAGTTGCGCAACAACTTGCCGGCAACTTTAGGTTTACAATTAAACGCATTACCCGCCACATACCTGCCCCTGTTAACCAGGAACTTTGGGACAATATTTACGGCCCGGGCACAGTATCGTCGGACGATGAGTATAAACAACGTATTATTGATGATTTAAAACAAAGCTTTATTCACGAAAGTGATTTTAGGCTATCGGTTGATGCTAAAGAAAAACTTGTTGACAAAGCAGGCATTAAACTGCCCGACGATTTTATGAAACGCTGGCTGTTGGCAACTAACGAAAAACTTACTGCCGAAGAAATTGAAAAAGACTACGCTGCAATGAGCCGCGAAATGGCATGGCAATTAATAAAAAACAAAATTGCCGAAGAACAATCGTTTAAACTTACTGCCGAAGAGGTTTTGGAGTACACAAAAAAATCAGTTGATACCCAGTTTAAACAATATGGGATGACATTACCCGACGAACAACTCGAAACATATGCAAAAAGCCAGATGCAAAACGAAGAAACCCGTCGTAAAATGATGGACCAGTTGTTTGAAGAAAAAATTATTGGTTACCTAAAAGATACAGTTAAGCTCGACGAAAAAGAAGTTACAGTTCAGGAATTTAACGAGCTTTTTACAAAAAATTAATTGTAGCACCTTTTACTTGGTATAATTTTTTAACTAAAAATTGTAACTTAGGCCAATTAACTAAAACAAAACAACTATGTACCCAACCGACGAGTTTAAAAAATATGCCACAATGCACAAAGGCATTAACAGTAATTTATTTGACAAATACAGCCGCATAAACAGCAGTTATATTACTCCAAATATTATTGAAGAACGCCAGTTAAACGTAGCATCGATGGACGTTTTTTCGCGCCTGATGATGGACCGCATTATATTTTTAGGAGTGCCAATTGACGACGATGTTGCAAATATTATACAAGCACAATTATTGTTTTTAGAATCGACCGACTCGGAAAAAGACATATCGATATACTTTAACACCCCTGGCGGCTCAGTTTATGCAGGCTTAGGTATTTACGACACAATACAGTTTATTAACCCCGACATAAACACAATTTGTACAGGAATGGCAGCATCAATGGGTGCTGTATTGCTTACTGCCGGGGCAAAAGGCAAACGGTCGGCACTACCGCACTCAAGAGTTATGATACACCAGCCAATGGGCGGTGCGCAAGGCCAGGCTTCGGATATCGAAATTACAGCCCGCGAGATTAAAAAGCTAAAAAACGAGCTTTACCAAATAATTGCCAAACATACCGGTAAAACTTTTGAACAAATTGAGAAAGACTCGGACCGCGATTATTGGATGACTGCCACCGAAGCTAAAGAATATGGAATGATTGACGAAGTTTTATTGCCAAAAAAACAATAAACACATTTTTTTACAAATTTTATCGAAACCTATATTATAACTACCCGTAACAAATAAAATGTCAAACTCAAGAATAATGGATAAATGCTCATTTTGCGGCCGGCCAAAAAAAGATGTAAATCTTTTAATTGCAGGTATTTCGGGGCATATTTGCGATAGTTGTATACAACAGGCTTACGATATTATTAACGAAGAGATAAAAGCAAGCTCAGCATTCGACATTGGTAAACTAAAAGTGCTAAAACCAATGGAGATAAAAGCATTTTTAGACCAATACATTGTTGGCCAAGACGACGCTAAAAAATTTCTGTCGGTAGCTGTTTACAACCATTACAAACGCTTAGGCCAAGGCAAATCAGGCCACGACGATGTTGAAATTGAAAAATCGAACATAATATTAGTTGGCGAAACCGGCACCGGCAAAACCCTTTTAGCGCGTACAATTGCCAAAATGCTACACGTACCATTTACTATTGTTGATGCAACAGTACTTACCGAGGCCGGTTATGTTGGCGAAGACATTGAAAGCATTTTAACACGCCTGCTACAAGCCGCCGATTACGACGTTAAAGCTGCCGAACGTGGTATTGTTTTTATCGACGAAATTGACAAAATTGCACGCAAAGGCGACAACCCCAGCATTACCCGCGACGTATCGGGCGAGGGCGTTCAACAAGGGTTGCTAAAACTGCTCGAAGGCTCAATTGTTAATGTTCCACCACAAGGCGGGCGTAAACACCCCGAACAAAAAATGATACCTGTTGACACAAAAAATATTTTATTTGTTTGCGGCGGTGCTTTCGACGGTATTGAACGTAAAATATCGCAACGGCTAAATACCCAGGTAGTTGGCTACAACAATAGCAACGAACGCGAACAAATTGACCGCAAAAACCTGCTGCAATACATTGCACCACAAGACCTTAAAAGCTTTGGGCTTATTCCCGAAATTATTGGCCGCTTACCGGTTCTTACATACCTTAACCCACTCGACCGTAAAACTTTACGCAGCATTTTAACCGAGCCTAAAAACTCAATTATTAAACAATACACTAAACTTTTCCAGATAGACAATATAAAACTTGCCTTTGACAACGATGCACTTGAATACATTGTTGACAAAGCTGTTGAATACAAACTTGGTGCACGCGGGTTACGCTCAATATGCGAGGCTATTATGAACGATGCTATGTTTGAACTACCATCAAAAAAACAAGAAACATTTACTGTTACGCTCGAATATGCCGAAACTAAACTTAACAAATCGAACATTAAAAAGCTTAAAGCTGCTTAATTAATAAAAAATATATAAACAAAAGCCCGGTTAAATTAGCCGGGCTTTTGTTTTTTAATATCATTACAACCCAAATTGAGCTATTCGCTCAATCAAAAATTTATTTACATTATTAGGTAATTTGTTTATTATTATTAAACATTTAAAAAGGCTTTATTACATTTGAAACATTATAATAAAATACTATGTCGAAAATAAAACTACTAACATTACTATTTACAGTAATTGTACTTTTTGCCAATGCACAGTTTAATGTTGAGCACTACTTAGTTGAAGGGCACCGCGACTTAATGAAATCGAACTATACAAGCGCAATACACAGGCTTAACACCATAATACAAATAAAACCCGATTTGCTCGAAGCCTACTATTTCAGGGGGTTTGCCAAATACTCGCTTGGCGACTATACCGGTGCCTTTATCGATTTTAATAAAGTTGTTGAACTAAACCCATATTTTAGCGAAGGCTATAGGTTTAGAGGAATAACAAAAACAGCAATGCAAGACCATCAGGATGCTATGGAGGATTTTAACAAAGCAATATCGCTCGACCTTACCGACCCTAACAATTACATAAGCCGCGGATTTGCATACATGCTGGTTAAAGAATACAACAAAGCACTCGACGATTTTAACACCGCCATAAAACAAAAAAACGATATTGCCCACGCGTATTTAAACCGTGGATATGTTAAACTCAACCTTAAAGATAACGACGGTGCAGTTGCCGATTTTTCAAAAGCAATATCAATGAACCCCTACGAACCCGAGGGTTATGCCCGCAGGGCTTTGGCTTTTGCCGAACTCGAGAAATATACCGAAGCCCTTGCCGACCTTGACCAGGCTATAAAAATTGACCAATATAACACCCTTTTTTACTTTAACAGGGCACTTATTAAATACAAAGCTAAAAACATTGAAGGTACAATGGCCGACTACAACAAAGTACTCGAACTTGACCCCGAAAACGGGCTTACTTACTTTAACCGGGCAATACTAAAATCGGAAATAGGGCTTAATGCCGATGCTATAAAAGATTACTCGAAAGCAATTGAACTGTCGCCCAAAAATATACTCCCGTTTTTTAACCGCGGTGGAGTTAAATACGAACTTGGCGACTATTACGGGGCTATTGAAGACTGGAGCCAGGCTATCGAAATTTTTCCCGATTTTGCAAAAGCTTACCAGGCAAGGTCGTCGGCCAGGTACATGATTGGCGATTACTTAGGTGCTAAAAAAGATAAAGACATTGCACGTAAAAAAATTGAGGAATACCAATCATCGCCAAACTCTGATAGCACAATGGCACAATTTGTTGACACTAACTACAACTTTAAAAAAGTTATTGAATTTGATACCGATTTTTATCGCGCAAGCATTGACGACGGACAAATACAAAACCAAAAAATTGTTATCGACCTGAAACCTGTATTACTTATTACATCGAAACACGACAGTATAAAACGCGAAAACTTTACTTTTTACCTTCAAAGTTTAGAAGATATAAACCTTAAAAACCAGCAAAAAATTACATTTGTTGTTGCCAGCGAACTTACAAAACTCAATGTCGATAGTATAAGAATACTTATGAACTACACCGAACAAGAAAAAATAAAAACAGGCAACAATGCATATCTTTTATTTTACCAAGGCCTTTTAAATAGTATGGTACACAACTATAACCAATCAATAAAAGCATACTCGAACGCAATTTTAATTGACCCAAAATTTGAACTTGCGTATTTTAATCGTGCTAACACCCGTTACCTTATGATTGATTACTTAAACTCGCTCGACGATTACTCGCAGGTTGTAACTATCGACGGGCAAACCACTGCCAAAGGTGGCGACAAAAAAAATATTGACCAGGTTTACGATTATACCGATGTTGTTAACGACCTTGACCAGGCTATTGCCCTTAATCCTCAATTTAGCTTTGCATACTACAACCGTGGAAACGTAAAGTGTATGCAACGCAATTTTACTGGTGCTATCGATGATTACACAAAATCGATACAAGTTGGTCCTGCTATGCCACAGGCTTACTATAACCGCGGGCTTACCCTTTTATATTTGCAAGATAACGAAAAAGGCTGCCACGACCTTAGTAAAGCCGGCGAACTGGGAATTGAAGATGCTTACGTGGTAATAAAAAAATATTGCACAAAAAAATAAACACCGGTGTTAATCCGAGTCGCTGTCGAAATACGCAGTATCGGCCGATAATGAGTCGGCTACAGCAACCGGGTACAACAAATTTAGTATTGTACGTGTCGACGGGTTAGCTCCCGACACCCTGTTTTTTAAAATAATAGCTGTTGTTTTGTCGGAAGGAACACGTATAATAAGGTTTTTAAAACCATGCCACCAACCAGCATGGAAACTTATTTTAGTAGTGTCGGCACCATAATTAAACAAACGCCAGCCATATCCATAGTTAGGGTTTTGATGTTTTGCCTTGCCCATGGGCTCAAATGCAAGTGCCAGCGTATCGGGGTTTAAAATAATACCTTTATACAAACCCTGGTCCCATTTAAAAAGGTCGGTAGCACTACAATAAATACCTTTGTCACCAAGTACACGGTCAAGCACATTGTCGTCGGCAGGCCGCCACCTGTAAGCATACCCAACTGTATTTGGAATATTGTTGCAGCCTTTACCCGTATAGGTAAATGCCGAACTCATATTTAATGGTTCAAATATATTTTTGTTAAGATAATCGGTAAACGACATACCCGAAACTTTTTCGACTATTGATGCAAGTACCGCGTATCCGGTATTACTGTATTGAAAACGCCTGTCGGGATTAAAATACCTGCCTATGTTACCTGTCGATAACTGTTTTATTAAAAAATTATTGTTTATAGAAGTGTCGTTATTAAATGCCATGTGGTCCATAAAATAATGATAATTTGGCAACCCCGACCGGTGTACCAGCAATTGATGTATTGTAACACCTTTATATGCAAAATCCGGAAAATACTTGTCGATACTGTCGGTAAGGTTTAACATTCCACGCTCGTATAATTGCAAAACCGATACAGCTGTAAATTGCTTTGATATTGATGCCAACTGAAATGCCGATTGTGGTGTTAAGGTATCGCGTAAAGCGTAGTTTGCATAACCAAACTCGCGAAAGTAAAAAATACTGTCGCGTTGGCCAATTAAAACCACGCCGTTGAAACCGCATTTGCAAAGTTTATCAAAATAATTGTCAATTTTTTTATATTGGGTGTCGGTAAAGGTAAAACTAAATTCACTTTTTTGGCTATTATCAGGCTCGATAACCATTTGCGGGTTATGATTAAAAAAACAAACTGCCAATGTTAATGATATTATGGCAAGTATAACAAATGGTTGGTGATTGTTGTATTTTGATTTCATCAGTTTATTTTATGGTCAAATTTAGCATCGATGAATAATTATTTTAATGCGTAATAAATTTAATTATCACTGATGTTAATTTTATTAAGGCGCATTTACTGTAAAATATTATACTACAGTAATTTATATGCTAATTTTAATTACCTGTTTTTTTGCAAAGATGTAATTTTTATGCTGTTTATTCTAAATATATTTAACTTTTTTACGCCAATGCTTTTTTAACTTTTACCTAAGTTTTACGTTTACAAACACTTAACTTTGGTATAACACCTATGTATGGCTTATTATATTTTACTAACTATATTAAATGCTTACAAAGTATAAATAGTTTGAGCAATGGTTCAATTTTGGTTTTAGTTTAAATACATAATAAAATAATTTTGCTGACAAAATTAACAGGCCTCAACTATTTTATTGTTTAGTATATACCACACGTAACCTTTTGCAGGCTTATGCTCAATTTCCGAAACTAAATTTACATACTCGGCAACTTGTTTTATGTGTTCGTTACTTAGCCGGGCGGTAGTTTTATAATCGATAACAATAATGCTGTTATTGTTAATAATCACCCTGTCGGGACGTTTAATTTCACCGTCGGGCATCATTATCGAGGCTTCGGTTTTAACTTTCCAGCTTTTATCGAACCAGCCTGTTACCTGTTCGTTTTTAAAAGCCTGGTTAAGTAGTAATTCAATTTCATTGGCCTGTTGACTGGTAATTAAGCCACTATTTACCATGCTTTTTATGGCAGGCTGTAAATCGGTTATTGTTATTACCTGCTCAAGTATTTTATGTATAATTGTTCCCCTGTTCGAATTGTTTTTATTGTCATTATTGTTTGACATAAAAAAATCGGGTGCATGTAATTTAATTTTTAGCCTGTTTAATGTAGGCAAACACTGGCTGTAACTAATATCAAAATTTTGTGTGTCGTGGCTGGTATGCGAATTAAATTGCGTTAAATTACCTAATGTATACACGGGTAAACTGTTATTGCTATTATTGTTACATGCAAATTGATACAAAAGATAATCGGTTGTACTATTGTTGTTTAATACACTTTTTTGATAAATTGAACTAACAAATAATGCATGTTTTGCACGGGTAAATGCTACATAAAGCAGGTTAAGGTCGTCAATATAACCCATAACTTTTTCGGAGCAATACTGGGCAGCAAAGTAGCTGTTTAAAAGGCGTTTCGACACATTTACCGGAACAATTGGCATTGTGCCAAAAAAATCGTCATTAGGTTTACACCACAATAGCTTTTGTTTTGGGCCTGCCTGTTTGTTTGTAAATGGAACAATTACAGCATTAAACTCAAGTCCTTTCGATTTATGGACCGTCATAATCCTTATTGCGCTAAGGTTTTCGGGCATTGAAATGTATAATTTGTCGGCGTTTTGTCCCCACCATTCTAAAAACTGCCTTACATCGGTGTTATGGCTTTTTTGATATTTTGTAACTACATCGGCAAAGGCCTCTAAAAAGGGTTGTTCGGTTGCAATAGCCTCTTTGGGTGCGCCATTATTAAATATTAACAGTGCAATTATTTGCTGTACCATGTCGTAAAGTGGTAATGTAAGCAATAAGGGCGCACTGCTGGCAAATTGTCCGGGTATGGGGTTTTGGGGTGTGTTATTGTCGGCATCGGCCGGTTGTAGTTGTTGCAATGCAACCGCCTGGCCATCAATAATTAAGCTTGTTAAATATGCTATTTGCACCTGTAGCAACTTGTTGTCGGGCTCAATTAAGTATTGTAACGATGCAATTATTAGATTAACGGCAGTACTTGCAGTTAAAGTAACCGAGTCGCCCGAAATAAACCTGAATAAATGGGCTTTGTCGGGATTGTTTTTTTGACATTGCATTAAATGTTTTGCTACTTGTGCGCCCTGTTTGTTTTTTCGTACTAAAATTGCAATATCGCCTGGTTTGTAGCCCATATTTGCAAGCTTTAAAATAGTTTCCGACACGTATAGCAAAACGGGGCTATCGGTGGTTTCGTCGTCGTCGGGCTGGTTGTCGTCGTCGGGTTCGATACTGTCTGGTTTATCAAAAAAACGTATCTCGGCATAACCGCTGTTGGCAGGGCGGTGTTCCGGAATTTTTTGTTCGGCTCCGTTATATATGCCAGCTACGGTATCTTTAAAATATTGCGGTACTTGTGCAAAATCGGGGTTATCGAAAAAATTCGACGATAAATGGCTGGCGGCAATATTAAAAAAGTTGTTGTTAAAATTTATAACATTTGCCGAGCTCCGCCAGTTATACTCAAGGTTTTTTTCGGTAACTCCAAAACTTTTAAAAGTTTGTTTTATTTGGCTGGCAAGCAGTTCCCAGTTGCTCCCCCGCCATCGGTATATACTTTGTTTTACATCGCCAACAACAAGCGAGTATTGGTTTTGCGAAATACTGTTCGACAGTAAAGGTAAAAAGTTGTCCCATTGTAAAACCGATGTGTCTTGAAACTCGTCAATCATAAAATTCGACAGGTACTCGCCAGTTTTTTCGTAAATAAAAGGGGCATCGTTATCGCCTATCATTTTCGAGAGTAACGGATTAGCTAATTTTAACAAAAAAATATTGTTTAGGTTACAATATTCGAGTATAGCTTTGTATATTTTTATGATAAGTGCAAATGTTGCAATATTTTTTATAATGGCAACCGTAGTATTATATTTTGCAAGTTCGGTTTGTAACCAGCTATTATATTGTACCAATGCCGGTAGCAAAATATTTTCGACAACATTGGTAAGTGTTGCATTATTATTGTTTTTTGGCAGCCAGCCATCAACCATGTTGGTTGTGTTAAGGGCGGTTATTGCCCGTGTGCCCATTTCGGGCATGTTGTCGTAGGCAATAGTGCCTAATTTTGTAATAAAACCGGCGGGTCCGGTAGCTTTATAAGTAAACTCTCTTTCTGATATTCCTAATTGTTCGAGTTGCTTTTTTGCATTAAGCCCAATTTGTTTAACATAATTATATTGTGTATTAATATAATTGTCGAGTTTTTTTTTGTAGGTACTAAAAGTTGCAGTATTGGCTAAGGTTTCAATTTCGGTATCATTCAACGAAAAAAAAGCATCGGTAAAACAGTGGACAACCGACACAAACGTGCAACCGCCCGA
>CAZJCR010000148.1:0-6888 GCA_964544385.1 uncultured Bacteroidales bacterium
TGCATTTTCCAACTAAGCCTTTTTGAGATTTTAAAGGATTAACAAAGAAAATGGCTTTATGCACTTTTTTATAAAAATCACTATTCAAATCAAGCCCATTTTGAAACTTGAAAATCTCAATTATCTCTTTTAGATATTGAGACCTTACAGCTTCATAAATACTTGCTCTAATTCTTTTACCTTGCTTTTCTATTAAAGCAAAAGCTTCGCCAACGGTTTTACAACCATTATCAGATATAAACTTTGAAAGTTCCTTTGATTTTTTCTCTTCCGACTTTTTTAATTCTGTTTCTAAGTCAATTTCTATGTCTTCAAAATCTTCATCAATAGCTTCTTCCTGTTCTTTTATCGTTTCGCCTTTGCTACTTTTAAAACCTCGTCTTTGGGCAATATGATATAAAGCTCTTCCTAGTTTGTATCTATCTGTTTCATTAGTAAAATCAAATTGATTATTAATCAATTCGGTTCTTAGCTGATATGGACTTGAATAATCAGCAATACCATCACCATCAAAATCAAGTCGAACCCATTGTTCAAATTTAATAGCATTAGTAGGATATTGCCGTTTAATCCCTTTTGCTTTATCATATTTACTCCATTTATTAAAGTCTTCTTTTGATAATGGGCAGAATTTATAATTATCATCTTCAATTAAAACTTTTATTATTTCCCAAATTCTAAATTTTCTTGATTGGTACAAATGTCTTACAGTACGTTTTCCCGTTCTTTCTGCAGCATAGGATTTAGTTATAAATCCTTTATCGTCTTTACCTGCGCCTGTTTTAAAAATAACAGAGCTAAAATATTCAAGTTGTTCAATAATGTTATGTCCTTTTTCGCTTTCTCGTACATTAATTCCAATTGAATTTGTACCTAAATCTAATCCAAGTGTTTTCATAATTTGTTTTTTTTATAAAAAGTTTTATATTTGTTATTGAAAGACAAATCACAATAAGGCTATAAGCCGAAGATTTTTCTCAGCCTTGCGACTACGTGAGGCTTTTTTTTATTTGTTATTTTTAGTTTTTTAAGTCCATTTATTTTGTTTAAAGTGCTTAAAATGTAAAATTTAAGTCGATACCAAAATTTGCAACACGGGTAGGCAGGCTTAAAAATTATTGCTAATATACTAAACTTTATTTTTACTACTTAACATATGTAGTAATTGTTTGCCTTACTATTAGGTTAGAAATAAACTAAATAAACCCCAATTGAGCAATTCCGGCTCACGATAATAACTTTGTAAGCCCTATACTGTACTACGTTTGCTATAGGTTACAAACTTTATATAGGGTGGGGGTATACTTATGTAAAGCGTTTATTTACTATGCTTTAACCGCTCAACTTTGGTTTAAATAGGGGTTAACCCTAAGTAAAGCACTTGTTAGCTTTGTTACAATTGCTCAACTTATGATAAAGCCATATTGCTAAGTAACAATATGGCTTTTGTGTTTTACTTTATACTTTATTAGGCACTTATTGTATCGGTAGTTATATTGTTTATGTTTGGTTTAATATAAACAATTATTGCAACCTGGTTTTCGGGGTTTTCGGTTGGGTCGATGCATTGCACGCGGGTTTCAAAAATGTTATTGTAACCCATCTCTAAAAGTTTGCTAATTGTATCGTTTTGCCCACGGCTAATAAACCCGAGCTTATGTTCGTTAAAATATACGGCAACAGCTTTTGCATCGTACTTATTGTTAGGTTCGGCCTCAAGTTTAAGTTTGGTGCCAATTTTAAGCCGGTTAAATACTATTGGGCCATCGTAATAGGTAAAACCGGCAATATTGGTGTGTAAAAAATGGCGTCGCTTTTGCATAATTTCAGGTTTTTATGTTGATATTTAATATATTATCAGCAAATTTAAAACCTATAATTGTCAACTAATGTCAAACAATTTATAAAAATGTACTTTGTTTAATTTTTTGATTTATAAACAAAACAAGCTCGTTGGGTTCAATAATATCAACCTCGTTGCAAAGGCCAAGTATAAAGCGTGCAACGCCCTCAAAATTGCAAACAAAACCGTTAAACCTGTATTTGTAGTTATCTAATTTGGTAATATATTGTTCGGCAAGCGGGTATTCTTCAATAAGCAGGTTTTTTGCCCTCAGGCGCATATCAAAAACAACATTAGTTTTGTTAAGGCTGCTAATTCTAAAAACATCAATAAAGCCCTGGTTGTGCAGGTTTTTGTATTGCCAGTTGTTTTGTAGAATATTAACCGCGCCAACACGAGCTGTTTTAAATAATTTGTTTTGTTGTGTTTTAGGTTCAAAAGCCCAAATAGCAATGTAATTTGTTGTAAATGCAAAGGGTTCGATAACCCTGTTGTATATGGTTTGGCTGTTTGCGCTTTGATAGTTTAATAATTCGACCTGTTTATTTTGATGTATTGCCTGAATTATGTTGTGTACTGTTTCGGAGTGTTCTTTTTTAATAATGGTTTGAGCCACGCGGTCGAAATTGTAAAGCGAGTAAAGTTTGCGCACAAGGTTTGCCTTTATAACATGGTTATCGTCAATAGCGTGTATGGCCCGGCTTAAAATAAAACCCTCTTCTTCCGAAAAATGCAGGAGCTGGCTAATATCTTTAAACTCTGAATTTTGACGGTCGATATTAATATACCCGTTATTATTGCTTAACACTAAACCTGCTTGTTTAAAAGTATCGATATAACGGTACACAGTACGTTGCGTAATGTCGGCTTTTTGTGCAATTTCGTCAATAGTATAACGCAAGTTTCCCGACATAAGGATAATAATCTCGAGCATTTTTCGGAGTTTAGCCTGGCTATCCATAATAAAATTATTAACGGTTAAGTATAAGTAATTATAGCAAATTTAACAAAATATGGTAAAAAGTTTTAAACTGCTTTAGGTTAAATTAAAAAATATGAGTAATGTACATAAGTTAGGCAAATAGCTTAATTTATTTTATACCCAAATTAAACTATTAGCTCAATCGATTTTGGTTTTGTAAGCATTTTACTAAACTTGGTTAGTTAAATGCTACAAAACCTACAACGGGGGTTATACAAATAAAGTGTTTATTGGCTAATCTTTAACCGCTTACTTAGGTTTTAAACTGTTTATTTATAAATAATTGTTTTTTAGTTATACTTATATACTGTTTTTGTTAATTTTGTTTAACCTATGTAATTTTTTTACTGATAGTATATTGTGTTTCCTAATTAATAAGTAGTTAAAACTACAATCGATTAACAATAAAAAATCGAATAATACTGTAATTAGAACGTAAAAATGAGAATGAATTGGATAAAATATTGGCGTAATACATTAGCCGATGCTGACAGGAAAATTATAGATGTTGTAACCGACCCTGTTATTGTTGACGATTATTATATAACTAAAGTTCCATATAAGCATAATAGTTTTTTGTGGTATAAAGAAAAAAAAGAGACAGAATTTATAAATATAGTAATATCGCCATGTAAGTACGTACATAACTTTGAGCATGGTAAAAAACATAAATCAGAAGAACAGGATTTATTTCCATACTGGGTACCTGCCAAAATTAACCGACAAGGCGAAATTTCCACTACATTGGAACGCCCGTTTTTTGTACGCGATTATTTAACACCAAATCCCAAAAACTATTATTCAATATCATCAATAATTGAAGTTGACGAGAATTTGAAAAAATTTGATTTTAAAATTAACGATTGGCATAAATACTGGACAATATGTGAACAGTTTTTCGAAACAATTACAGGTAAAAAATATAACGAATACAACCAATCAAAAAATATTGAATTATACATACAGGTTTCAGATGCACGCAATATGTCGGCAAACATATTATGTTTATACGATAATATTATTAACGATAATTACGAAAGTGCTATTATTGATAAGATAGCAACTTCGTTACCCTGTTTGTCGGTACCATTGCCTAATAATGAAATAGTGTGCAATAATAAAAACCATGTAGGGCAAATGAACGGCCAATTTCCGCTTGCAAAATCGCAACGCGAGGCTGTTTATGCGTTTACCCAAATGGAACAATATGATGTACTTGCAGTTAATGGTCCTCCAGGTACAGGTAAAACTACATTTTTGCAATCGGTAGTAGCAAATTTGGTAGTTCAAAGTGTAATTGAAAATAAACCCCCATTTTTAATTGTAGCCAGCTCAACCAATAATCAGGCTATTACTAATATACTCGAAAGCTTTGAACTTAAATCTGATAGTATTATTTCGGAACGATGGATACCGGGCATAAAATCTTTCGGATTGTACCTTTCGTCCAAAAAAGATACTGGATACCAGTCAATGCTGTCGGAGTGGGGTGAAGGTTTTTTTAAAGAATTTGAGGCCGATTTTGATGTACAAAAAACTATTTTTTACGAAAAAAAATTTAACGATTTTTTTTGCATTAAACTTACAATTGAAGAATGTATTAAATATTTAAAAAACAAAATATTATTACTAAAAAACGAATTGACAGATAATTTACTTATTACCTACCAGTTTCAAGAAATAAATAATAAACTTAATAATTATGGTTTAACCGACGAAGATGCCTTATACAGTACTATTAAAAAACTTAATAACGAGTTTAACAGGTTACAAACAGACGAAGATATTGCCTTACGTTGCGAAACCCAATTGATAAAAGCAAACCAGCAGATTTCTTTTTTCGACAGGTTATTATCATTTTTGCCATCGGTTAAAGCCCGCAGGGCATTAAGTTACAAGCGTGCAACAGTTGAAATAGGCTTTGTTAAAACACCTTGTTGGCATAATTTTGTTAGCATAAGGCAATGTATTGATGAAACACTAATTTATATTACCGAAAACAAAACCTCGAAAATTAAAGAAAAAGATTTTTTTGAAAAAATAGCATTTGAAATTGAACAAGTTAAATCGGAGTATAAAAAAATTATTTCAAAATGGGATAACATTAACAGCGACAAATTAACTCGCTTGTATAATTCAACAGGCAGCGAATACTGTAATTTAAGCCCTATCGAAGATATGAACATTCGAATGGACATTACATGCAGGTTTGAGATGTTTTGGCTTGCAGTTCATCAGCGCGAAGCCGAATACCTGCAATTACTTAGCGAACGAAAACAAATACAAACTAAAGCCGAAAGGGGCAAGAAAGGATACCGGAGCATGTTAGAGCGATATGCATACCTTACTCCATTGTTTATTTCTACATTTCATTCGTTGCCAAAATATGCAACATATTACGATTTTGTAAAAAAAGATCAGCCTTTTTATAATTTGTTCGATTATTTAATTGTTGATGAATCGGGCCAGGTATCGCCTGATGTGGCTTTGGCATCGTTTTCGTTAACACAAAAAGTAGTTGCCGTTGGCGATGTTAATCAAATTGAGCCGGTGTGGTCGGCAACTGAACCAATTGATATTGTTAATTTACAAAACAATAATTTAATTGATATTGAATATTTAGAAACAGATTATTTAGAATTAAAAAATACTGGTAACACATGTTCAAGCGGTAATTTAATGAAAATTGCCCAACGTACATGTAAAATAGCCGATGATAGTAATAGAGGAATATTGTTAAAAGAACACAGACGTTGCCTTGACAGTATTATTAGTTATTCGAACGAATATGTTTATGGTAATAGGTTAATTCCAAAAAAAGGAAATAATCATTCTCAAAAACATAATTTACCACCAAAAGGCTATATGTTTATTCCTGGCGCAAGCCAAATTGCAGGTACTAGTAAAAATAATATTATTGAGGCTAAGACAATAGCATTATGGATAAACCAACAGTGCGATGCACTCGAAAATGATTACAATAAAAAAATTCATAATATTATTGCAGTTGTTACCCCATATAAAGCCCAGGCATCGTTAATTATGAATGAACTTAGACAGCTAAGTAAAAGGCTTAATGAAATAACTGTAGGTACTGTACATTCGTTGCAAGGAGCCGAACGTGATATTGTTATTTTATCGACAGTATTAACTAAATTTGATAACCTTACTTTTTTAAACAATCAATATAATATGTTGAATGTTGCAACATCAAGGGCAAAACATAGTTTTTTAGTTTTTGGCAATACCAGTATTTTAAATGCAGCCGAGAATAACCCATTGGGTAATTTAAAAAAATGGCTTTTAACTGAAGAGTCATCAGAATTGTCGAATAATATTGTTTATGAATCATTAGATATTTATAAAGGGAAAATTTCGAGAATAAATAAACTCGATGAACATAGACGAATACTAATACATGCATTACACAAGGCTAAAAAAGAGTTAATTATTGTATCACCTTTTATTACAAATATAGCTATTGAAACTGAAGGCATTATTCCAATTATTAAACAGAGGGTTAGTGATGGTATTGTTATAAAAATAATTACCGATAGTGCTTTAGATATGATTAATGGGAAATTAAAACCTGCAACATTATTAGGTAGGCAGATGCTTACAGATGCAGGCGCAAAACTTTTGGTTATAAACGGTATACATAGTAAAACGCTTGTGGTTGACGATAGTATAATTGTTGAAGGTTCTTTTAATTGGTTATCGGCGGTTCGTGATTCATCAAGTAAATATTCGCGACACGAGACTTCAATTATAATTCAAAATGAAGATGCATTTGAGAAAATTATTGAATTTAAAAAAGAGCTTACTTTGCTTGTAAACGTTAATTAAAATTTGGTTTTTAAAATTCCTTAAAACCGCTACGCTAAGTTCAAACCCTGCGGTTTATGTTGCTTAATAATTAATAGTAACGGGCAAAAAAAAAGCTTACCTAAACCGGTAAGCTTTGTGTTGCGGAGAGAGAGGGATTATTCGACACTATCGTGTCTCATGAAACCGCTACGCTAAGTTCAAACCCTGCGGTTTATGTTGCTTAATAATTAATAGT
>CAZJCR010000148.1:6988-9844 GCA_964544385.1 uncultured Bacteroidales bacterium
CAAAAAAAAAGCTTACCTAAACCGGTAAGCTTTGTGTTGCGGAGAGAGAGGGATTCGAACCCTCGGTACAGTTGCCCGTACAACGGTTTTCGAGACCGTCCCATTCGACCACTCTGGCATCTCTCCAATAGCGCGGCAAAATTAAATATTATTTTATCATTTCGAACTTTTTTTGCATAAATGTTTCATTTTTTTATTGCCCTAAACAACATTTTTTACTTAACTATCTGCAAAATAATGTTTTCGAATTTTATTTTTGACCTTTAATTTTCGGTTATAAATATTATATTTAACGGTATAATTTTAAAAAGTATCAAAATGTCAACAGTAAAGGTTATTGTAAAGGTTTTTTTATGGTTATTAGTTTCGGTATTAGCATTTATAATTGTGCTTTTGGCAGTAGCTAAAATTAGCGAAAACAAAATTACCGAATTGGTACTTAACAAAGTAAGCCAAACAATAAAAGCCCCGGTAAAAATAAACAATGTGTCGTTTACGCTGTTGCGAAAGTTCCCGTTAGCAACTATCGAGCTTAATGGCTTTTTACTTGGAACGTGTACCGGAACTGACAGCCTTGCTGCTAAAAACGATACAATAGCCAGTTTCGATAAACTTTACCTGTCGGTAAAAACACGCCCGTTAATAAATGGACAAATCGACATTATTAAAATTGAACTGGCACAAACCAATGTTAATTATTTTGTCGATACAGCTGGTAAAACAAATATCGATTTTTTATTTGATGCAATGCCACCTGCCGACACTACAATTGTTGAACAGCCCGATACCACACCGTCGTCATTATTTGTAAACTTACAGTTACTCGAGCTTAACAATGTTACATGCAATTACACCGACAACGCGTCGCAAATAAAAGCTACAGTTACCATACCAAACATATTGGTTAACGCAAAAGTTATTGGGCAAAATTACAATGCTAATGTTAATGGCAGTGTTGAGCTAACCAATTGCGCCGTACCAGGGGTTAACCTGCACCTTATGCAAAAAACAGGCATCGCTTTTAATGTCGACGTTATAAACGATTCGATTAATATTAAAAAGCTTAAAATTGAAACCGACGGCGCAATGCTTGCAATGAAAGGTAATTTTTTGCTCGACAGTATTATTAGCGGAAATTTTAATATCGATGCAAATAAAATTGATTTGGCCGAGCTTGTTAAATATGCCCCGGCCGATATGTTAAGCGAGTTTGGAGTAAAAAAAGTTGGCGGCGTATTAAGTTTTAATGCCAATATTAACGGACCGCTTACCGATACAGTAATTTTACCCTATGTAAATGCCGACATAGCGTTTAATAAAGGATTGGTACAAACTACCGAATACCCCGAATTACATAATATTAGCTTTAAAGGCAATGTTACAAATGGCGCGTTGCAAAATAACTCGACAACAGCAGCCGTGTTCGATTATTTTAAACTCGAAACCGGTAAAACCAAACTTAACCTTAAATTTGCTGTTAGCAATATCGATAAACCAAAATTTAGTGCAAATGCTGGTGTTAACCTTTTTTTACCCGACTTTAGAGCCTTTGTGCCCGACAGCCTTGTTAAATATTTCGACGGTACTGTTAATTTAAAACTTGCCACCTCAGGGGTTATGCCCGATAGTATCGACGATAAGTTTATTGAACACATGCTCGACAAAACTACAGCACAGGTTAATTTTATTAATGTAAATGCCAATGTTGACAGCTCGTTGCAAATAAAATCGTTATGTGGCAAGGTTAGTTACCGCAACCGTAACCTTAATGTCGATAAATTAAAAGTGAGCGTACCAGCTTATGGCTTTACCCTAAAAAACCTTACGGTTGATGCCGCAATGCTTGGGCAGTTAAATAATAACAAAACTTTAGGTGCCGATATTAAAAAACTTGTACTCGAAACCGACAGTTCAGAAATTAACGGTTCAGTGTATGTTCAAAATATTGATAACCCAAATTATAAAATTATCAGCACTTTAAAAATAAACCTGGCCGAGTTTAGCCACCTTGTTCCCGATACCCTTGTAAAAACCATGAATGGTATTGTTAATTTTAACATACAATCGGCAGGTTCGGTAAACCCCGACTCAATTGAACAACAAATGTACACGCTGCTTTTTGAGCAAAGTAAATTTGGTTTAGGGCTTAGTAACATAAACATAAATATGGCCGATACATTATTAGCCGTATCAAATTTTTCGGGTAATATAAAGCTCAACAACGACACGCTAACAATTAACAGTTTTGGCGGTAATGTAAGCGGCATCGATTTTTTAATCGATTCGACCCAGGTTTGGAACCTTTATAAAGCTTTTTTACTTGAACGTCGTGATGTTGAACTAGTTGTGCAAACCAAATTACATTTAGGTACTATTAATTATGTTGATTTATTGCCATTAATGGGCGAAGAAAAAATTGTTGATACAACTGTTATTACTGAAACCCCAATAAATACAACTAATAGTAATGAAAAAAACATAGCTCAGATAAACGATTCGTTGGCAGTTACCGACACTTTAAAAATAGCTGAAAATGAATCATTACCAACCGATTCATCATCAGGCATTATACCCAATTTCGAGGCCATGGGATTACCACGTATGTTGATTCGAGGAAGTATGTCGGTTGATAAAGTAATATACGAGAATAATATTATTGATAATATATCGGCACTTTTCCGCGTGTCCGACAGTCTTTACGTTATCGATAAATTTATATTCACAACCTGCGGCGGACTAATAAACACATCGCTCATGTTAGATGCCCGCAATTGGAACGAACCTAAAGTTGACATTAAGAATGTAATTGAAAAACTTGATATAAATAAATTGTTGGTGGTAAACAATAATTTTGTA
>CAZJCR010000149.1:0-9674 GCA_964544385.1 uncultured Bacteroidales bacterium
GCACGACCACGTTTACGAAGTTATGGGACCAGTTAACAACCTTACAAAAACTATTATCGATACAAATATTATTAGTGTCGATACGGTTGATATTAACACCAATAACAACATGTCGGGTCGCAGTGGCGGCGTGTTCGATGTTAGTGGCTCAACAATGTATTTTGTAAATGGAACATGTGGCCGTAAACGCTACTATCCATACTCGCGTACCGAAATGGATAAATACCTTAATGTACACCAGGTACAAAACTATTTCGATTTGTTTACCGGACGTTTTGGCCAACCCGAGGCCCCCACTTTTAGCCAAATTACTGTTAATACCGATACTATCACTATCGAAACTTTTATGGCCAACCCCGACACTACTGCTACTTTGTTCGACAGTTTTAAAATTGTACGTAAACAAGGCAATTCAATTTCTGATAACCCTCAAAAAATCGAAATCGAAAACACATCGTCGCAAGTTTATCCAATGCCTGCAACAAATTTTGTTAATATACCATGCAAAAATGTTAAAAGTGTTACAGCTTTCGATACTTTAGGACGCCCATCGGTATTAAGTTTTGATAATCAATCTGTCGATATTTCGGAACTTAACAACGGGTTATATATTTTGCACGTTAAAACCCTAAATGGTAAATATGCTTATAAAATAATTAAAAAGGCAAATTAAGTCATATGTTTGATTGTTCATACACATAATTTTTTGTAGTCACTTTTTAAAGTTAATTTATAAAACACACATTAATATGAAACACCCATTTAGAATGATTATACAAACAAGTATGAAAATTCATTTGGGTGTTTCCCCGATTTATCGGCGAAAACGATTCTATCATAACTGAATAATTATTTACAGATGAAACACTCTATAACTATTTTAGTAGCTGCTACTATTACACTTATTGCAACAACAGCTTTCACTATTTCGCTATGTTCATGTGTTACAGACGACCCCATCACCATAGACAACACCATTGTCGTTGATGATACCATTCAGGCCGATGATACCGCAAAACCTTTGAAAGCCGAAGTACCGGTATACAACAATTGGGTATTTGAGAACGTACAGCCCAGCCTAAAGATGGTTTTTATTAACCCGGAAGATACAGCTCGTCAAGCTTTTGTTGAATGGATTGTAACCACCGACAAAAAAGTTCCCGTTCTCAGGAAAGACACTATCCTGAAGGTGTCGGCCGGCTCATCGGAAATGGTAATGCCTCTCGATATCAATAACCCAGGCATTTACCAAGTGTCGGCCAAAATGAATAGTAAATTCATTCGCACTTTTAACATTGCCGTTAATCCGACCCTGATTGTAAGCCCGGCCGACAAGCAGGCCGACTTTGACCAGTTTTGGGCTGATACCAAGGCTGAGTTGGCTCTTATTGATCCGCAGTTTACGCTAACCGAGTTACCCGAAAAGTCATCACCAGCCCGTAAGGTTTACTTGCTTGAGTTCCGCTCGTTGAACGATATGGGCGACACGGCTGCCATTGCCAGGGCTTTCTGGTGCGAACCTACCGACGGCAAAGCGCACCGAGTAACTATCCATTATCAGGGTTACGACTCGGGCGGTTACGACCCATGGTGCCCGGGTGGTAACGACAACCCTGACGAGTGCGACTTAGTTTTGTCTACTCGTGGTCAACTAATAAACAACAGAGCTCCGTACACCAACAAATACCGCGACTGGTTTGCCTACGGTTTTACAAGCAAAGAGGCATGGTACTACCGAGGAGCCTACTGCGATGCTATCAGAGCCCTCGACTTTGTGTACACCCGAGCTGCAGTCGACACGTTGAATGTGTTTGCCGAAGGCTCAAGCCAAGGGGGTGCACTATCATATGCAGCCGCTGCTCTTGGAAACCATAAGTTCAACGCAATAGCTCCATGCGTTCCTTTCATGGGCGATTTTCCCGACTACTTCGAGATATTATCGTGGCCGGCCAATGTTGCTATAACTGCACAAACGGCAAACGGTTGGACAAACGAACAACTCTATGCGATGCTCAGCTACTTCGATACAAAGAATCTGGCTACGCTCGTTACATGCCCTGTGATTGAAACCATTGGCCTGCAGGACAACACCTGCCCGCCACACACCAACCTGGCTCCGTACAATAATTTGCCAGCTAATGTCGACAAGGCGATAAGTTACAATGCCGAAATGCAACACGCTATTCCAGGCAATTGGACGAATACCTATCGCACCTTTTTCGCTAAATATGTAGTTGATTGAAAATGTTATTTACCGGGTGATAATAGCAGGTTTTTATAAAAACACTGAAATTGAGCGATTAGCTCAATTTGGGTTGTAATTAGTTAATAATACACAGCATAATGTGTACAATAAGTTATCGGGCTTTCAGTTTTCAGTTTTTATCATGATGTTTAATTTAATTGGTAAGGTTTATTAGTTTTTTTTTTGAAATTGTTTTCGCCGATAGGCTAAAAGCCTATCGGCTACTTACCTAATTGGGTACTGCTTTTACGGTAATCTTATTTAAATTAAAACTCATCGGCCATAATCGCTTAATTTAGGTTATAATTCAAACCGTCAAAATTAATTACCATAAAAAACAATCGAAATAATTAAACCCACAAAAATAATATTTATATTTGCAGCCTAAATGTGGAGAAATTTGTCCTGATTGCAACCACAGAAAAAAATGCTAAAATGTGTTCATTTCTGCCTACAATCTGTACAGTTTTCCTTTAAAAATTATTATTATGGGATATTTATTCACCTCTGAATCAGTATCTGAAGGTCATCCCGACAAAGTTGCGGATCAAATATCAGATGCTTTACTTGATAACTTTTTAGCTTTTGATGCTAATTCAAAAGTTGCTTGCGAAACCCTTGTTACAACCGGGCAGGTTGTACTTGCAGGCGAGGTTCGTTCAAACCACTATGTCGATGTTCAGGAAGTTGCCCGCAAGGTAATTAACCGCATTGGCTATACCAAAAGCGAGTACCGTTTCGAGGGCGACTCGTGTGGCGTTTTATCGGCAATACACGAGCAAAGTGCCGACATTAACCAGGGTGTTGAGCGCGCTAACAAAATGGACCAGGGCGCGGGCGACCAAGGTATGATGTTTGGTTATGCCTGTCGCGAAACCGACGACCTTATGCCAATATCGCTCGAGTTGTCGCACAAACTACTAATTGAACTTGCTGCTATCCGCCGCGAAGGCAAAGTTATGACATACCTTCGTCCCGACTCAAAAAGCCAGGTTACAATTGAATATGGCGACGATAACCAGCCTAAACGCGTACACACTATTGTTGTATCAACACAACACGACGATTTTGATGCCGATGCGCCTATGCTTGCAAAAATTAAAGACGATGTACGCAATATTCTTATTCCACGTACTATTGCCACTTTGCCACAACGCGTGCAGGCTTTGTTCGACAATAATTATATTTTGCACGTTAACCCAACTGGCAAATTTGTTATTGGCGGCCCGCATGGCGATACCGGATTAACCGGACGTAAAATTATTGTCGATACTTATGGTGGTAAAGGTGCGCACGGTGGTGGAGCGTTCTCGGGCAAAGACCCTTCAAAAGTTGACCGCTCGGCAGCTTATGCTGCCCGGCATATTGCTAAAAACATGGTAGCTGCCGGCCTTGCCGACGAGGTTTTGGTACAACTGTCGTATGCTATTGGTGTGGCTAAACCTGTTGGTGTGTTTGTTGATACTTACAAAACTGCTAAAGTTAAACTTAGCGATAGCCAAATAGCATCAAAAATTGAAGAGATTTTCGACCTTAGGCCTGCTGCTATCGAAGAACGGCTTAAATTACGTAACCCAATTTACGAAGAGTCGGCTGCATACGGGCACATGGGTCGTAAACCACAAAAGGTTAAAAAAACATACGAGTCGCCATATTATGGTTCAAAAACTATTGAGGTTGAACTATTTACCTGGGAAAAACTCGATTATGTAAATAATATTAAAGAGGCTTTTAGTTTATAAGCATATAAAAAAAAGGAGGTTTTAAGCCTCCTTTTTTTATTTACAATAATTAATATAAACCTGTTTAATACCTTCGTCAAGGTTAATTTGTGCCTGCCAACCCAAAGCGTTAATTTTCGACACGTCGAGTAATTTTTTAGGAGTGCCGTCGGGTTTAGTGCTGTCCCAAACCAGTTCACCATTGTAACCTACAATGTTTTTTACTTTATTGGCCAGCTCTTTAATTGTTAAATCGGTGCCGGTACCAATATTTATATGTGTATTTTTTATTTCGTTAGGGTTTTGGCATTGCTTTGATAATTGGCTAAAATTAACGTTTTGCAAACAATAAATGCAAGCGCGGGCAAGGTCGTCGGCATGTAAAAACTCGCGGTAAGGGCTGCCTGTGCCCCACAAAGTAACTTTTACATTATTGCCGTTGGTTGTTATTCCGTATTTATTTAGTTTTTCAATTATCTGTTCTTTGGCAGCATTGCCGTTAACGCCTTCAATTGGTAGTTTATTAAGGTCGTTAACAATGGACTGCCAGTTGTTTTGTACTAAGCATTTGCCAAGGTGCATTTTGCGTATAAGCGCGGGCAAAACATGCGATTTTTCGAGGTCGTAATTATCGTTAGCACCATAAAGGTTTGTTGGCATAACGGCAATAAAATTTGTACCGTACTGAATGTTATACGATTCGCACATTTTTATACCTGCAATTTTAGCAAGCGCGTATGGTTCGTTGGTGTATTCAAGGTCCGATGTTAGCAGGCAGTTTTCGGTCATTGGTTGCGGAGCCATTTTTGGGTAAATGCACGACGAGCCTAAAAACAACAGTTTTTTAACACCATTAATGTACGATTGGTGTATAATGTTGTTTTGTATCATCAGGTTTTCGTAAATAAACTGAGCTCTATAAGTGTTGTTGGCTATTATTCCACCCACTTTGGCAGCGGCCAAAACAACGTACTCGGGTTTTTCGGCGGCAAAAAATGCTGCAACGGCGGGTTGGTCAGTAAGGTTAAGCTCGGCCGATGTGCGAAAAACAAAATTCGAGTAACCTTGTTTTTGCAGTTCGCGGGCAATTGCACTGCCTACCATTCCTTTATGGCCGGCAATAAATATTTTGGAGTTTTTATCCATAGTAATAGCAAAAGTTAAGCGTTGCGCGAACGTAGTTTTTCAAAATCCGATTTAATCATAATTTTTACCAAATTTTCGAATTTTGTTTTGGGTTCCCAGCCTAAATCGGCTTTTGCCTTAGCATAATCGCCAATAAGTAAATCAACCTCGGTTGGCCTAAAATATCGCGGGTTAATTGATACTACCTGTTTATTTTTGCTTTTAAGTATACCAATTTCGTTAACACCTTGTCCTTGCCAAATAATTTGTTCGCCAAAATATTTAAACGACTCTTCGATAAACTCGCGCACGGTATGTGTTTCGTTTGTGGCAAGCACGTAATCGTCGGGGGTTTTTGCCTGTAAAATGCGCCACATGCCTTCAACATACTCGGGGGCGTAACCCCAGTCGCGTTTCGAGTCAAGGTTGCCAAGTACAAGTTCGTCTTGCAGGCCAAGCATAATTTTTGCCACGGCAACCGATATTTTGCGGGTAACAAAAGTTTTACCGCGGCGTTCGCTTTCGTGGTTAAAAAGTATACCGTTGCAGGCAAAAAGGTTGTAAGCCTCGCGATAGTTTTTCACAATCCAAAAAGCGTAAAGTTTTGCCGCAGCATAAGGGCTTCGGGGATAAAACGGGGTGTTTTCGGTTTGGGGCACTTCTTGTACTTTTCCGTATAGTTCCGATGTTGATGCCTGGTAAAATTTTGTATTTATGCCTGTTTCTTTTATGGCATCTAAAAACCTGAGGGTACCAATACCATCAACTTCGGCGGTATATTCGGGAACCTCGAACGACACTTGAACGTGGCTTTGCGCGCCAAGGTTATAAATTTCGGTTGGGTGTATTTTTTCAACAAGGCGGTTAAGGTTACTACTGTCGGTTAAGTCGCCGTAATGTAAAAAAAAGTTTTTGTCGAGGTGTGCAGCATTATTATATATATGGTCGATACGGAAAGTATTAAATGAACTACTGCGGCGTATTATTCCATGTACCTCGTAACCTTTTTCTAATAACAGTTCGGTAAGGTACGAGCCGTCCTGGCCTGTTATGCCCGATATAAGGGCTACATTTTTATTGCTCATATTTAATTATTTTAGTGATGCAAAAATAGCACATTACATTTGTTATAAAAAATTACTGTTTGTTAATTGCAATATTGGGTATAATAAATGAGCTAACCGCTAAAAATTGAGTTTTAGTTTGCCAGCGACGATGTGTTTTTTGCTGCTTTTTTAAGGTCGAAAACCGATTGTGGCAGAATAATTTCGAAATCGGTGCCAACTTGTGGTTGCGAAATAAGGTTTATACGTGCTCCAAGTAAATTCGAAAGCCCTTTAACTATTGACAAACCAACGCCGGTGCCCTGGTATAGTTTTTTGTCGTATTTTATTTGGGTAAAGCTTTCAAATATTATCGATTGCATATCAATTGGTATACCTATGCCGGTATCGCTAACGTACAATGTAAGTTCGCTGTTGTCGTTATATCGGTAACCAAACTCAATTGTCCCGTAAGGGGTAAATTTTATGGCGTTGTTAATAAGGTTTACCATTATTTGGTTAATGCGTTTTTCGTCGCTGCAAATAAACAATGGTTTTACCGATGCACAAACACTGTTTAATTTAAGGTTTATTTTGCCTTGTTTTATTATCTCGGTAAAGTGCATGTTAAGGTTATCGATAATAAGGTTTAGGTTAAATACCTGGTTTGTTATTGCTAATTGCCCCGATTCAATTTCCGATATGTCGAGTATATCGCTTATAATGTGTATAAGTTGGTTGCCGTTGTTGCGTATTATGTCAATATATTTTTTGTTGTCGTTGTTGGGGTTGTCAATTATTAATTGCGAAAAGCCAATAATTCCGTTAAGTGGTGTTCGTATCTCGTGGCTCATGTTCGACAAAAACTGGGTTTTAAGTTTGTTGGTTTGTTCGGCAAGTTCTTTGGCGTTAATAAGTTCGTTTTCTAAATGTTTGCGGTAAACGGCCATAGCGTAAACGTCGGCAAGTTGTTGCAAGGTGTTAAAATGGTACTGGTTGTAGTTTGTTTCGTTGTTCGATACCGATATGTGTACAACCAGGCAGTTTTTAAAAACCGATTTTACGTGTAAATAATTGTGGCAGTTAATAAAGCAGTTTTCGGCGTTTGAGTGTAAAGTGTTTTCGCCAATAATATTAGTTAAAACGGGTTTTTGCAGGGTATAGTTAGTATGGCATAAATAGTTTTTTGTGGTGTTTTGTTTTAGAGTACATTCTTTTTTGCACATCATAACCCCGGTGGTCGCGCTTTCCCACATCTCTTTAAGGTTGTCGGGGTTGTATGCCAAAACTTTTCCCTCGCGGCTTTTTGTAAGTGTTAATGCTGTTTTTAATATGTTTTCCGATATTGTTTCGATAGTTAAATCGGGCGACAATATCTCGCCTGCAATGTTTTTTAGAGCATTGTTGGCTTTTGTTTCGTACAAAAGGGCTTTCTCGGCTTTTTTGCGCGATGTTATGTCGCGTATTATTGCAAGCAGGTAATAGTTGTGAGCCATTATACGCGACTCGAAATAGTGTTTTTTGTCGTTAACTGTTAATATAAATTCTATCTCTTGTAACCCTTTTTTAGTTTTTAGATTTGCAAATGCATTGGTAAACAGTTGCGAAACAACGGTAGGAAAAACCTGCGAAACGTTTTTGTTTATTACCTGGTTATGGTTTATAATGTAATTAAGTTGTTCGGGAATGTGTATTTTTTTTATGTTCCCGTCGTAGTCAAAAAACAGTAAACTGTCGGGTATAAGGTTAATAATTGTGCGGTTGTCTTCTTCGCTGCGCATTAAGGCAAGTTCGGTGTTTTTTGTGGCTGTAAGGTTTTGTAAAATAGCCATTATTCCAACGCACTCGTGGTTTTGGCCATACTCGGGCAAAACGCGTAAATTATAATAATATGTTTGTTGGCGCGTGTTTATTGTAAAGCTTTTTTCGGTAAGCTGGCCGGTTGCTATTACGTGTTTAAAAATACTTTTTTCGAAACGTGTTATTTTGTTGGGCAGGTTAAGGTCGGTAAGGGAGCGGCCAAAGCTTTGTTCAAATGTTATGCCTAAAAGTTGTTCGCCGGCCTGGTTTATAAACCGTAGTTTGCCATAAATATCGACCCTGAAAATTGAGTCGGGAAGGTTTTGGGTCAGCGACCGCCATTCCTCGCGCGAGTCGAGTATATGTTGTTGATATTTTAATAATGCCCGGCGTTTAAACAATACTGTTAATAGTGTAATTATCAGTAAAATAATTATTGCCGATATTATTAATAATGTTGTTTGGTATTTTTTTATGTTACCGTATTTGTTAATATATTTTGTGTCGGGGGGTAATTTGCCTTTTATGGTTAGGTAGTTTTTTGTTACCTGGTAGTCGAACAGGGGTTCGCGTTGGCGGGTGTATTGCACGGGTATTTGTTGTGGGTTAAGGCCGTTAAGTATTTCGACAGCAACTTTTGCGGCACGCAGGCCCTCGTTGTAAGCAACTATTACCTGCCCGCCGGCAACGCCTGTGTTAAGTTGGAAATCCCACATGGCAAAAACCGGCACTTTGCTGTTTTGGGTTATTATTTTTGCGGCTTGCTTGTTTGTAAATGTTTTATTGTTAATGTCGCTGGTGTAAAGGTAAAGTAACACGGCAGTTTTATTGTCGAGTTTTTGTAAAAATGCTGTTAGTTCGTTTATCGAATAGTTTGGGCTCTCGGTTACTAATATATTGTATTTATTGTTGTTGGCTTGTTTTATAACTGGCGAAAAAAGTTTTTCGGTTAACGAGTTTTTGCCGTTAATAACTACAACATTTTTAGTGTCGGGCAGCAAATCTTTAATGGTTTTAAGGCTTGTTTCAATCTCGGGAACTTCAACAACGCCTGTCATATTTGGGTATTGCTCGAGCATTTGGTGTTTAAAATTGTTTACACCGCAAAATACTGCCGGGGTATTGTTAAAAATATACTGGCCATGGGCAAGCATAAAGTTAAGGGCGTGGTTGTCGCAAACTAAAATAATATCGGGTTTTTGGGTTTTATATTTTAACTGGTAAAAGTCGGCAATTTTTTTCAGGTAATCGGGGCTGTTGTTGTTACGGGCATCAAGGTACTCGAACGAGAATGTGGCATTTGGGAACGCTTTGTTTATTTGGTCGGTTATGCCGTTCGACAGGTCAACTGTCCACTCGTAAGTAGGGTGGTACGAGTGTAGTATAAGTATTTGTTTGTGGTTGTAGGTAACCAAATTTTCGGCTTTAGTGTAATTTGTAAATACACTAATAAATGTAATTGTTAATATTAATAATGCTTTCAATTTACAGTAATTTGAACGTCGAATAATTTGATTTGCAATATTTTATGATACCTTTTTATAACCCGGCCATAAAATTATAAATAATATTCAATAAAATGATATGATTTATTAATTATTTATTTGCTTATTAGTGTTTTATATTATGTAAATAATGGCTGTTTAATAAATAAATTGAGCCATTCTATCAATTTGGGTAATAGTTAAGCTGCGTAAAGCTCCTCTCTTTTTTAAAAGAGAGGACGGGGAGAGATAGTGT